>NZ_JBDNFF010000152.1:0-4608 GCF_041689975.1 Gemmatimonas sp.
GAGTTTGAGACCGAGCTTGTCCGCGAGGATGAGGTGGCTCTCGACTTCGAATGCCGACGAGATGGCGTAACTGAGAAATCGAGCACAATCGGCGTCACTGGGCTGAGCGACCCCTTCCGCGATGTTGGTGGGGATGGAGTCAACGGCGCGTGTGACTTGCGTGCGTAGTTCCGGCGCCTGCGTGCGCGTGATACCGCGCGCAATGCGGTGCACTCGGACGGCCAGCGAAATCGCGCGATGCCACGCGAGAATGTTGGCGGGATCTTGCATGCGCCACGATACAGGGAGGCGTACGCAGCGACGTGTTCCAAACACCGCCCCCTCGCGCAAATCTACGCAGTCCCTCCTGCCCCCTGCCCCCTAAAACCCTCCCCCCTGCTTCCTAGGGAGTTCGCGATCGCTCCGAAAAGCGGATACGGAAAGGGCGGCGCCGTCTCCGGCGCCGCCTTCCCCAGCCCATCACGAGCGAAACCAGCTCAGAACGACAACCGCAGACTCGCCTGCACCTGATAAAACTGGCTGAAGTTGAGCGGCGTGAAACTCGGGTTGAAGTTGTTCGTGAACGTCACGACCGGCACTTGTGTGGCGGGGTCGGCACTCGTGAGCGACTGCACCTGCAACAGCGACGCATTGCTGTTGCCCGAGGCGGATTTGATACGTCCCCACTTGCTGTTCAGCAGATTCGCCGCGTTGAAGATGTCGAGGCGGAGCGTCGCACGTTCGCCGCGGATCGTCGGTAGCTGCTGTTCGAGCGTTACGTCGAAGCGATCGAACATCGGGTTCCGGCAGGACGTCCGCTTCATGATCGTGCCGCGCTGCGATTCGAGACAGCTGTTGTCCTTGATGAACTGATCGAGGTTCGCGGCCTGCTGGGCAGGTGTGAGCGTGACGCCACCGACCGTGGTCTGCGAGAAGCCCATCTTCGGATCGGTCGGACCCGTCGGGATATAGATCGGGTCGTTGGCGTTCGAGCCGTCACCGTTCATATCACCACGGCCACCGTTGCCGCTGTACGTGAAGGAATACGGGGTACCGGACGCCTTGCTGTAGTAGAAGGTGACGTTCGTCTGGTTCGACTTCCACGGCGCCGTGTACGTGCCGTTGATGAGCAAGCGATGCGGCTGGTCGAAGGCCGACGCGCTCACCGGCTGATCAGTCTGCAATCCCGAGTACACGCGGCCGAACTGCCAGTTGGAGAGCGCCACCGACGACGTGAGATCGGTCACCGAGTAGCTGCGACCATACGTGTACGCCACCGAGCCTTCGAAGGCGCCGCTGAAGCGCTTGCGGAGCTGGCCCGTGGCGCTGTACGCGTAGTCCTTGCTCTGATTGGATAGTTCGATGACGTTGGAGCCGTAAACCGGGAAGAGCGGCGAGACGGTCGGAACTCCGTTGGCCGCGAAATTGGCGAACACGGTGCGTCCTTGCGCGTCGATGCGACCCGTCTGCGGGATGTTGATGTTGTTGTAAAAGAAGCTGTTGATGGAACGCGAGTACAGACCGTCAAACGTCGCGATCACATCGCCGGGCAGCTTGCGGTCATAGCCAAGCGTGGCGCGGAGCAGTTGCGGAAACTTGAGGTCCGGATCGGCCAGGTTCACCGTGCCGAGGATCGTACCATCATCGAGGCTGCGTCCTGCCGTGCCGTTCGTCCGCAGGCCGCAACCGCGCGGGGACACCGGCGTGGCGTTGAACAGCGGCGCCGCGCCGTTGGTTGCGGTCACGCCGCCGCCGCAGGTGAACTGCGCGAGACCGGCGCCGGTGTTCTGGAACTGGTTCGCCATCCACACATACGCCGGGATGCCTTGGAACAGACCGACACCACCACGGATCTGATTCTTCTGGTCGCCGGTGGCGTCCCAGTTGAAGCCGATACGCGGCGAGAACTGCAGGTTGCCCGACGGCAGGTCGGCGGTGCTGCGACCGAAGTCACGCTGCACGGTGGCGGCGAACGACGGCTTGTCGAAGAAGAGCGGCACGTCGATACGCAGGCCGACCGTGGTGGTGAAGCGCGGCGTCACCGTCCACTGGTCCTGGATGTACCCGGCGAGCTGTGCCGCCGAGAAATTGGCCACCACGTCGCCGCCGAGCCCACCGGAACCCGAGAACGAAGCCGGCGCGCGGTTGGCCACGAAGTCGGAGAGCGAGTTGAACGTGTAGTTGCCGTATCCGTTCTGCAAGAACGAGTTGTACGCCTTGTAGATCTCGTTGCGGGTACCGATCGACACGATGTGATTGCCCAGCGGCATCGTGAAGTTGTTCTGGATTTCGTACAGATCCTCGCGGAGCTCGTTGCCAACCGAGTTGGCTTCGGTACCGGCGCGAAACCCGATGCCCGAGCCCGTGCCACCGATGTTCTGTACCAGCACCTGCGGCGCGAGCACGTCCGGCACGCGCTTGAAGCGCGTGGTCGTGAGGCCCACGGTGAATTCGTTCGAGAAGCCGTTCCCGAAGTTCGTGAACGCCTGACCGACGATCTGGTTCGACTTCTCGGTACGACGGAATCCGTTGGACGTGAAGTTGAATTGCCCAAGCGAGCGCGAGAAGTCGAAGGCTTCCTGGTCGTTGTAGATGTTGCGCAGCACGAGACGCGTGTTGCCCGACAGCTGGTAGTCGAGACGCACGAACGTGTTCAGCAGCGGATTCTCATTCGACTGCAACGCACCGGTGCCGGCGGCGATGCCCTTGCTCGACAGGTAGTTCACGAACGAGTCGACCTGCGCGGTGGTGATACGCGCGGCGGCGACCGGGGAGTTCACGAGGCCGGTGGGCGACGTCGGGTCGTAAAACGGTCCCGCCGACGGTGCCACGTTCTGGCTGGTTTCAACGGTGGCGAAGAAGCGCAGCTTGTTCTTGATGATCGGGCCGCCCAGCGAGAAGCCAAGCTGGCGACGCACGAACGGCGACGTGCGCAGGAACGCCGTGTCACGACCCATCTGCTGGTCGCGGTAATACAGGAACGCGGATCCCTTGAACTCGTTCGTGCCCGACTGCGTCACCGCGTTCACGAGCGCGCCGGTGAAGTTGCCTTGGCGCACGTCGTATGGCGACACGAGCACCTGGAATTCCTTGATGGCGTCGAGCGGCAGGGCGCGGCCACCGACCTGCGCACCAACGGTCGGCGAACTACCGAGACCGAAGCGGTTCGCAAGCGACACACCGTCAATCTGGATGTTATTGAAACGGTTGTTCTGGCCGGCCGCCGAGATACGTCCGTCTTGCGCCACGTTCACCTGCGGCGAGTTGCGGATCAAATCCGTTACGTCACGATTCAGCGTCGGCAAGCGACGCACGAGCGTGTCGGTGAGGACCGTCTGCACGCCCTGACGGGTGGCTGAGAAATCGGAGGTCGTGGTCACCGCTTCCGTGCGAACGGTGGCGAGCTGGGTCGCCTGTTCCCGCAGCTGAAAGTCCAGGCGCGTAGTCTGCGTGAGGCTGACCACGACGTCGGTGCGCGTTTGCGGCGCAAAGCCAATGCGACGCGCAATGACGGTATAGGTGCCGACTTCAAGGTTCGGGATGAAGAAGCGACCATTGTCTCGCGTGATCTGGCTGGCCTTCGCACCATTGGAGCGATTGACTACTTCGACCGACACGTTCGGGACCGGAGCATTCTTCTCGTCCGTCACGAGGCCGGTGATCGCGCCCGTCGTGGTTCCCTGCGCCGCGAGCGGCTTAGAGGCACCGACGGTCAGCGCCACGACCGTGACGGCCAGGCTGAGCCAACGTTGAATATGCATAGATACAGTTTGTCCGAATGTGGAGGAGGCGTTTCTCGGCGCTGGACAGACGAGGCCAGCTGCCGAGACCGGGAAAGCTAGGTTCGCCGTTACATACGGGCAACCGAGGAGCGTAACCGGTGGGTCACGGAGGATTGGCGCGGCGGTCAGCGCTGTGCCTGAGGGAGCAGGGTAAATGAAGGAAGGGGGCACGTTGACCGCCCCCCACCGTGTCGGTAATCAATCTTGAGGCGGAATCCCGGTCAGTAGCGCCCGTGTACGGGTGTCGTCTTTGGGAAACGTTCGGCGATGTTGACAGCGCCTCGTGTAACGGGCCGGTAACCAGCCGACGTCAATATCAGGGAGTCGCGTGTGCAGAGCCCCCGAAAATGCTAAAGTAACTGGGCGTAGTGAAGCGGGCTCACTTGTGCGTTACCGAGCCTCCCCTCCAGCGACTTCGCATTAATCGAAAACGAGGAGCTATACATGAACCGTGTGATCAAGAGCGCGTGTCGCGGCCTAGCGGGATTGGCCTTGGCCGTTTCGGCCGCTGCTGCCGTCACTCCCACAGCCGCCCACGCCCAGGTGACCGGTTCCGCCATCCGAGGGACCGTGCGCGACTCCAGCGGTCGTGGCGTGGAAAACGTTCGCGTTGAGGCCATTCACCAGCCGTCTGGGACCCGCTACGCGGCCGTCACGCGCGGCAACGGCGGCTACTCCCTTATCGGCCTGCGTGTAGGCGGCCCCTATACCATTTCGACCTCGGCACTGGGCTTCGCCAAGCAGACGGCCTCCGACGTCTTCCTGACGCTCGGCATTACCTACGACCAAAGCTTCACGCTCCGCGTGGCAGCCGTCCAGCTCGCGGGAGTCGTGACGACGGCCGAGA
>NZ_JBDNFF010000153.1:0-11948 GCF_041689975.1 Gemmatimonas sp.
AACTGTCCGCCAAGCGGATAGGCGAGCGCATGCACAGCGCCCACGGGCGCGTTGGCAAAGGCCATGCCGGCCAGCATCGACCCCTGCAGCATGGCGCGACGCGCCGTGAGGTCGGCGCCGTTCTCGATGACCGTACCGATGTTATCGGAGAGCAGCCGCAGCGCACGCATGGCGAGCGTATCGGAGACCACGTTCTTGCGATGACGGCTGGTGTACGCCTCGATGGCGTGCACCATGGCGTCGATACCGGTCATGGCGGTGACCCGCGGGAGGAGTCCCACCGTGAGCGTGGCATCGAGCACCGCGACATCGGGATACAGCAATCGCGACACGACGCCTTGCTTCTCGCCGCTGGGGGTCGTCACGATCGCTATCGGCGTCACCTCGGAGCCGGTGCCCGCGGTGGTTGGCACCTGGATCAGCGGCCAGCGAGGTCCCACGGCCAATCCGACGCCGTACACCGCGTCGAGCGATGCTCCGGAGCGGGACAGCAGGGCCACAAGCTTGGCGACATCGAGCGAACTGCCCCCGCCAAATCCAATGACGCCGTCGGCCCGCGACGCCACAGCGAGCGCGACAGCCGCCTCCACGCAAGACGTGGGCGGATCGGCCAGCACGTCGGCAAACACCGTAACCTCCAGTCCCGCTGCGCGAAACGACGCGAGTATCGGCTCGAGCAGCCCCGTGTCTACGATACCGCGATCGGTGACTAGGAGCGGACGACTGATGCCGAACTCACGGACCAGGTCGCCCAATCGCTCGCTTTCACCATCCGCACAGATCACCCGCGGCGTCGTTTCGAAAATGAAGTTGGACATCCTCAACCATAGTCAGCAGGCATACACCGAGTAAGGTTCACGGCCTCAGCTGCAGTTCGTGGCATCGCGATTGCAATAAGTACTACCGTCCCGGGCAGCGCCCTAACTCGGGAACGCCGCACGGGACCACGAACGGCCACCTTCTTCGGGAACACACCATGCTCATGACACTCGCCATTATCCTCGTCGTGCTTTGGCTGCTCGGTATGGTCAGCGCATACACTATGGGCGGACTCATCCACATTCTGCTAGTCATCGCGGTCGTGGTCATACTCGTGCGCGTGATTCAAGGGCGAAAAGTCCTGTAGCGTCGCGCGTTCCGCACAACGCTCAGCGCTTCGCTGCGGCCCTTGTGCGCGGCGTTGGCGGCAGCAACTCCGACACCGCCGAACCGTCTTTCCGGGGATCGGACGCGCCGGAATTGATGCCCGTGGTGTAGTTGCGCATCACGGCCTGCCCGGCTCCCATGCGCGTGCTCGAGTAATCTCCTCGCATCACGATCTCGTGTCCCATCGCGGCGAGGGTCTTACGCACGTCATCGGGGATGCGCGACTCGAAGTTGACGTCGCATCCGGGAAACGTTTCCTTGGAAAAGCGAGGCGCGTCGAGCGCGCTCTGGATGTTCAAGCCGAAGTCGACGATGTTGGAGACGAATTGCGCGTGCGCCTGGGCCTGATTCCAGCCGCCCATGATGCCGAACGCGATGCGCGTTTCGCCCTTCTCCATGAACGCCGGGATGATCGTGTGCAGCGGACGCTTGCGACCCGCGAGCGCGTTGGCGCTGGCGGGATCGAAGGAGAATCCGGCGCCTCGGTTATGCCATACAAACCCAGCGTCAGCCACGGTTATACCAGCGCCAAAGCCTACGGTGGAGTAATTACTCTGAATGAGGGAGATCATGTTCCCCTCTTTGTCGACGGCACTCAAATACGTCGTGCCATTGTCGGTGACGCCGGGCGTACCTGGGCTCACGGCACATGAGGCTTTCGATGCGTTTACCAGCTTCGCGCGCTCGGCAGCGAAGGCTTTCGAGCGTAGCGCGCTGACGGGGATCTTCACGAAGCGCGGATCGCCGTCGTATTGCTGCATGTCGGCGTAGGCGAGCTTCTTCGCTTCGATCATGTGATGCAGCGCCGGCACCGAATTCTGTCCCATCGTGGCGAGTGGAAACGTCTCCATGATGTTCAGCATCTCGAGGGCGGCGATGCCCTGTCCGTTCGGTGGCAACTCGTACACGGTCCATCCGCGATACGTCGTGGAGATCGGTGCCACCCATTCGCTGTCGAACTCGGCCAGATCGGCGGCGGTCATCGTGCCGCCATGGCTCTTGCTGCTGGCGAGCAGCTTAGCCGCCACCGGGCCCTTGTAGAACGCCGCCGCCCCACCAACCGCTATCTGCCGATAGCTCCAGGCCAGCTCAGGATTACGAAACATCTCCGCCGATAACGGTAACCGGCCACCGGGCAAGAACGTCTTCGTGGTAGCGGCATCTTCGCGCAGCACCTTCTCACTGTCCTTCCAGAACACACTCACCACTTCGCCCACCGGAAAGCCGGACTCGGCGTAGACGATCGACGGCGCGAGCACGTCGGCGAACGTCTTGCGACCGAAGCGGGTAAGTAACTTCTCCCAACCATTGACCGCGCCGGGCACCGTGGCCGCATCGATCCCGCGCGCTGGCATGGTGGTACGTCCCTTGGCGCGAAGATGCTCGATGGTGAGGCCTTTCGGCGCCCATCCCGACGCGTTCAGTCCGTGGAGCTTGCCGCTTTTCGCCTCATAGATGATCGCGAAAAGATCACCGCCGATGCCATCGTTCATGGGGGCCACAAGCCCCATCATCGCATTCATGGCGACGGCCGCATCAATGGCGTTGCCCCCACGCTCGAGCACAGCGGCGCCTACCTGCGACGCCAGCACGCTCTCGCTGGCCACGACGCCTTGCTTCGACGACACCATGGAGCGCGACTGCGAGCGATCCTGTGCGGCGGCGATTCGCGGCACCAGCACCGACGCGAGCGCCGGCAGGAGCAGCGTGACGAGCACAGGCCTGCGGAACGTCGAACGAGCAATCATCCTGCAACTCCGAATAGGGAGGACGGGTCGGGGCCGGCGAGTACTCATCGACGACCCCGTGAAATATGGGGCACCCCCGTGGCGCCGCCGCCACGTCCTGCCGCCGTTCATCACCAGCTACATGAACATCGCCGGATTGATCTCGAGGGATACTTCGGAAATCTTGTTCGCGGGCATCCCGCTGCGGCGCGCATGCTCGAGCACCGCTTCCGGGTTGGGCCGATGTACTCGAAATAAATCTTCCCTTCGGCATCGGACACATAGCTCTTCACCCACACCACCTCGGGCATCTCCGCCAGCACGGAGTTGGACATACGACCGGCGGCGGTCAACTGGTCGGACGAAAGCGATCCGACATTACGCTCGATGATGTAGTGCGGCATGGTGACTCAGTGTAAACGTGATCGGACAGTATTCAGGAATCGGAGACCCTACGGTACAACGTGCGCCGCGACCGGCGGGATCGCGGTGAGGGCGTCGCGTAATGCGGCGTCGTCTACCTCGCGCGCGATCCGCTCGGCGCTCTGCGCAGCGCTCGCCGCCTCGGCCTGATTTCCGAGCGCGCGGTGCGCACGCGCCATTCTTTCCAGCAACCATCCTTCGCCACGACGATCGCCCGTCGCGAGCCGGATGGTCATCGCGGACTGCAGGTACTCGAGTGCGTCGCGGAACTGCGCCCGCCCGATGCACACATCGGCGAGCGCCGAGAGGGCGTGGCCCAGCAGCAGCTGCTCGCCGCTGGCAGTGTTCACACGCACCGCCTCGGAAAGCGTGGTCAGCGCTTCATCCCAACGACGCAGCTTGTTGAGTGACGCGCCGAGGCTGTTCAAAATAAGCCCTTCGTGCACCCGGTCGGAGGTTACGCGACAAATGCGAAGAGCCGCCTCATACTCGCGCACCGCGTCCGCATAGGCGCCGCGTTGCCAGTGTACGATACCAAGTGAGTTGCGGATCGCCAACTCCCGGACATGATCGTCCTCGCGCACCGCCAGGACGCGCGCCTCTTCGTAGCGCTCCACCACCTGCTCGGGCCGGCAGTTCAACTGCCGCTCGGCGCGCGCGATACCCTCGACCGCCTCGGCCTCATACGAGAGACTCGTATGCTTCCGGTGCAACTCGCGCGCCTTCATCCATGCCGTGCGCGCCTGCTCGGGTGCGCCACAGTGTTCATGAATGCCCGCCAATCGACGCCACATCAGCGCCTCATTCCGGTGATCTTCGATGTGCGCGAACAAGGTGGCTGATTCGTGGAGGTATGGCACCGACTCTTCGTGACGATCGAGGCCGATCAGCACCTCCCCCAATGAACGACAGCCGAGCGCGATCCCCTCGACAAAGCCCGCCTTCCGGTTCAAGCGCAGCAGGTCCTGATAGGTCGCGAGCGCCTCCTCTACTCGTCCCTGCTGCAGCTGGATAAGGGCAATCGACGTTTGCGAGAACGACGCGTACACCGTGACCGAGAGATAGGCCTCGGTGCGCCGGAAAAACTCGAGCGCCGTATCGAGGTTCCCAAGTTCGCGGTGAATGGTCCCCATCACGTTGAGCAACGCGCCGTAGCGTTCGGGATTCTCGCCGACCTCGGTGCGTTCCAGCGCGGCCTCCAGCACGGCGAGCGCGCGATCCAATTGCCCGAGTGCACGCAGAATATTTCCCAGCGTGGCGAGATCGCCGGCCTGAGCCCGGGTGTCCCCGGCAGCCCTGCCCAACGCCAAAACCTCTTCGATCTTCTCGAGCGCGCTCTCGTGTCGCCCTTCATGCGAACGCAGAAAGGCGATGCTGCGGAGCGCGTTCCGTTCGCCCTGCTTGTCCGCGCGTTCCCGGGTAATACGCAGGGCCGTCTCGAGTGCACGATCGGCCGCCTCAAAGCGCTTGAGCAGCGTGTACGCGTCTCCCTGCCGCAGATAGACCTGCGCCAGTCGATCGGATGGACCGAACGGTGCGAGCGCGGAAATCAGCGCATCCACGATGGACAGCTGGCGGGCGCGCAAGCCAAGCATCTCACTGAGTCGCTCCTGCCGCAGCAACGTGTCGGCCAGCAAATCGCGACGCGCGCTATCGTCGGGCAGGCGCTGCACCCACGCCTCGACTCGCTCGAGCGTATGCAGGGCGTCGGCGTTCTGGCTCAGCCCCATGGCACGATCAGCCGACTGCGTACCGTAGCGCACGGCATCGGGCCACGCCTCGGCGCGACTGAAGTGGTGCGCCAGCCGTTCGACATGTTCGTCGATGCGTGCCGCGTAGCGCCGTTCGATGGCACGACCGACGGTGTCGTGCAACGTGGTACGCTGGTGTTCGAGCAAACTATCGTACGCGACCTCTTCGGTCAGCGCATGTTTGAAGCGGAAGGTCGGCTCCGGTACCACCGCGATCTGTTGCACCAGGCCGGACGACTTGAGCCGTTCGAGCGAGCGCACAAGATCGGTCGGCGATTCCACGACATCCTCCAGCACGCCGCGGGAGAACTCCCGACCGATGACCGCGGCCACACGCAGTACTTCAGCAGCTTCGTCGTCGAGACGGTCCATTCGCGCGCGCAGCACCCCCTGCACGGTTTCCGGGACGTGCACGGTGCCGGAGTCCGCGGCAGCCACCGCTTCACCGTCGCGTACCGTGACACTGCCGTCTTCACGGAGCGCCTCGCAGACTTCTTCGAGGAAGAACGGATTGCCACCGGTGCGCTCGTGCAATCGCGCCACCAGTAACGGCGACATACGATCAGCGCCGAAGACCGCGAGCGCGATCGACGCCGAAGCGGCGCCGTCGAGCGGCGGTAAGTGCACCAGCGTCTGATGCTCGGCGCTGCCCCAGTCGAATGCATTGTCGGGGCGTGACGTCACAACTAACAACAGGGGAGAGCCCGGAACGACCTCAGCGAGCTGTCGGAGAGCCGCGCGCGATGCCTCATCAGCCCAATGCCAGTCCTCGAGGAGCAACAGGGTCGGTGTCGTACGGGAGCCAAGCGTGTACAGGGCGGCGATGGCTTCGAGCATCGCGCCCTGAAACCGCTCGCCGCGCAAAGCGTCCGGCACCGGATACGCCTCGCTCGGAATCGCCAGCAGCGTGAGGTAGAACGGCAGATGCTCTTCCAGCGACCGATCGATGGCGCGCACGGCGGCGACCGCCGCTTGGTGCCGCTCGGGTCCCGACTGTTCGCGCGGAAGCCCAAGCAGATTATACGCGGCGTCGACGAAGGGCAGGAACGGCGTGCTTCCGCCGTACGCATCACAGCGCCCGTCGATCACGCGCAAACCCTGCGCGACGGCGAGGTCGCGGAGTTCGTGCAGCAGCCGACTCTTTCCCGCACCCGCTTCGCCAATGAGCACGGTGAATCGACCCTGACCCTGTCGTGCGCTTTCGACGTGCTCGGCGAGCATCGCGCGCTCGCGGGCACGGCCGACGAACGGCCTGAGACCAGCCGCCTCGCCGGCTTCGCGTCGTGAACGCGCATCGGATGCGTGCAGGATGCGATGCGGCGTGGCCGGATTGGTGTCGCCCGGCAGTACAACGGGAGCCGACGGCTCCGTGTGCATGAATGCCGCGACCAGTCGACGAACCTCCGGACTCACCAGAATCGTGTCCGGATCGGCGGCCGCCGCCAGCCGCGTGGCCATGTCGGCCGGGGCGCCGCTGATGCGGAAGCGACGATCGCCGCTGCGCAGGCGTTGCGCCACCAGCGCTCCCACGTGAATGCCCACGCGCACTCGGAGCGACGCGGCCAAACGGGCATCCAGTGTCGAAGCCACCTCGGCGATTCGCTCGCGCAATGCCAACGCCGCGCGTGCACCGCGCACCGCATCGTCTTCGTGCGCGGTCGGCACACCGAACAGCATCACGAGATCGTCACCGGCGAACTGGTTGATGATGCCACCGTTCTGCGTGGCTACCTCGGCCGCCGCCTCATGCAACCGGGCGATGACGCGCTCCGACTCGTCGGCATCGAGGCGCTCCACGAGTGCATCTTGCCCTTCGACTGTGCAGGCCACCACCGTGACCTGGCGGCGTTCGCCGCCACGCGTGAGCGCGCTCTCGCGACGTTGCACGTGGTCGCGTTCGGGCTCGCCGGTTGCGATGCTAGCGGACGATGCGACCGAGACCGCAGCCCCAACCGGCGGCGCGATGGCGCAGGATGTGATCGCAGCGATCAATTCAGCGGTATTGGCCACGCGATCGGCCGGACGCTTGGCCAGCATGCGCCGGACGAGCGCGTCGAGGGCGGCCGGGACATCAGGGCGGACGCTGACGAGGGGCACCGGGTCGGCCGTCAGCGCCGATACGAGCACGGCCTGATCGCCGCGGCCGCTGAACGGTCGGACGCCAGCGATCATCTCGTAGAACACCACACCCAGCGACCAGATATCCGTGCGATGGTCGACCGATTCCCCGAAGGCCTGCTCGGGACTCATGTACGCCACCGTGCCGATCGCTCCGACCGTTTGCGTACTGGTCACGTCAGCGAGCTTGGCAATGCCGAAGTCGAGGATCTTGACGTGTCCATCGTCGGTGATCATCACGTTGGCCGGCTTGATGTCGCGGTGTACGATGCCGCGCTCGTGCGCCTTCGATAGTCCACGCGCGATCTCGCCCGCGATGCGCAGGGCCTCATTGAACGGCATCGGCCCACGGGCGATGCGCCGATCGAGGGTCTCGCCATCGTAGCAGGCCATGACGATGTAGAGGAGTCCATCGGGCGTATCACCGATCTCGTGCACGGTGCAGATGTTCGGATGCTCGATCGCCGCGGCGGCGCGGGCTTCGATCAAAAAGCGCTTCTTGGCGGTCACATCCGCGCTCAGGTGTGCGGACAGGAACTTGAGCGCAATGTCGCGGTTGAGCCGTTCATCGCGAGCACGATAGACCACACCCATGCCGCCGCCACCCAGTCGCTCGATCACACGATAGCGCGAGTCGGCGGGCATGGCGTGCGTCAGCGTCGGCGCCGCGGTGCGCGACGGGAGCATCGGCGCCATCACATCGTCGATCAGTTCGTCGAGGACACCACGACGTCCGTGGGCGGTGAGTAGCGCTTGGACGTCGGCCCGCAACCGTACGTCTGAACACGTTTGAGCCAACCACGTGCCTCTCGCTTGCGACGGCTGTTGCAGCGCCTCGTGAAAGAGTGCCTCGACCGAAGTCCAGCCGCCTTCGTTCGGCTTGGTCATGCGCTCAGTTCCCGATTCAACCACGCCCGTGCGGCGGTCCAATCACGCTTCACCGTAGCCGGTGACAGCTCGAGCGTCTCCGCCGTCTCTTCCACACTCAGCCCCACGAAGAACCGACATTCTACCACCTGGCTCTGCCGCAGATTGAGCGCCGACAGGCGCTCGAGCGCCTCATCCAAGGCGTGCAGTTCGTCGGCGCGTGCATCGACGGCGGCCAAGGCAGCGTCGGCCGCCCCGAGGGTCACGGCGACGTCCCCGCCCCCACGTTTGTGTGCGCGTCGCTGGTCGGCGTAGTCGATCAGAACGCGCCGCATGGTACGGGCGGCCATCGCCAACAGGTGTTGGCGGTCGCGCCACTGCATTCGGTCGAGTCCCTCAAGACGCAAATAAGCCTCGTGAACGAGCCCATCGGTTTCAAGCGTATGCCCCTCTCCTTCGCCGGCCAGTTGTCGACTCGCGATCCCCCGCAAACGGTCATGCAGCAGACCCAATACGCGATGCAATGCCGACGCGTCACCGTTGCCGGCGTACTGGAGCAGCTTGGTGATCTCGCCCTGATCGCTCGTGTTCGGGGTGCTCATGTCACATCCGTCGGGTAATGAGGTATCGCGCCTTCCTGAATTTTGCCCATGGAGGCACCGAACGGCCAGCGTGCGGTGCCTCCACGATTCTCAGGCGGCGACTTTGCGGAAATCAGCTCATCAGCGGCCGAATCTCATTCCTGGAACTGGTATTGGCAGCTCACGGCGGGATTCCACGGGGTGAACACCCCAAGGGCGTTCGGACGCCACGCCCAGATGTGCAGCGCCCACACGCTCACGCCCTGTACGACGATCGGCGCGAACTCCATGCCGAGGAGGGGAGCCGGCTTGTTGTCCAACGTGTTCACCGGTCGCGGAGCAACGTAGTCGAGGCCAACCAGCTCGAGCGATCCGTTCCGCTGGGGCTCGTACATCAGCAGCTCGGGGTGCTCGAGATCGATGATGTTGTCAACGAGCGCGGGGTTCATGTAGTGGTACGCCTGGGCGCCGATCCCCGGAAGCTGCGCGCATCCCAGTGGAAACTGTGTCGTGTAGCCGGCTTTCTGTGCTTGGTTGAAGCTGTTGAAGCGCGCCGTGGCCTTGCGGGCGGCCTTGATCCCCGCTTCCTGGTCAACCGTCAAAGTGCCGGTTGCGATCTTGGAATGGGTACCGTGATCATCGGCAACAACGGTCGCGGCGGTCGCGGTCGGCGGCGTGGCGTCACCGGCGCAGGCGGCGAGCAGCGCGCACGCCGTCGCCAGGAGGAGCAGAGCAGAGGTCGGTCGGGTCATCAGGGAGTCCGGTCAAGGTCGGGAAGCGCGGCATCGAAGGCGGCCGTACTGGAGAAGGCGGCATCGCGACGGCTTTCGGCTCACCGTAGCGGAACTTTCGCATTTCTTAGCCACAATCTGTTGCCTTCCCCCTATGCAATACCCCCTTCGGCGCCTAACTGAAAATACGGTACCAATTGACCGATCCCTCTCTAAAGACGATGCGTTCCTGTCTGCGATTTTCACGTTGAACACGCGGCGCGGCTGAACGGATCACACAGAGAAGATGAGAAAAGGAGAACACAGAGGTCCATGGTCTCCTTTTCTCTTGGTCTCTTTTTCTCTGTGTGATCCGTTCAGCCGTGCCGCGCTTCGCCACTTCTTTCCTGTAGCATTTTCGCGAGCGGCAGGAGACAGGATTCTCCTTTGAAAACTCGTGAAACTTGGCCGTCGCAGGACGTGAGATTTACGAAAGTGCCGCTTGGGGCAATACTGTCCAGTCATGGTGATCGCCGCCGCCGCTCACGCGCTGCGGATCCACCATCCACGTCGTCGTCCGACACCGGCCCGCAAGGTCTTGGTCGAGGCGGCGATCACGTGAGCGGGGCCATGGTGCGCTTCACCGCCGATTGGCGGGAGTGTTCGCGAATAGGCTGCCACGACAAGATGTGGTTGTTCGCGCTGATCCGCGCTGATGCCGTTCTCGGCGACCGCTGACGAACCGCTGTACCGCGGATTGTCACGAATCTTCGCGGATAAGCAGCAACGACAACCCTTGAATGTGCCGCGCGGCGGGCGGACGCGTTGTCGCGCGACATCGGCCGTGGAAGGACGGGTCACGGCGATCGTCATCATATCTGGACAGTAGCGTCCCAACGTTTTGGGATGAGAACGGTGTAAGTGGTTCATTTGCTTGGGAGACGGAGTCGTTTGGTCTGGTCTCGACGTGACGACGAGGCGCGGCATGTTGGTCTTCTGCGCGGAGGCGCGCAGGACCGTCACGCACCGAAGAACAGCCACAACAGCATTGATGGTTCGCCGCGCCCCCGTCCGTTGGCACGATTTCCTTTCCCATCATTTTGCTGTTCTTCGCGTCTCTTCGCGTCTCTTCGCGTGCTTCGCGAGCTTCGCGCGCACCAGCTGGCTCTCCGACCGCTCCGAGGCAGCCGCAGGCCCCGCAGTTCGCGCGAAGTCCGCGAAGATCGCGAAGAACAGCAATACCATGAACGGTGTCCCCACGTGTTCAGGTCAAGACGCACCCCTGGATCGCGAAGCAAGGTCTACCACTTGACCGGCAGAGCATGTGACGAAATGCTACAGATCCCGAGTGTGGCCCTGTTCGAGCAAGTCCCGCTCCATCAACTGCTTACGCCACAACCCAGTCATTCAGACTCTGATCTCGAGCCCATTCCAATATTTCTCCTTTTAAAAACGTTGGGACACTACTGATATCTGGACAGTGTTGCCGCTAGCGGCGCTGTCCACGAGCGCGGCCGTGGATCGCGCCAGCGGACCGGTCCGCAGCCGTTCGATTCGACATGCCCGCAGGGGTTTGATGACGCGAATGGCCCGCCCCCCGGGCATCATGCAAAATATCACGTTTTGTACGTGGCTGTTTTACTGGGTAACTGGGTATATTGCCGTGATGAAAGCCACCATCGAGTTCGAGGATGCCTTGTACCGGCGGCTCAAGGTCGAAGCCGCGCGTCGCGGTCGCACCGTTCGCGACCTCGTCGCGGAAGGCGTGCGCCACGTGCTCGACGCGCCGGCGTCGCCCTCGGCGGCCGAGGACACGGCCGCCGCATGGAGACCCACCTGGTTCGCGTCGCTGGGCGAGTATGCAACCACCGTCGACGACCACTCGATGAGCGCCGCCAAGCGAAGCGTCGCGCGCGGACGTGCGTCCGAACGGACGCGATGAGCATCGGACTCGACACCTCGGTGGTACTCCGCCTGCTGACCGGTGCGCCGGCGAAGCAGGCGGAGACCGCACGTGCGCTGCTGGCCGCCTCGCGCGACAGCGTCTGCGTTTCCGATCTCGTAGTCGGCGAGTCGTACTTCGTATTGCGCCATCACTACGCGGTACTGCACACAGACGCCACCCAGGCGCTCGCTGCGCTGTTGGACGACCCGCGCGTTCAGTGCACGGGCGTCTCGCGTCGCGTGTTGCGTGACGTCGTCGCGCGCGGGGCCTCGCGCGCCGTGCCTGGCGTTATGGATCAACTCATTCTGGCCGACTATCGCGCCAACTTATGTACGCTCGTCACGTTCGACCGCGATCTGGCCAAGTCCGATGGCGCACAGCTGCTCAGCGAGCTGGCGTAAGCGCGCGTCGCAAGCGACTCGTCGGTCGCCAGCGAGCTGCTGACGACCGACGAGTGACGCGCGGCAAACACGCTCGGGTGCGGAGGTACCGCGCCCGAGCGTACAAGTCGTTGGTGATTACATCGCGCCTATTCTCAGGTCGCCACACGCAACGATGGTCTTCAAGTCGCTCGGCGACATGTGCACGTTTACGTGGAAATCGCCGGACGTCGGTGCGGCGATGTTCACCGTGGCCATCGACTTTCCATTCCCACTGGCATCGGCCTTGATCGGCATGTA
>NZ_JBDNFF010000154.1:0-2489 GCF_041689975.1 Gemmatimonas sp.
GCGATGCCATCTGGATCGCGGAGGCGACGCGCCACTGCATCGAGATCCGGTAACGATTCGTGGGATGTTACGCCGTCGTTTGCGTTCGCGACGAAGCGAAAGAATAGGAATGCATCGGCGAAATCATGCTCGGACGCCACATGTTCGATGCAGCCAAGCGCCGTGAGGCGCTCGCCGATGCGTACCGCGACGGCGCGGGACACGGACCATCGGCTGGCGATCCAGGTGACCGCATCCGCCGCCACGAAGCACTGCGGATAGCGACGCAGGTGATGCCGGCGGTCTCGGACCTCGATGCCGTCGAGACCACGCATCTCATCGAGTAGCTCTTCGGCGGTGAACTTCGGCATCGCCTTTAGCGGCTCGTCGGATGGAATCGTGATGTTCTCCGATATCTGTGGCGAGCGCTTCGGCGTTGGAACGCCGAGTGCCGTCGGTTCCGGTAAGTCCGCGTGATACGCCTCGATCCAGCGGATGAAGTCTTCGATGGCCATGGTTCGCGCGATGAGATATCCCTGCACGTATTGCACGCCGCGGGCGGCCAGGTAGTCCCACTGGGCATCCGTTTCAACGCCCTCGGCGATCAAGGGAATCTGCAGCGTGTGCGCCAGCGAAATAATCGTATCCAGCACCGGTCGCACAGTCGTCGATTCATCGACATGGCGCACGAACTCTCGATCGATCTTCAAACGGTCGACGTTGACGCGCTCGATCGACGCTAAGCTGCTCTGGCCGGTGCCGAAATCGTCGAGCGCCAGTTTGTACCCGGCCGCCCTGAGTGCGCGCAAAGCTGCTTCGGACCCGGCATCGACGACGTCCCGCTCCGTAACCTCCAAGAGCACATGCTGCCGAGGGAGTGAGGCCTCGTCGAAGATACGATCCAGCGTCTTGTCGAAATTCGGCGTGCGGAGCTGCGCCGGGGTGATGTTGAACGAGAAATACAGCGCGCGATGCGCCTCGATCACCGGGGCGAGCCGATCACGTGCTTTCGCCATGACCATGTTGGACATGGGAACAATGAGCCGCGATTCCTCGGCCAGTCCGATAAACTCCAAGGGAGGAAGGATCCCTCGCGCCGGGTGTGCCCACCGCATCAGGACTTCGCCGCCGACGCAGCGGCCGCTCTGCACGGAGACGATCGGTTGCACAAAGGGCTCGAATCGCCGCTTACGGAGTGCGATCTCGAGCCGCCGCTGTGGGTTGGCGCGATCGCGAAACCGACTCTGCAGTGCTCCCATCAGCGCGAGCATGAGCCCGACGGCCAACAGGAGCAGGACGAACGCGCTGCTCTCGAGCCGAGCGCGAACATGCCCAACGCTGATCGACTGTATTAGGCGTACACGACCAGCGGGAGACCACGAGCTCTGCTCCCAAAGCAGCTTCCCACGATCCGTGGAAAGGATCACGTTCATCCACGGCACCGGCTCGCCCCGGCCGGCGATCAGCTGTCGATCCCAACGATGCGCATCACCCGACCACTGCAGCGCGAGGCGAGACATCACGTTCGGGTCGAGCTCTCGAGCAACACAGCCTCGCCGCGCGTTGAAATCGTGCGCAGCCCGAGGGAGCGAATCGACGGCTCGACGTAGAGTAACGCCTCCCCTTCGAGCGGCGGCGGCGGCATGGTCGTGAGGCGTCGCACGCCGAGTGGACCGCACCACGACTCCGCTGACGTCGGTCGCAGGAAGTAAGCGCGCGCGACTTCACTGGTGAAGTTGACACTCACGATGCGCCGAATCGTCTGCTCGTCACAGACGGTCGGCGCTCGCTCGAGGAGACGCGAAAAGTCCTGCTCGAGGGCGACGAACGTCTCATCCCATAAGGCCCCGACCGCCCTCGCCTCGTCGCGCATGGCCCGTAGATCGCGGGCGACCTCGATGGTTGCCCACGTGACCAGCACGCCGACGAGAGAAACAGCAAAGGCTACGCACCGGGCCAAGGCGCCCGGGCGCGCCACCCGTGTGCGAAGCCAGGAGAGAGTCGCCTCTGTGGGCATCGGTATGACGTCACGAATCCTGAACACCCGCGGGGGCCCTCGACGGCCGAGGCACCGCCTCCCCCTCTCATGGGCACGCACGAGGGAATCCGCTGGTGCATGCGCCGACTAGATTGCCCAATCATGCGATTCTCGACCTCCCTCCGCCGCCCACGCCGATGACTGAGCCGGTCTCCGTCGATCCCCTGCACGGCGTCACCCTCAAGGCCATGGTCGAGCACCTCGTCGAGCGCTACGGATGGGACGGGCTGGGTGAGCGTATCGAGATCCGCTGCTTCACGCATGATCCGAGCGTGAATTCGTCGCTCAAGTTTCTGCGCAAAACCCCTTGGGCGCGCGCCAAGGTCGAGTCGCTGTATCTCCACTCAGCGGCACATCCCCGCAAGACGCCGAAGATGCCGGCGGCCGAGTAGCGTACATGATTCGTTTCGGGTCTTTTGCGATCACCCTCGCCTGCGTCTTCGGCGCGACGGCGTGCGTTCCAGCACGCGCA
>NZ_JBDNFF010000155.1:0-12054 GCF_041689975.1 Gemmatimonas sp.
CCTTCGCGGCGCTGAAAGCGCGCCGTGCCTTCGCCGATGAGTGTGAGCGCGAGATGCGCGAGCGGCGCGAGATCGCCGCTCGCGCCGACGCTGCCCTGCTCCGGCACGACGGGCCACACACCGGCATTCAGCATCTCCAACAACGATTCCACGACAATCGGACGCGCACCAGCGTACGCCGTGGCGAGCACGTTCGCGCGCAGCAACATCATCGCGCGCACCTCGCGTTCGGGGAGCGGATCACCGACGCCGGCCGCATGACTCCGTACCAGATTGCGCTGGAGTGCCGCGAGTTGATCGCCGGCGATCGTGACTTCGGACAGCTTACCGAAACCCGTGTTGATGCCGTACACCGGCTCCGCGCGCGCCACCGCGCGATCGACAACGTCACGTGTGACCTGCATGCGCGACCGCGCCTCCGGTGCCAGACCGACCGAACGTGTGCCGTCGGCCACCGCCAGCACGTCGGCGATCTGCAATGAACGTCCATCTAGGAACAGCATCGTGTCCTCGCGCCGTAGCGGTCGCACCACCGGATCAGCGTCCACCGGACGACCGGAACGTTTGGCGGTCATAATTGAACTTGAGCTCCGGCTGCGCCTTCAACGCAATGAAAAAATTGAACGCGAACGTTCCGGTCGGCGTCTGCGAGAATGCGAAGACGGCATTCCAGTCATGCAGTTGGCGTTGCAGGCCCACTTGCTGGCTCGCAAACCGGGCACGCTCCACGTCGTACTGCGTGCTCCACTGCGCTGACCAGTTCTGCGTGATGTCGAAGGACATCGTCGCCGTCACGTTCTGCGTGCCCGGCTGAATGAACACCGGAGCACCGATGGCGCTCTGCCCCGACGTGAGACCGGTTGCCTGCGCGCTCTGGGCGTTGATCAAACATTGATCGTAGACGAAGAGGCCAAGCGCGCGTTGCGGCTCACAGAAGACCGCCGGATCGTTCACGATCTGTGTGCCGCCACGGGGGCGACGTTGACGCGCCGCGTTGTACTGCAGATTCAGATTCCATCCGGCACCCGCCGGCAGCGACGCCTGCATGCCACGCATGTTGCCACCACCGGCGGCGTTCATCTGTCGAGTCTGCTGGGCGACGTTCTGGTCGGCCGCATCGCGCGGCGCATTCGTACTGTCGATCGCTTCGAGCGGAGTAGACATACCGAGCAGGCGACCGAACAGGGCAAAAATTCCCGATTTGCCGTTCAGCGAAAACGTGACGCCGAAATCCGTGCGATACGGACTGAAGGTGGCGGTATCCGACGCCGGATCACCCTGGAAGAGATCGTACGACGTGCGGAAGTCGAGCCCGGGCAACAGGTCTGTACGGCCGGAGATCGTGAACATCCTGTCGGTGAATCCATTGCCCGTGGAGTCGGCACGGATGAAATCGTACGATAACGAAGAAAAATTCAGCGCCAGTAGATTGATCTTCTTGCCCGACTCCGACTCCGGCGTCGAATCCGCATCCGACTTGAGCTTCGCCTCGAGGTTGGTCGACAGACTGAGCGCGACGCGATTCTGGGCGAGCGCGGAGAGATAGCCGACACGCGTACGCCCCAGCGCCTGCAGATACTCGTCGCTCACGTTGGCATTCGGCGAGTAGCTGTAACTGATACCTGGCGTGATCGAGTGGCGAAGCTTCGCCACCGGTCCGATTCCGGGCAGCATCGCGTACAGCGTCGGTGAGGCCGAGAGTGCGTAGCTCAAGCGCTTCGACTGCTGCACCCACTTGCCGCCGCTCCGTTCGGTGCGAACGAAAAACCCCGACGCGCCGTCCACGTTGTTCACTGAAATCGACGGCGACACGTTCCACGTGCCCTGAAAGAAGCGCGGCAATCCGAACGACGTGACCCAGTCGAAGTTCGACTCGTAGGTCTTCGCGAAAACGCGCGTGGAACGAATCGACGTGTCGCGCACGCCGATGATTTCGCGCTGCTCCGGAAAATCGCGATACTGATCGGACAAGCTGAACGAGTTGTTCCAGAGCCAATCGCCGATCTTGATCGGCGTCTCGAATCCCAACTGCATGTTCCGACGGCTCGCGTTGAAGCGGGCACTATCGATACCACCGCCTGGGCGGATGTTGTACACGAACGGGAACTGCAAGCCCTGATCGATGTTGCTCTGTCCCGAGATCGCGAGACGCAACGAGGGCGTCCACGCAATGGGGCCACCGGCGAGCGTTCCCGCCGTGACGTTCAGCGACGGGAAGTCCATGTCGACCTGCGTGCGCCCGGGATACTGCACGCGACTACCGCCCACATTGATCTGCGCCGGACCGACCTTGGTCTGGTAGTTCAACTGCGAGCGGATCGTCGCGTTGGCCGCCGTCGGGTTGACAGTCGTCTGCCGCTGGATCTGCGTGTTTTGCACCCAGTTCAGGCGCGCCGTCAGGCGCGTCTGACGCGAGAAATCCTGATTGTGATTCCACGTCACCGACGTGTTCGTATTGCCGTTGCGCTGCGTCAAATACGACACCGCGGTCTCACCGCTTATGAATCGGTCGAGCCACTTGTAGCGCAGCTCGGTATTGCCACGCAGAAAGCCCGGATCCTGATCGGTACTCCGAGCGCCGGAACGCCAGTCGAACGACGCCTCGGCGTTCATGTAATCGCTGATGGCCAGAAAATAGCCGATATTGGTGATGCTGCGGCGATACGACGGGCTGTTGCGGAACAGTTCGGCGATACCGAAGTTCGGCGTGAGCATGCCGCTACGCCGGCCGCTACGCACATCCTGAAAGAAGAACGGAATCCAGAATACGGGCACTTCGCCGATGTACAGCACGCCCGGTCGCGCCACCATCACGTTCTCGGACACGAACTTCATGTCCTTGGTCGTGAAATGAAAATGCGGCTCGGCGTGATCGCAGTATGTGAACGAGCCGTTCTTGGCGAATACGATGTGCCGTCCACGCACCAGGGAATCAGAAATAATTGTGCCGCGCTCGGCGCTCAGAAACAGACGCTGCCCCGACGTCACCGACGTCGAGAAGGCGCCGGTGACACCTTGCTTGGACTGGAGGTCGTACTCGATACGCCCCTTGGCGATGAAGTCGTCGGCGTCCTGTTGCTGCGGATCACGCAACAACACCGTGTCACCAATGGCGACGACGCGCTTGGTCGAGTCGTTGTAGACGATCGAGTCGCCGACAATCATCGTCTCGTCGCGCTGTACGGCCGACGGCTTGCCCTTGAGGACGAGGACGCGCGACAGCGCATTGAAGAAGACCGTATCGCCTTGGTATTGCACCTTGCGATACCCCTCACGATCAAGGAGCGCGCGCATGAGCGAGTCGGGCGGTATCCAACTGAACACGTCGCGCTCCTTGCTCAACTGCGCCACGCTGTCCTTTCCCTGCGTCGTGCCTGTCGCCGACTTACCGGCAGGCACGGGACGCACGGGGGTGGGCCGCTGGGCAGCGAGCGGCTTCGCGAGCATCATGGAGCCAAGCGCGAGGCTCAGCATCACGCAAACGACCGTACGCCACCGGTCGCGTGCGGGCACCGATCGTCTCACTCGTCCCCGGCAGCGATCCGCCGCTCGCGACGACGGCTGATGAACTTCGAGACGGTGATCGAGACTTCATACAGGAAGTAGAGTGGGATCGTCAACGCGATCAACGACGTCGGGTCGCTGCCCGGCGTGATGAGCGCGGCCGCCACGATGCATCCCAGAAACGCGTGGCGCCTGAACTTCGAGAGGTACTGCGGCTGCACGATGCCCATGGCCGAGAGCAATGCAATCACGATCGGCAGTTCGAAAATGGCACCGAAGGCGAGGCACATGGAGATCACGAAACTGACGTACTGATCGACCGTCTGCATGATCTGCACGGAGCCGCTCTGGAAGCTCATGAAGAATCTGAGCGTCACGGGCAGGACGTAGAAGAACGACAGTGCCATGCCGGCCAGGAAGAGCACCGCGGCGCCGATCAGCGCCGGAATCACGGCCTTTTTTTCATGTCCGTACAGCGCGGGAGACAGAAATCCCCAGAGTTGCCACGACAGAACCGGCGAGGCGGCAATCAACCCCAGCGTGATCGACGCGTCCATCACGATGTCGAAGAGATCGCTCACGTGCGTGACCATCAGCGGCTGCTTCAGATACGGCTGAATCGGCTGCGACAGGAAGGCGATGATGTCGACCTGCTTGGAGTACAACAGCGCGAACGCGACGCCCACGCCGAGAGCGATCGCCACGGCACATTTGAAAAGCCGCCACCGCAGTTCCTCGAGGTGATCGAGAAACGGCATTTCCACACTTTTACTGCTGGACATCAGCGAAGTCGTCCTGGTCGCGCGGTCAGCGCAGCGTCTTGAGTTGTTCGGCCGCGAACTCGGCCTCGTTGCTGCGCGGGTAGCGCGCGATCACCTGCTCGAGCAGCTGCCGCGCCTGCGCGATGTTGTTCTGCTGGATGGCCAGCTGAGCGCGCTTGTACACAGCCGTCGGCGCCCTCTCAGAGCCGGGATACACACTCACCACGGCCGCATACGCCGCATCGGCCGCCGCTGGATTCTTTTCCCTCGCGAACGAGTCGGCGATAAAGAACTGCGCATCGGGCGCGTAGTCGGACGTGGGATAGTTCGTGAGCAGTTCCTGGAAGTAGATACGCGCCGTGGCACTACTGCCACGGGTGAGCTGATCACGCCCGTCGGTGTACAGTTGGTTCGGGCCGGGCACACGGGCGGTCGCGCTGTCGACGGCAGGTGGCGCCGCGGTGCGTCCACTGGTGGGGGGTACCGATGACGGCACCGTGACAGTCGGCGGCGTAACGACCGGAGCCGCGCTGCGCGATTCGATCTCCGAGCGCAACCGGGCGATCGTGGCCTGACTCTGGCCGAGCATCGTTTGGACCTGCAGCAACTGCTCACGGATTGCCCGCATTTCGCCACGCACGTCGCCCTGAATGCTCACGGTGCGCGCGCTGACCTTGGACAACGAGTCACTGGCGACCTGAAGCATCCGCATGGTCTGCGTCAGCGCGTCGCGCTGCTCCAGCTGGTTCTTGAGAATCTCCGAGCGCAGCGACGAGATGTCAGTCTGCACGATCCGCACGTCCCCGCGTGTGGCAAAGCAACCGCCCGTGGTGACGAGCGCCACGAGCGGAACCAGCCGCCACACCCGGGAGCGCAGCGACCGCCGAAGTCCGAGTGCGGCGGCGCTTCTCACTGGGCGCGCAGCTGATCGCCGCCGGCGATGATCTCGAACTCGTCGCGGCGATTGCGCGACCACGCTTCTTCACTCGTGCCCTGCACGGCCGGGCGCTCACGACCGAACGACGCCGTTTCGATGCGCCCAGCATCGATGCCGCGGTCGGTCAGATAACGCTTCGCTGTTTCGGCGCGACGACGACCGAGCGCAATGTTGTATTCGTCGCTGCCGCGCTCGTCGCAATGACCCGCGATGCGAATCTTCACGGCCGTATTCGCGTTCAGCACCGAAATCTTCGCGTCGAGATTCGACTTCGCATCGTCGCGCAGCTCGTCAGCGTCATACTCGAAGTAGATGGTCTCGAGCAGACGCGCGCGCGTGGCCGCCAGCTTGGTGCGATACTCTTCCATCGTATCGCGCGCCGCGGGAGTGGTATTCGTCGGCCGAGTCGGCTGCGGTGCGACAACAGCGGGGGTTTCGGTCTGCGGGGCGACTACCGGCTTCTTGCGGCAGGCACCCAGCACGAGCGTGGCGGAGGCCAGCACCAGGGTCATACGAGACACACGCATCATGTCGGAAAACTCCGGGGGTAGAGTGAAAAAAAGTGGTGGTTACTGCGACAATAACCGCGGGGACCACGCCGACAAACGCGCCTCGGACCCGAAGGTGAGTTGACGCGAGCGTCCGGTTTCGATATCCACGATCCACAACTGGCGCGTCCCGCTGCGCGTCGATGAAAACACGATGTGCCGGGAATCCGGTGCCCACGACGGGTCATCGTTGCGACCGTCGTTGGTTACGAACTTCACGGACTGATCGCGCAAGTTGATGGTCATGATCTGGAAGGTGCCGCCGTTTCGAGACTGAAACGCCACGAGGCGCCCATCGGGAGACCAGTCCGGCCCCGCGCGATAGTCGCGATCGCCGAACGCCGCCGCCGTCAGCAGCTCCACGTTCGTTCCATCCAGATCGCTAATATACACTTCGGGACGCCCTGAGCGGTCGGACATGAAGGCGATTCGCTGACCGTCAGGACTGAAGGTCGGCTGTGTGCTCGCCCGGCCGCGCCCAACCGTGATGCGACGTGGCGCGCCCCCGTCGATCGGCATGGCGTACAGATCCGTGCCCGTGTCCGAGCCCCGTGCATACACCACCGTGCGTCCATCAGGCGAAACCGCCGGCGAGCTGTGCTCGATGCCCGACGACGCGGCCAAGGTGCGCTGCGATCCGGTGCCGAGGTCCGATGTCATGATGGGATTACGCACACCATCCAGCACACTGTACACGAGCCCTCGCCCCCCCGGCAGCCACTGCGGCGACATGCCGCCAGAAGTGGCCGGGGTCACATTTGCGCGATCGCTGTCAACTATCCACACGCGGCCGCCACGCGTAAAGGCAATGCGCGTCTGCGCGATGCCGCGCTGACCCGTGATCCACTCCTCAACCGCATCGGACACACCATGCAGGGTCGAACGCCACGCTGGCGAGAGCGCTGGCGAGGGCAGCGGAAAGTCCTTGCTGTTCAGCACCGCCTTCTTCGATACATCGTGCAACGCGACGCGCACCCAGCCCGACGACAAGAGCGTGGGCTGCACGATGCCGTCCACTCCAAGCTTCGAAAACAGTGCATAATTCGGCGGTCCGTTCACCACTGGAACACTGGACGTCGACACCACGTTGAAACGATCGCTGTAGTCGAAATCCCGCGAGAGGATCGTCGCCACCGAATCGCCGTTGGTACCATTCACCGGCAATACGATCAACGAGGTTTTCTGGCCGGCCACATACCGCGTGCTGAGACTGACGCCGGGCGGCTGCGCCTGCGCCGCGGCGTGCGACGGCACCACAACGTCTCCGGCCAGCATCGCGGCGAGAAACATGGCGGCGGCGCCCGGGCGGACCGGCCGTCCCCGGCGCGGCAACGAGCAGGACGTCATCTGGAGCATGCGGTCAGTTGGGTCGCAGAGCATAGTCAAAGGTGAAGTACACGATCAGCACGTCATCGGACCACCCCTGAGGGAGCGGGCCGAATCCGCGCGTGGAGCCTACCGCTTCGATCGCCCCCATCGCATCGAGATCGTAGATGCGATCACCCGATCCCTTCACGACTTCGATCGCCATCACCGAGCCGTCGCGACGAATGGTAAACTTCACTTCCGACACGAGGGACGCAGAGACGCGACGCGGCGTCCAGTTCAGCGTGAGTTGCCGCACGATATTCTGCAGATACCCGGGATACGGAAACTCGATCCCGCGAATGTTGAGGTTCGCAACATCCGCCCCCTTGCCCCCCTGCGCACCCGCACCGGCCTTCGGCGCCGTGGTCGACTTTGTGGACGTCGGCGATGCGGTTTTGGAGCCCGCCTTCTTCGTGCGCGAGGTCGAGGGCGTCGCCTTGGGCGGCGGCAAGACTTTCTTCGCGTTCGAGGCGGTCGGCACCATTTTCTCTTCCGGGACCCGTTCCGCACCCGCGATATCGGGCGCCTGCGCCGCCGGCTGCGCGGCTGGAGTCACCACGCCGGCCTGACGCGGCCCCGGTGGTGCTCCGACCAGCTCTACGCGATACACGGGTGGACGCGGCGCCGCGGTGCGCGCTCCCCACCACAGCGCGGCCGCCACGAGCGCCACGTGCACCGTCGCCGAGAAGGCGATACCGCGCCCGAGCGTTGTCGGCCTGTTCGCCGCGCGCGACAGACTCACCGCGCGCCGTCCGGTTCAGCGATGAGCCCGACATCCGTGATACCCTTGGCCTTCATCGCGGCGACAATGCGCACAACCGTGCCATAGGGCACCGCTTCATCGGCCCGTAGATACACGCCACCGCCGCCCTTCTTGTCCGAAAGCGCCTTGATGCTGCCGGCGAATTCTTCGAACGACAACCTCGTCTCGTCGATGAAAATCTGGCCGCGACGATCGACCGTGATGACGAGCCCGTTCTTCGGCTCGAGCGGCGCGACGTCGGCCGTGGGCAACGCGATATCCACGCCACCTTGCATGATCGGCGCCGTGATCATGAAGATGATCATGAGCAGCATCATCACGTCGATGAGCGACACGACATTGATCTCGGCGTTGACGCCAGCGCGCTCCCGACGGCGACCGCGACGCATACTCAGATCCGCCCTTCGCGCACCATCAGCGCGATCAGCTCCGAGCCGAATCCTTCGAGCGCGTCATCGAAACGGTTCAAACGCGAGGCGAAGACGTTGTACGCGAATGCCGCCGGAATGGCCACGGCGAGCGCCGCGGCCGTTGCCATCAGCGCGGTGCCGATGCCAGGCGCCACGGCCTGGATGTTTCCGGAGCCTTTCTGTCCGATGCCGATGAACGCTTCGATCACGCCGAGCACGGTGCCGAAAAGGCCGATCAGCGGGCTTACGCTACCGACCGTTGCCAGCCAAGGGATGTACTGTCCGAGCTCTTCACGCGCCTTCGACCCTTCGGCATCGAGCACCAGACGCAACGCCTCGACCTGAGAACCGGAGAGTCGCGCCGTGCGATCGTTCGTCGCGCCGAGCGCTGGTTTCGTGTCGTTCAGGAAGGATACGGCGCGTCCGAATACCGCCGTGAACGCACTCGGCTTGGCCCGCTGCGCGATCAGCAGGGCGTCGTCCATGCCGCGCGCGCGCTCGAACTCGGCCACGAAGGCTCGGCCGTTCGTCTCAGCCATCTTGAACCCGCGCCATTTCGAAAACATGATCGCCCACGAAATCAGCGAAAGCACCACGAGCAGCGCCAACACGCTCTTCGTCACGGGATCGCTGTTGATCAGCATTCCCAGCATGGACGACGGTAACGCCTCTCGCTCGCTCGCCAACTGCAGTGCCGCGAACAGTCCGGCCACCGCCGTCACGCCGGCGTCTCCAGCCGCGCGCGACGATCGGCGAAGAAGCGATACGTGTTCTCGAGTCCATCGCGCAGCGTGACCTTGGGCGTCCAGCCAAGCACTGCCTGGGCCTTCGTGGTGTCCAGCGCGGAGCGCGCGAGCTCGCCGGCGCGCGCCGGCGCATAGTCGATCGGAGCATACGCCGCCGACACCGCGCGCAGCGTTTCCGCGAGCGTGTTCACCGACGTTTCGATCGACGTGCCGATGTTGAACGCGCGGGCATCGAGTCGCCCGCGCGGCGGGAGATCGACCGTCGCGGCGGCGAAGTTTGCAGTGGCGACGTCACCGGCGTAGACGTAATCGCGCGTCTGTTCGCCATCGCCGAACACGGTCAGCGCACGACCGTCGAGCAGGCGATTGCAGAAGATGGCGACCACACCGGCTTCGCCGTGCGGATCCTGACGAGGACCGTACACGTTGCCGTAGCGCAGCGCCACGTTGTCGAGACCATGCACACGCCCGTAGTACGCGAGGTAGTACTCGGTCGACAACTTCGCGATGCCGTACGGTGCTTCGGGATCCTTGCTGTTCGATTCGGCGCTTGGAGGCGGATCGAAATCGCCGTACAGCGCGCCACCCGTCGACGACAGAATAGTGCGCGTAGGATGGCCGCCGGCGCGGACCGCTTCCATGAGGTTGAGCGTGCCGAGGATGTTGCGCGTGGCATCGTACACCGGATCCAGCACGCTGCGGCGCACATCGATCTGCGCGGCGAGATGACACATCACGTCGAACCTGCCGTCGCGGATCAGCGCGGCCGATTCCGGCGTCGTGATATCACCGCGGACAAAGCGTGCCGCTGGCGGGATATTCTCCTCACGTCCACTCGACAGGTCGTCCACGATGGTGACTTCCCATCCTTCGGCCAGAAATCTGTCCGCGACATGGGATCCGATAAACCCTGCACCACCCGTCACCACGACCGTTTTTGCCATGCCGTTCGTTTCCTCGATCCAATGGGGAAATCCGCCGTCGCCTTCGTCTCGTCAGGGCGCCGTTTGAGACGGAACATCCCCCAATGTACACACGCGCCGACGCCCATGGGGCCTCGGCGCATACGAGTGCTCGATCGAAAGCGGGACGAGGCGACGCGGGTCACGTCGCGCGTTGCCTCACATGGTTCGCATCGTCAAGGGGCCTTGGCCGCACGACGGGCCGCAAGGCCAACGCCGATGTCCGACTGATACTGGCGCATGATCACGGCCGTACTGCCCGCCGCCTCGCTCCGCACCACCCTAGCCGTCGCCACCAGCGACTCCTGCGAGGGCTGCGCTTTGGTGCCGCTCCGGTAGATCCCGAATTCGTCGCCGGCTTTCACGCCCTGTGACGTGCCGGCAGCGAGCATCAGGAAGCTCTGTAGCGTGGGCTGCAACTCGTGCGGGTCTATCCACGTGACGCTGGTGTTGACATCTGGTTCGGCGATCTTTGAAGCGATCAGCCAAGGCGCCGACAATCCGGTCGCCGGCAGCAGCCGCTGACCTTGCTCAACCCGGCCCGACTGACGCTTCAGGACCGCGAGGACTGGCTTTCCTGGTTCGATGCGCACGATCTCGATGATGCCCGCCGGAATGGCGATCAGCGACTGCTTGTCGGCGCCGACAGGCGTTGTTATCGCTACGAACCGCTGACCAACCGTGTACGTGACTCCGGCCGGCGGACGCACTTCGATCTGGTCCGTGATGATCGCGCGCTGCGGATACTCGGTTTCGGCACTCGCGAGCGAGCCCACCCGCTTCGTGATCGATCCGGCCTTGGCCAACTCCAACTGCAGCACCACGAACGGCGCCGCATCGAACTCAGCCTGTCGCGGCGCAGGCGTATTGGGACGAAGCACGGCGCGCGTCCGACGCTCCGCTTCGGCGGCATCGGGCATATCGCGATGGAAGACCGTTTCCACTTCGCTGCTCTTTCGCGATGCTTCCTGCGACTCGAGATCGGTCAAACCGATGCGCGTCCCCTTGCGCGACATCGTCAACTCGCTCGCATGCGGAGGCTGGAAGTTGACCCGGGACGTATCCGGCTCGATCAATGGTTTCGCGACGGTGTCGATGGCCGCCACCCTCGCGGCCTTGTCCGACTTCGCAGGGGCACGACCCTTCGTGGCGGCGGCAGCCGTTCCGGCATCCGCGTTGGACTTACTTGCGGTTTGCGCTGAAAGCGAACCGGAGGGACGCGCGGGAGGCGGAGGCGGCAAGGTGCCCTCTCCCGCCTTGGCCAGCGCGACACTGGGCACCGTGGAGTCCGCCGGGGCGGCGGCCACCGCGGCCGCTTTCGCACCACGGAAGGTCGGCGAGGCCGGCACGGTCAACTTCATCCCGACCCGCAATGGTGCCGGACCGGTCGTCGCAATCCGATTGCGCCTTGCGAGCGCTGGCCACTGATGACCATCACCGTAGTACCTCGCCGCAATCCCCCACAGGGTCTCACCGCGACGGACTACATGGCTCGTGGTCGCGGAATCCTTGACCTGATCGATCGTCGAATCGGTGACGGGCACAATCCGACCGTCGGCTTCCTGACCGTGAACGACGGTAGGACGCCAGACGAGCAGAAGAGCGAGCGTCGCCAGGAGCGCCACACAAATACGATGAACCGGATTCAGCACCCGGCTGGATTCGATGGCGGTAGACGACGGCGACTGGTTTGCAGCGCGCATCAGCGGGCCTCACAGTGGAAAGACTACGCGCCCCCACCCGGGGCGCTGGTGGGCCCTCGACTCGCCTGCATGACTGCCTGCGAGGTGCCCACACCGGAGACGCCTGCAATGGACGCGCGTAACGCAGGCCGCATCACGGTAATGGTCAACCGCATCACATTTGCCGCCGCCGGGATTCCCCGACGGCGGCCACCATGAATCGTAGAGCGAATCAGAAGGGCAGATCGTCGTCCTCGTCTTCCAGCGCGCCCGGAAAGTCTCCGAACTCTTCCTTCCCAGCCGACGGTGCCGCTGCCGTCTTCGGACGCGACGGAGGCGCCGCGCGACGCGGCGCGCTCTCCATGTCCTCGCC
>NZ_JBDNFF010000156.1:0-15105 GCF_041689975.1 Gemmatimonas sp.
GGAAGACCGGGCACGTGCCATTGCCGATCGCGTCATGCGCGAGCTGTTCAACTGGCCGATCGTGTTGCCCGGCGAGTTGGTGTATTTCGCCCGTACGGCTGCACTGATCGAGGGGGTCGGCGCGCGTTACGATCGCAACTTCAACAGCATCAAGGTGGCCTCGCCGGTGGTGTTGAAGATGCGCCGTGAAATATTGGCGGTGCTGCTCGGCGACGAAGGCACCCGCGAGCCCATCATCACCTTCGCGGCGACACTCGGCGCGCTGGCGGGTGGCGCCAGCGCGGTGATCGGTCGCGCCTGGCGACGTCTGCAACGCGACAATCTCCCGTCGGTTCGTTGATCCGGTGCCAGCTTCGCTATCGTAAGAAAGCGCTCCCGCACCGGGACCCTGCTAAAAGATCCATTCGCGGAACAGGTCGAAACCGAACTGCAGCCGCGGGAAGCCGTTGGTGCTGAGCTGGGTGCAGGGTGCCGAGCCGGGATCCATACCGACTTGTCCGGTGAGGCTTCGGCTGATGCGATATTCAGCGGCCAAGCCGATCCAGAGTGAGGAGCCTGTGGAGGCCGCCCCGCCCCGACAAACACCGGTGTTGGCGCGCAGAAATGTGCGCTCACCGATCTGCTTCCCGGCGCTGATGCTCAGGTTGTCCAACAGTCCCAATGCCGACAGATCCTGCTGCGATTGACCGCCGGCCGTGGTCACTTGAATGGTGTTGATGCCGGGAAAGAACTTTTGCAATGCCCCTTCCACGGCGCCACCGACCGTTGGCAACAGGACTCCGGTAACGGCCCGTACGGTGCTCTGGCCTGCCCCATCGAGCGCGAACGTCGGCGCTCCGAAGATCAACAGTGAGATAATTTCCGACTCGGGCGCGCTGGCATACAGCGGATCGCTGCTGGAGAGCGTCAGCACCGGTACATCGTAAGTACCGCCGATGTGCACGCGCACGGGAATTGCGCTGCCGCCCGCAACGCGCACGGTGTTCGTGGCGCTGATGTCGAGTGTCGGCGCAATCGCGCTACTGCCGAAGAAGCGCACACGTCCCGAATCCACGCTGAAGCTGCGGCTGACGACGCCGAGATCGAGTCGGTATTGCCCTCGGTTCGCATTGAGCTCACCCTCGAGGGCGAGCCGATCTCCGCTCATCGCAACCGAGAGCCCGCCAGAGACCTTCACCCGCGCCTCCGGTGTCTGCACCCATACCTCATTGCCAAGGTCGACGCGAGCATTCTCGACGTTCAGGAACGAGCCGAGTGCCGCCAGCGACTGGGCAGCCGTTTCCGCCACCGGCACTTCCTCTGCACCGAGCAACTCGCGCGCCGCTTCGGACGAGAGATCGAGCGCATTGCGAGCGCCGAGGGGATCGAACACGAGATTCGCCCGCGGCACGAGAATGGCGCCGCTGAGGGTCGGCCGTTTGAGCGGACCGACCAGCGTGACGTTGCCGCTGAGGTTGAGGTCTGTACCATCACGCTGGCGCGACAACGCGGCGTTGTTGGCGGAGACTTTGAGCGAGACCGTGGACGGCTCGCCGGCATGAAAATGCAGCGCACCCGACGCGCCGATCGTGTCGAACACCCCGCCGCTTCGAATGCGGAACGTCTCGAGAATGAGCGAATCCTCGGCCGCGCGTAGAACGATGCGACCGTCGACCGGCTCGACGTTGAGATCACGAACGAACGCGCCGATCCCTTCGGCCGTCAGGGAACCGCGAGCCACTGGGCGATCCATGTTCCCGCTCAGTGCCAGCTGCCCCGACACGCGACCACGGAGTCGCTGCACTCCGTCGAGGGAGAGCGGCAACCCATCGAGTCGCAGCGAGTCGGCGGTGATTTGAGCGTCCACCTGATCCGACAACATCCGCTTCTCGACCGAGGTGATAGCGAGATCGATGGGCAGGCGTGCCTCGGCTCGCAAGGCTCCCCCGAGCGAATCGGTGAGCACCGCTGAGGCCACGAGCTTGCGGTCGGCGTAGCGTCCGGTCGAATTGATCGACGGCAGTCGGATTCCATTGATCCCGAGCGAATCACCGCGCATGCTCCATGAGAGCAGCGGCAACGGCCGCGTGCCGGTGAGTTCTGCGGTGCCGCTCACTGTGCCGGCGAACGTGGGCGTGCCGGCAAGCAGCGCCGCGAGCTCACCCACCGGGAACTGCTCGAGCCGGACCGCGCCGGTGATGGCACTTGCGCTCGGTACATTGGCCACGGCACTCAGCACGCCCCCCACGTTCGAGCGCAGCTCAACGGGAAAGAGCTGAAAACCAGCGGAGTCCTGTTGCAGCGTGATCGGCTTCGCACTGCTCCACACCACCTCAGCGTACGAGAGGCGCAGCGAATCGAGCGCGACGGCGAATCGCGATGGCGCACGGGTGTACACCCCGCGCGCGAGCAAACGCGCTTCAGTCTGCGAGCTGACATCGAGCGCAAGCAAACCGCTGTCGGCATTGGCCTGCTCGACGCGGAAGCCCAAGGTCTGCAAACGAATGGCGCCGATACCATCGATGTCGTCGGCGGTGGCGGCGCCTTCGAACGCGGGGCGTGTGAAGACATGATCGGCCTTGGCGGATCCGACGACACGTCCCACGCGGATCGAACCAATCTGCATCGCCCGAGCGCCGAGGGCCGCTGTGGCCCCGGCATCGGTAAGACTGCCGTACAAGTAGCCGGACAGCGACAGATCTCCCTCGAGGGTATCTGTCGCGAGCTGTTGCAACGAGGTGGCGGTGCTGCTGTCCACTGATCGCATCATGGCCGCGAGACGACCGAGTTGTGCACGCACGGCACCGAGCGAATCGGCCCGTGCGGACAGCGTGAGCGTATCCACCTGGAGCGAGTCGCGCGCCAGCGCACCGCGTGCGTCGAAGGTGACACCGCCGATGTGCGCCGTGGCCGAATCGACCGTGAGACGCTCGGCACCCAGCGACGCACTGCCTGCCAGGTCAAAGGCTGGCCGGTCATCGGCGGCCAACTGTTCCCAGTCGGCCACCATGCTCCCTTCGATGAGTGAGAAGCTCGCATTGCCGGTGGCAGACACGCCGCGTACCGCGCGAGGGCCACGCGCCGAAAGCACCAGCGTGCCGTCTACGGCGGTGGACGGCACATCCGTGCGCCCGATCCACTGCCGCAGGTCGAATTGATTGAGCGCGCCGTTCGCGGTGAGCTGCCAGCTGGTGGCGGTGAGCGCCGCAGTACCCTGCATGAGCACCGCGCTGCCGGACACGTTCGTGTTGTTCCGGGCCACGACTCGACTGCCGTCGGACGCACGAAGCGCCGCTGTCCAGCGCATGGCGTCGGTACTACCGGTGATCGTAACCCGCCCCGAGAGGGCACCACGAATAGGTAGTGTCGTATCGATGCGGGCCAGCGCACGCATGGAAAGCGGGTCGAGCTGCAAGGCAGCGTTCACCAACGGCGCCTTCGCATTGGCGCCACCATACCGCGCCCGGAGATCGCCACGAATGACGGAGACGTTTCCGACGGCGTCGGTCCACGTGAGCCCGACGTTCGTGAGGTCCGCTGCGTCGAGGTCGGCGGAACGGATGACACCACGCGCTGTAAGGATGCCATCGATGGCCGGCACCGAAGGGATGAGCGCCGGTGAGAGGGCACGTACGGACCGCAGCTCTACCCGGGCGTCGTCGAGTGTCATGCCCCATGCACGCGGACGCGCACCGATCGCCACCATCCCGCGCAGCTTCGCGGTGGACACCGCGCCGCCGGACACGAGCGCGTCGGCGAAGCGCGCCTCGAGCAGATCCATCTTGAAGGCCGTGAGCGGACCGCCGTCACGCGCCACCAGCCTGCCGGTAAACGTACCGCGAATCTCGGGGGGCAGCGCGTCGTAGCTGACGCGACGCAGCAGATCGCTTTGCAGAGGCACAAACGCCAGGTCGACCCGTTGCAGCAGCATCTGTGCCGGCTCGAGCACGATGTCGATGCCGCCGGTGATGCGCGAAGCGCCGCTCTTCACGTCGAGTGCGGAGAGCGCGAACTCGACATCATCGGGGTTCACCAGGGTGCGCATGCGCACGGTTGCCGACCCGCGTCCGTCAGACGGTAACACATCCCAGATCCACTGGAGGTCGGTGAGCGCCGCGTTCGTCTTGATGACCACGTCGTAGCGCAGCGGTCCCGGGTTGTGCCAGTCGATCGAACCGACGGCGGTGCCGCTGGACGACGGCAGTCGCACATCGCCGAGGTCGAGTTGGAGCGAGTCGCCGGTCCAGCGAATTCCGCCGGCGGCGTGGGCGATGCGGATTGGTGGGTCGGATATCACACCGCTCAGGGTGTCGATCTGCATCGACGCCGGGCGTTTTTCGACGTCGACGACGATCACATCGTGCGCACGTACGCGTTCGAGCACCACCAGCCGACGCTCGAAGTAGGTGCCATTCGACGCGCGGACAATGTCATGCAGGCTATCCTTGACGGTAATCACGCTGTCCCGCGCCGTGCCGGTGAAAATCGGGTGCGGTGCCCACGGTGCGATCGTGCCGACACGTCCGCCATCCACGATCAGTGAATCGATGCGAATGTCATCGCCGAAGCCGGGCGTGGCGCGCGGAGTCTTCCTGGTGGTATCACCGGAAATGATGTACGCGATGTTCCACGGCCCCTTTTCGTCGCGCTCGAGATCGAGGCGGAGGCCACGCACGGCGAGGCGTCGGAGGTGGATCGCCTTGTCGAGCAGATCGCCAATCTCGATCGAGCCTTCAAGGTGCTGCGCCGTGACCACCGGCACGCCCGCCGTGTCGACCAGCGACACATTGTCGGCCACGATGTGCGTCAGACTGATCGAGCGCAGAATCCCGACGCGCAGCGTACCGCGGCCGCCGAACAACCCATTCGCACGGGAAATCATGGTGCTGAGCAGCCACCGGCGACCACTCTCGGTGTTGACGGCGAGGTGATACGTGATGCCCAATCCACCGATCGCACCGAGTATGATGCCAGTCGCCCACCAGAAGCGTCGTAAACGCGACGACATGCCGGGCGGTCCGCTTTTGGCATCGCGCGTATCGGGCGTGGTCATCAGAACGCCTGCCCCAGTCCGAAATGGAACGTGAGCCGCGAAAGCACACTGCGGCCGGCCGTTGGACGGTACGTGCTCGGGCAGTCGAAGATATCGACGGCGCGCGGATCGCTGATGTCACGTGGACTGGCGCAGAGAATTTCTCCCGTGGTGCCTTTGCTGTCGCCCGACGTGAAGAACAGCGCGCGTCCGGCGCGCGGCCCGTACGGTTGATAACCGACGTCGACACGAAACGGACCCAGAGGTGTTACCACGCGGAGGCCAAGGCCCGGCGTGGCGCGGAGGTTACCCCAGCGAAAGCCTTCGGACTGTGCTTCCCACACGTTGCCGGCATCCACGAAGGCTGCGAACTGCAGCTGTTCGGCGATGAAGCGGAAACCGCGTCGCCATTCGAGATTGGCGACCACCATCGCCGTCCCTCCGCGCGGTACGGCGCGCTCAAAGCGCGCGCCGTCTTTCACCACGACGACGCGTTGGCCGTTGGCGCCGACCGTATCGATGACGTTCTTACCGGACACGACATACACGAGCGGACCAAGCAGATTCTGCTGGTAGCCGCGCACGGAGTTCTGACCACCGGCAAAGATCCGTTCCTGCTGTGGGATCAGTGGCGAGCCGTCGACGAGTTCGGCGCCGGGCGCGAAAGCCCGCGACATCTGCACTCGCGTGCCGATCACGCCGCCGGCGAAGCGGAAGTACGTGGACGCCTCTCCCGTACCGCGATAGAACGTGAGTGACTTGACGAGCTGCGAGAAGGTTTCGCCGGCCCGGACGTCGCCACGCACGCGCCAACCGCGCGACGGATTGACCGCGTCGTTCGTACGGTCGTGCGAGGCACTGGTGCTGACGATGCCGATGCTGCGACCGAACAATGCGAGTGCAAAGTCCTCCGGGCGGCACTGTCCGAATCGCGCGCAGGAGACGGCGGGATCGGTGATCGTTCTACCGTTTTCGTACTGGAATCCAGCAGTGCCCGCAGTTCGGGCGGTGAACTGGCGGGAAGCTTCGACCAAGGCACCGATGCTGGTTTCGCGCAGATAGGCAAACGGCTCGCCACGACGCTCACTGTACACCGTGAACACCGGCTGAATGGGCCAGCCGAACAGGCGCGTATCGGAGAGCGTGGACCCCACGTAGTAGTTCAACTTTTCACTGAACGGATCGTCGCGGAGCGCGCCGGAGCAGAGCGCTGGCGCGAAATCGGCCGGGGCGCCGACGCCGATCTTGGAGGCGCGTGCCGACAGCTCAACCCGGCGGCCGACCCCGAGGAACCCGCGATCGGTAATACGCCCTTGCATACGAATGCAGTCTTGCGTCGCCCACCCCAGTCCCATCCGCGCCGCCCGCGTCCGGGCTTCAGCCACGGCGACGCGCAGATCGAGCACGCTATCGCGCGCATCGGTCATGGGCGTGAGCGTGTCGATCAATACCAGGCGGAAGGCCTCGGAGCGATAGAGGTCGCGCTGCGCATCGAGGATCGCACTGGCCTGAAAGCGATCGCCCGGGTAAATCGAGACCAGCCGCGCAACAGCGGCTGAGTCGATACGCGGCCTGCCCTCACGCAGCGGCTGCACTTCGATCTGGACGTTGCCGATCGAGATGACGCGGCCGGGGGCGAAGGTGAGCGTCAGCGTGGCCAGTGCCGCGGTGGTATCGATCGAGACCTCGCTTTGCGGTCGCGTGGCGCGCGCATAGCCCGCGTCGCGGAGGCGGGTGAGCACACGATCGATGGTGGAGTCGGTGCGCGTGCGGTCGAAGCGCTTGTTCTCGAGCGCACGGAGCGGTGCGTCGTACGGTCGCCCTCCCCCGGTCGGCTCAGGAATGCCCTGAATGAGGACAGTGTCGAGGACGGCCTCGGGACCGGGGTTGATCGCGAAGAGCACGCGCACGCCGTCTCGGCGGCGATCGATGGTCGGGATGACCGAGGCCTGAAACCAGCCGACTTGCCGATGCATCACGGCCAGCCGCAGCGCATCGCGCCGCAGTTCGAGGGAATCGAGGCAGGGTATGGAGCCTTTGCGGAACCAGCGCGTAACCAATCCCGGCTCGACCGTGACGATGCTGGCCGCCAGCGTGGTCGCATCGAAGCGTGGGCTTCCCGCAAACTTCACCGAACGCACCCGCTGCGCCTTGTCGCAGCGAGTCGTGCGCTGCGCATCCGCCCGCAACGGCCAGCAAACCGCAGCAAGTGCGATGATGGCGGAGAGGATCGAACCTGTCGGGAATATTTTAGGATGGCGCATGCGTCTGCAAAAGGTAATTCGGGGTCATCGCGCTGCCTCGTCGCCCGTCCCGGCGGACGAAAACGTGCGTTGCCGCACGAATTCGCCTCGCGAAGAATTCGGAGCGTCATCGCCCGCGTGTCTACCGTTCATGGACCGTTCATCGCCTCTGAAATAGATTCACCAATCGAGCTGTCCTTCCAGTCATCCATTGGAGTGCCTAGATGATCCCGATCACCGATGTCGCGGTTGGCTTTTTCATGGCCTGGCAGGCAGCCGTAACGCCAGAGTTGACGCCCCCTCCAGGTCTGTCGGACTCCCTGCCGCTGCCGGTTGCCGCGATGGTTCGGCAACCGGTTGGGTTAACTCTGCTCTCTGCGGATACCGTGCCACGGGTTCGCCGGAAAGCGATCGTGTACAGTGATGCGTACTCGACCCGGCTCCGAATCCACAAGATTCTCAGTTGGGGAATGATTCCGCTGTTCGCGGCGTCGTACTTCTCCGGCGACCAGCTCCTCGAGAAAGGCGCCGACGCTCCATCGTGGGCGCGCAACATGCACGCGCCCGCTGCCACGGGGAGCGCCATCCTGTTCGGCGCGAACACGGTGACCGGCGGCTGGAACCTCTGGGAAGGCCGAAAGGATCCCAACGGCCGGACCCGTCGCATCATCCATGGCGTGCTCCTCACCGCCGCCAGCGGTGGCTTCGCCTATGCCGGTACGAAGCTCGCGAACGACGCCGAGGAAAACCTCAATGCGCGTCGGAAACACCGGAATGTGACGCTCGGTTCGATGGGCGTCTCGACCGTGAGCTGGCTGATCATGCTGATCGGCAACTGACCCTTCTTTCGCCAATCGCCGCTGATGCTCGAAACGCTGACCACCCTGTTCCAACCCTGGTCGGAGCTATATGCCGACAGCGCATGGATCCCCACCGCGATTCTCGCCGTGCACGTGTTGGCGTTGTTCGCCGGCGGCGGCATTGCAATCGCGGCGGATCGACGCGTGCTGTTGGCCGCACCGGGCACGCGCGAGGCGTATCAGGCGGCCGCGGAAGACCTGCGCACCACGCACGCCATCGTGATCGGTGCGCTGGCCCTCATGGTTTTGAGCGGACTCGCGCTGGCGACGTCGGACATCGGGACCTTTGCCGTATCCAAGGTGTTCTGGGCCAAGATGGCCACGTTCGCGGTGCTGATCGCGAACGGCGCGTACATGCGACGTTCGGAGTCGCGTGTGCTGTCCGCAGCGACCGACGCGGGCGTGGTCATCGACAAGACCACGCAGTGGCCGAGCCCTCACCTGCCATGGGCGGTGCTCAAACGATCGGCGGCCGTCAGCCTGACCGCTTGGTTCGCCATGGTGCTGCTGGGCGTCGTCCTCTCCAATATCTGATTCCACTTCCCTGTCCTCTCTGCCCCGGATCTCCGTCGTATGAGTGATTCCTGCTCGCCGTGCTCAGATTGTTCGGAGCGCCGAGATTTTCTACGCACTGCGCTCACTGGCGCGGCGTCGATCGCGGCGCTCTCCGCGCTCGGTCCGGTCACCGCACTCGCGGCGTTGGCGCCGCGAGTGGGCGGTGGCTCGGTGCGCTACGCGCTGCCCGCCGTCGACGGCGTGTCGATCGACGGCGCGAACGAAGTGATCCTCTGTCGGTCCAATGGTGACGTCTTCGCCTTTGCCCTGTCCTGCCCGCACCAGAATACGGCGTTGAAGACGATGCCCAGGAACGCGGGCTTTCAATGCCCGCGCCACAAGTCGAAGTACTTGCCGAACGGCACGTTCGTGAGCGGTCGCGCCACGCGGAACATGGACCGTTTGCCGATCACGCGTGACGGCGCGCAGATCGTCGTGGACCCTGATATCGCGTTCGAAAGCGACGTCGACCCGGCGAAGTGGGCGGCAGCGCTCGTCAAAGTCTGAGCTATCACGGCCAGATTTCATTTTTTCAGAGAGTCGCTATGTCAGACTGCACGAATTGCCGGAGCAGCGACGTGAACCGCCGGGAGTTTCTGACTAAGAGCTCCGCACTGGCGATCACGGCGGTCCTGGCTGCCTGCGGCGACGGGATCGGTGGCGGTGCCACCGGTCCGTCCAACGTGAATGAGAGCGTCGTCCTGGCCGACTACACGGCCCTCGGCACCGTGGGGGGGATCGCGGTCGTGAGCGGTGCGGGGACGCCGATCGCGGTCGTTCGCACGGCCACCAGCCAGTACCGAGCCTTCTCGTTGATCTGCCCGCACGCCGGAACCACGGTCGCGATCAACGGGTCGGGCTTCCGCTGCCCGAACCATGGCGCCACGTTCAACGCGAGCGGCGCGTGGACCGGTGGCCAGCGAACCAGTGGTCTTTCCGAGTTCACCGTCGCGTTGAATTCGACCGCCGGCACGATCACGATTACCACCTGACGTCATGTCCCCTCTCGTTTCGCCTCGCAGCGCCGCCACCGCGATCCCGGCGCTGTTGTCGTTGCTGACGCTCGCGCTGGCTTCGCCCGCCGCTGGCCACGCGCAGCAGCCCAAGACCACCGCTAAGTCGGTCGCTAAGGTCGCCGCCAAGGCCAGCCCTACCGAAGCCGCGCTCGATCGTCTGGCCAAGCAGCCCGCCGTTGCCAAGGCGATGGCGGCGCTGCAGCGCGAGAACGAATGGACGCTGACCGAACAGGCCGCGCTCTGCGAAATCCCGGCGCCCCCGTTCAAAGAAGCCGCGCGCGCGGCGGCGTTCCGCGACAAGTTGGCGGCGCTCGGCGTGCAGAAGCTCCGCACCGATCGGGAAGGCAACGTGATCGGCGAGATCAAGGGCACAGGCCCGGGACCGACGCTGGTGTTGAGCGGGCACCTCGACACCGTGTTCCCCGAAGGCACGAACGTGAAGGTGAAGCGCGAGGGCACGAAGTTCACGGCCCCCGGAATCGGCGACGACTGTCGTGGATTGGCCGCAGTGCTGGCGACCACGCGGCAGATCATCGCCCAAAAGATCCCGTTCAACGGTCGTCTGCTGGTGATCGGCACGGTGGGCGAAGAGGGACCGGGTAACCTACGCGGAGTGCGCGCGCTCTTCAGCGGGCCACTGAAGGATTCGATCGACATGTTCATCTCGATCGACGGCACCGGCTTCGGCATCACGAACGGCGCGGTGGGGAGCAATCGCTATCGCGTGACGTACAAGGGCCCGGGGGGCCACAGTTACGGAGCATTCGGCATGCCGAATCCGATCCACGCCATGGGCCGTGCCATCGCGAAAATCGCCGAGCTCGAGGCGTCGACGAACCCGAAGGTCACGTTCAATGTGGGTCTCGTGTCGGGGGGCACGTCGGTGAATTCCATTTCCGCCGAAGGCGTGATGGACATCGACTTGCGCAGCGAGTCGGCGGCATCCTTGGCCGACATCGACGCACGATTACAGATCGCGTTACGGCAGGCACTCGCCGAAGAAAAAGCGCGCTGGCCCAAGTCCGCGGTGCCGCTGTCACTGGTAATCGACACGGCCGGACTGCGTCCGGCCGGGACGACGGCCGACACCACGTTCATCGTGCGCACATCGCTGGCCGCCGCGCGTACGATGAACATCTACGCGCCACTCACGATCTCGAGCACCGATGCCAACATCCCGATTTCCAAGGGCGTTGCCGCCGTAACGCTCGACGGCGGCGGCGTGGGTCGCGGTGCACACTCGCTCGACGAGTCGTACGACGATCGCACAGACGGCTACAAAGGCCCGCAGTGGATTCTGCTGGTCGTGATCGGTCTGCTCACCACCCGCTGATCGGGCTCACGTGCGCTTGGAAAAGCGTCGGCAGCTCGTCGATCGTGAGATCACGGGCTGCCGGTAGTAGTCCCGACAGGAAGGCGGCCTCTCCGAGCAGTGTCGCCGCGTGTACACCGGAGGCGCGGCGCTCCCGAATCGAGGTGTCGCGGTTCGCTTTGCTGAGTTTACTGCCGTCGGGATGCACGAGCAGTCGATGATGCCACCAGGCCATCGGGCGCTCGCGTCCGAACAGCGCCGCAAGCCGTAGCTGCCGGCCAGTGCTTTCAAGAAGGTCCTCGCCGCGAATCACGACATCGATGTCCTGCGCCATGTCATCGACGACGACGGCGAACTGATACGTCCACTGGCCATGCCGATCACGCACCAGCATGTCGCCGCACTGTTCCGCCGGAGACTGCTGCATGTGGCCGTGCCGTCCGTCGTCGAACGTCTCGACGCCCTCGGCCATGCGCACGCGACGCGCCAGTGATTTCGAGTCGGCGTGACGCGCCTCGAAGCAGGTGCCCGGATATCGGGGCTCCTCGCCGGTAGCACGACGCGCGAGCCGTGCGATGTCGCTACGTGTGCACGTGCACACGTACGTGAAGTTGCGCTCGGTCAGCATGGCGAGCGCCGCGGTGTAGCGCGCGTCATTGTCCGACTGTCGCTGCTGGTGCCGCGCGCGGTTTCGCGTCTCCTGAACAGTTCCCTCTCGAGTGGCGCGAAAGCTGTCGGTGCTGCCGATGTCCGGCACGAAGCCCAGCCAATCGAGATCGTCGAGCAGCGCGGCTTCGAAATCCGCACGGCAGCGCGTGCGATCGTGATCTTCGATGCGCAGCAGCACTTCACCGCCGAACGCGCTCGCCATTCCCCAGACGTGGATCGCGTTGACGACGTGACCGAGGTGCAGATACCCGGTCGGTGCCGGCGCGAAGCGGGTGCGCCAGGCCACCAACTACTTCCAGCTGGTGATGTCCGCGTTCTCGCCGTCACCACCGGGCTGACCATCGGCACCGTAGGTGAGCAGATCGTAACTGGCCGGATTCAGCTTGCCCGGCGCGACATACAGGTAAGAACGCCCCCATGGATCATCGGGCACCGGCTTGCGCAGGTACGGCTCGGTCCAGCCACTCGGCGGGTCGATCACCGGCTTCTGCCACAACGCAGAGAGCCCCTGCGTGGTGGTCGGATAGCGTCCGCTGTCGAGCCGGTAGGCATCGAGTGCGGTGCCAAAGCTCTCGATCTGCGCCTTGGCCGTCGCCACGCGGGCGTCGTTCACGCTGCGAAAAAGACTGGGCGCCACAAAGGTGGCGAGGACGGCGATCACGACGATCACCACCAGCACCTCGATCAGCGTGAAGGCACGCCGGGAGACCGAGACGGATCTCGAGGTCGCCATCACTCCCCGCGAATGCGCAATGAATCCGGTGCGAACAAGCGAGGATCGACCCAGCCCGTCACGTCGGGGGAACGCACCTGACGCCAGCCCGCCCGATCGGTGCCGAGCATCGCGCGCGACGCGGGCTTGATAACTCCCACCACTTCGCCGCCGCGACTCGCATCATTTCGAACGTTCACCCACGTGCGAGCCACGGCCGGCGTCCAAGTGATGCTGTCGGCCACGCCGGCCGACGTTGGCGGGAGGCTGTCGGCCAGCGGAATCGTGGCGGCCGTTGCAGAGAGCGCTACCAAGGCTGCAGCACTCGGCAACACCCGCTCGCTGGTTGCAACCCGATCGAACGCCACTGAGTCCCTGTTGAGCCGCTGCAGGAGATCCACACGCAGCGGGGATCCGTAACGCCACGCCGCGCCGGCGACTGTCACCGACAACAGTACGGCAGCAGCCGACCGCCATACGGTTGGTGACCGCCATAGCGCTTTTGGCAAAACGCCGCACCAGTGACAGGTGGCGTCGAAGCGATGCATGATTCCGCAGCCACGACAACGCAACAGCTTCACTCGATCACCGCGAGAACTCAGCAGGTTGAACGGGTGAGCACAGCGCGGACACTGCGAGGCAGCGACCAACGCCTTGGAACCACATGCGGTGCAGCGAAGATAGGCCATAGGATCGAGCGGCCGAAGGAGCGAGCCCTACTGTGAAAAACACGATACTGCGCGCGACACGTCAAGCGCGATGACGGCGGTGCGGCCATCCCAGTGACGGTTGGCAATCGTCTCCGCAACAGAAAATGAAGAATTGGACACCAAACCCATCCGCGCTACGTGACGGCGAGCAAACGGCGAAAGATTCTTCGGGATCGGCGCCGCAGACCGGGGCCGGATCATCCGACAGCCGATTGGCCAACTGCAGACGAGATAGTGATCTTTCATCAGACAGCCCAATCGCGTCACGCGCGGCGGCTGGGGGCTGCAGAGGCGAAATAAAAGACGGTCGTGCGCTTCATTGGCTACCTTGGCGTCGCTGGCGTCGCTGGCGTCTTGCTGCGCGCCGGGGGCGCGATGATCACCCGCGCCCTGTCATCCTCGTCGCCATCGTCCTCGGCGCGCGGATAAACGACAGCGCGATCATGACCAAACAGCGGCAGTGCGTCATGCGAGCTTCGCCGCGCCGAAACCGGTCGACGAACCCACCACACGAGTCCCCCGATCAGTCCGGAAAACATGAAGACGGTGAGTAGTGATGCGAAGACGAGGCCATAGGACATGTCGGTCAGCTAGCGCAACTTCCATTCCTTCAATCGCGCTCTGCGTGATATGCCGCACCGTCAACTGCGGCCAGGTCCGCGAGCCCGTCCGTGACGCGCTCGCGAATGACCTACAATAGCGTGGGATTCCGGCGCCAGACCGCAATTGTGAGCGTGGTAGCAAAGGTGACCCACATGAGGTACGGCACAAAGAGCACGCCGGCGATCACGTCGCGGCGCCAGAAAAGGACGAGCGTAATGGCGACCGACAGCCAGAGGCAGACGACTTCAATGGTCGAAACGAGTCCAGCGCGGCGGACAAAAAACAAGTAGCTGTACGCCATGTTGAAAACGAGCTGGACCGCGTACCATGAAAGCTCGACTTGGGCGCCGCCGAATCCCGCGTCGCGCCAAACGCGCCATGCCGCCGTACCCATGAGGATATAGAGGATGGTCCACGCGGGTCCGAAGAGCCAGCCAGGCGGAGCCCACCACGGTTTCTGGAGCCTGGAATAGAACTCGTTCGCCGATTTCGCGGTGACCGCCCCACTGATGGCAGCGAAACTGGTGCCCACGATCCACGCGAGCAAGCTCGGAATTGATTGCAGCATGAGTTAAAAATGGTTGAGTGGATCGGCAATCGCACCTAAGCCGCGTGGCATCACGCAGCGCTCCCAATGCGTATAGCGGGTGGCACTCTTGCCAGGCGCACTCGGCCCGCACTGTCCCCCGTACCGGATTCTTCATGTATCTCCTTCGCAATTTCCTCGCCCGCGTACTGTTGACGGCTGCCTACGTGACGGCTACGACCGTCACGGCGACGAGCGCCACCGCCCAGCAAACGCCGCCCACCGGCGGCGCCACACAGCCGCCGGCGGAGGGTGCCGCGGGCGCTGCCGCGCGACGCGGACCGCGTCCGTATGCGCAGATGATTCCGGCCAGAGCACAAACCGAACGCGGCGGTATCACTGTGCACCGCGTCGATGACCGCTACTTCTTCGAAGTGCCGGACTCGCTCGTCGGTCGCGACTTCCTGATGATAACGCGAGTGGCGGGAGTACCGGCCGGCGCCGGCGGATTCCAAAGCGCCGGCAGCTCGCTGAACGAGCGACTGATTCGCTGGGAGCGCGTGAGCGACCGTGTCCTCCTGAAGAGCATGAGCACGGCGGCCGTGGCCGACGATTCGTTGCCGATCGCGCGCAGCGTGGCGCAAAACAACTATGCAGCGATCATCGGCGCGTTTCCGATTGTCGCGTTCGGTCGCGACAGCGCGGCGTACGTGATCGACGTGACCGACTTCTTCGCGAACGACAATCCCGCGACCAGTGGCCTCGACGCGAATCAGCGTCGCGCGTACGGCGTGCGCCGGTATGATGCCGCACGCAGCTACATCAGTAGCGTGCGCAGCTTCCCGATCAACATCGAAGTCAGACAGGTCCAAACCTTCGACGCCGCCA
>NZ_JBDNFF010000157.1:0-9312 GCF_041689975.1 Gemmatimonas sp.
CGACGCCATCAAAACCGCAGCGGCATTGCGCGCCGCCATCAAGCAGCTCGAGCCCACCATGCCGCCAGCGGTACGACTGCGCATCAATGCCGATGAAAGCGAAGATTTGAAGAAGGAGCTCGACGATCTCGCCTTGCGCAGTGTGATCGCGTTCGGATGTGTACTGCTGGTCCTGGCGTTCACCTTGCGACGTTGGCGCGCGGTGGCCGTGGTGATGGGCACAACGGCCGTCGCCATCGCCGCCACGGCGCTGTCGCTGTACCTGTTCGAGATTCCGGCCAATCTGCTCACGCTGGCGGGGCTTGGCATGGGCGTCGGCATTCTGGTGCAGAACGGGCTCGTGGTGGTCGAACGACTTGGCACCGAACCCGATACGCCCGATGGTCGAGCCCGCGCGACGCAGCGCATCATGCCGGCGATTATCGGCAGCACACTCACCACGGCGGTGGTGTTGTTCCCGTTCCTGTATCTGCAGGGCGACACGCGCGCCGCCTTCGTACCGTTCGCCGCCGCGTTCGTGTTCGCGCTGGGTTGGAGCGTGTTCACTGCACTGCTGGTCGTGCCGGCACTGGGGAAAGGAGTAGCAGCGCAGAATACGGCGTGGCCGAAGCTGCGACGCGTTTACGCGCGCGTGCTCGTGCGGCTGCTCCGGTGGCGCGCCGCCACGATCGTTTGCGCGGTAGCGGTGTTGGCGGTGCTCACGTGGGGCTTCGTGAAGAAGGTGCCGCGTTCGTCATTCGGTGGATTCGGCGAACGGCGCACATCACTCAGCGTGGGCCTGTCGTTTCCCCGCGGCTCCGATCCCGGCACACTCGATCGCGGCATGGCGGAGTTCGAGCGGCTCGTAGTGGGGCGCCCCGAAGTGGAGCAGGTGCGCGCGGCGGCGCGATCGGGCACGTCGGCACAGATGTCGGTGTTGTTCACGCGCGCTGGTGGTCTCACTGCGGTGCCGTTGGAACTGCAAGAGCTGCTCACTCAGCGCGCCGTGTTGATCGGTGGTGCGAGTGTGAGCGTGGTCGGTGATGGCCCGGGCTTTTCGAGCGGTGGTGGCGGATCGAGCTTCGCGACCTTTCGCATTCAGGTGCGTGGCTACTCGTACGAGGGCGTGGGGCGCGTGGCAGACGACCTCAAGTCGCGTCTCGAACGCATCACGCGCGTACGCGAGGTGCGCATCAGCAGCGGTGGGTATTTCGGTGGAGAGCGCGGCTATCAGGTCACACTCGAACCGGATCGTGCCGCGCTCACGCGATACGGGTTGAACGCCTCGTTGCTGGCCGGCGCGATTGCGCGCGAAGTGCGCGGACCGGTTGGGCGTCAGCTGCTCGAGATCGGCGGCGACGAGTTGCCGGTTACGGTAAAAGCAGCGGGGGCGCGTGACCGCAGTCTCGAGGAGTTACAGGACGCGATCGTCCCCACGCTCACCGGCGCACCGGTGCGGATCGGCGATGTGGCGAGTGTGAATGCGCGCGAAGCCCTCAGCACGATCGTGCGTGAAGACCAGCAGTACATCCGGCAGGTGTCATACGATTTCCGCGGACCGTCCAAGCTGGCACGCCGCACGCACACCGCGTTCATGAAATCGCTCGCCGCGCCAGCGGGTTACGGCATCATCGATCTCACCGACGGCTCGCCGTTCGATCGCGACAAGAGCGAGCAGGGGTTGTATCTGGTCTTCGCGATCGGCGTGGTGTTGGTGATCCTCGCGGTGGCGTTGGTGTTCGACTCGATGTGGGGCGCGGCGCAGGTGTTGCTGTCACTGCCCTTGGCCATCGGCGGCGTGGTGGCGGCATTCTGGCTACTTAAGGCAGCCTTTACGCGCGAGGCTGCCGTGGGTGTGATCCTGGTGATCGGCCTGGCCGTGAATCAGGCCATTCTCCTGACCGACGCGGCCCTCGAGACGCGACGGGCGCTGCGCGAGGCGGGACTCGACTCGCGCTTGCATGCAGGGCAGGTGCTCCGCGCGGCGCTCGACCGGGCGGGCATGATCGTGATCGTCACGTTGGCCGCCATGGCGTCGCTCATTCCGCTGTCGATCGGAACCGACGCCACGCGCTTGTTCGGCGCGATCGCACTCGCCACCGCCGGCGGCACGATCGCCGGAACACTCGGCGTGATGTTCGTCATGCCGGCGCTGCTGGTGGGGCGGCGAGTGGGCCGCGTGCGGCGGGTGCGGAGGCTGTTCCGCTGGCGCCGGACCGTTGTGCCTACTGCTGGACCGTAAGTTGACGCGAAGGGCGCGAAGTCACGCGAAGAACAACAACGAAAATGCATTTGCTGTTCTTCGCGGCTCTTCGCGTTCTTCGCGCCCTTCGCGTCAACTAACGATCTCGAGAACCGCACCGAAGTCTCGGCAGAGTCTGCCAAGCCTCGCAAAACACACAACTTCAGAGCCAACGCACGATCGGCTATCTTTCGCCGTATGACCACTATCGCGTTTCTCGGAACGGGGCTGCTCGGGAGCGGCTTCGTGGAAGCCGCCTGTCAGCGCGGCGATACGGTGACGGTGTGGAATCGCACCATCGACAAAGCTCGTGCGCTCACAGCATTCGGCGCGATCGTCGCTCACACACCGGCCGATGCGGTTCGCGGAGTGAGTCGCGTGCACCTCGTGCTCAAGGATGACGCCGTCGTGGAGGACATCATTGCGCAGCTGCGCCCGGGGTTGTCGCCCGACGCCATCATCGTCGATCACACCACGACACAGCCCGCCCTCACCGCGGCACGGGCCACACGCCTGAATGCCGACGGCGTGCACTATCTCCACTGCCCCGTCTTCATCGGACCCGCCGCCGCGCGCCTGAGTCAGGGTATCATCCTCGCCGCCGGCCCTACGAGACTCTACGAGTCGGTGAAGGACGCGCTCAGCGTCATGGCCGCGCGCGTCGAGTACTTCGGTGAGCGCTCCGACCTAGCCGCCGCGTACAAGTTGATGGGCAACGCCTTCATCATCGGCATGGGCGCCCTGCTGAGTGACGTGTTCAGTATCGCGAAAGGCAGCGACGTCGCCCCCAACGACGCCCTCAAGCTGCTCGAGTTCTTCAACCCCGGCAACATTTTGCAGGGGCGAGGACGCACGATGGCCGCCGGCAAGTTCGACGCGAGCTTCGAGCTGGTGATGGCGCGCAAAGATGTGCGCCTGATGATGGAAACAGCGGGTGGCCTGCCGTTGGCCGTGCTGCCCTCGCTCGCGGCCCGCATGGATGCCGTGATAGCCGAAGGGTTCGGCGCCGCCGACTTCGCCGTCATCGCGAAGGACGCCATCATGAGCACTGGCGCGTAATCCGTACGACCGAGGCAACTGCGGGAGGGGGTGCGGTGACCAAATATCGTTGGTGCCTCCTCCAAGATCGCTGGCGTGCGCGAGCTGAAAGACGGGCGGCCGCTCGTCGTGGATAGCCGCGACAAGCTCGTGCAGCTCGTCACTCTCACGGCCAACAGCGCGCAACACGCGTGGACGGTGCTGCCCAACGGCACTCTGGTTCCCATTCCCACTTATGACAAGTTCTCGGCCCGAGTGGACGACGACGACCTGCAGTACCTCCAGCGCTTCCAAGATCGAGCGGTACCTGCTAGTTTTATGGTGTTCGGGTTTTGAACCTCTGCAAGGCCATCCATGCCGTTCTTTTCGTATCCCGCCAACGCCGATTGGCTCCTGCCGATCGTCAAATTTCCGCTGATGCTCATTTCGGCGATTTTCAACTTGATCATCGCGATTGGTCCTATCGGTCAGATAGCCGTGGTCGCGATCATCATTGCGCTCTTCGCGAAGAACATCATGGGACCGGCCCACCCGTAACGTACCACGGTGCCGTTGTGTGCGTCCGCCGGAATGGCTGAACTGATCACACAGAGAAAAAGAGATAAAGAGAATAGGAGAACACCGAGCGACTGGCTCACGTGTTCTCCTTGTTCTTTTTAGGCTCTTTTTCTCCTTTGCTCTTTCCACTGTGTGATCAGTTCCGGGAAATCAAACGATCCCACAAAGTGTACGAACGTTCTGGCCTGTTCGGGGTGTCCAATCCCGTGTCCCTCATCACGCCATGATCACCCTGCAAGAGCAAATTCAGCGCCGACTCGGCGACGACTTCGCCATCGAGCGAGAACTCGGGGGCGGTGGCATGTCGCGCGTGTACGTGGCGTACGACAAGCGGCTCGATCGGCGCGTGGTGATCAAACTGCTGCGCCCGGAGCTGTCGGCTGGTGTGAGCGTGGAACGGTTCCGTCGTGAGATTCTCACGGCTGCGGCCCTGCAGCATCCGCTGATCGTGCCGGTGCTCGACACCGGCGAGATCGACGGGCTGCCGTACTTCCTGATGCCGTTCGTGGACGGGGAATCGCTGCGGTCGCGGTTGCAGCGCGGATCACTGGGCGTCGTGGACACGGTGCGCATTCTCCGCGATGTGTCGCGGGCACTCACGGTGGCGCACGCGCGCGGCGTCGTGCATCGTGACATCAAGCCCGACAACGTGTTGCTCGCGAATGGGGCGGCCGTGGTCGCAGACTTCGGCGTCTCGAAAGCTTTTGCCGAAGCGCGTCACGGCGATCGTCACGACACCGACGATCTGGAGACCGGACCGTACACGACCGCCGGTGTTTCGCTGGGCACTCCCGCGTACATGGCGCCGGAACAAGTGGCCGCCGATCCGGCCGCCTCTTACCCCATCGACCTGTACGCCGTGGGCGTGATGGCCTACGAGATGCTCGTCGGGGCGCCACCCTTTGCCGATCGCTCGCCGCAGCAGGTCATGGCGGCGCACATCGCCGAGCAACCGGTACCGGTGCAGCGGCACCGTCCGGACATTCCTGCAGCGTTGGCATCGTTGATCATGCAGTGCCTGGCGAAGGATCCCATCGAGCGACCCGCCAGTGCGGCGGCGTTGGCGCAGGCGCTCGATGACCCGCAGGTGATCAGTGGATCGTTCACACCGATCCCCGATAACGGCACCGGTGCCACCGCGATTCGAGCGCTCACCGGTGCGCGCACCGGCGCTCGCGCCCCCGCTCGTGCAGGAACGCCGTCGAGGAGATGGCGCGCGCTGTTGGCCGGCGTGAGTGCCATGCTGGTGGCGGCGTTGGCGTGGATTGCCGGCTTGAACGAAGGCGCGGCCGCGGCCAACGATGTGGTCACTGTGCGGCCGGCGATGACCGCACTCGATACGGCGCCCAGTGTGGCGGTGCTGCCGTTCGTGTACCTCAGCGCCGATTCGTCGCAGGCCTTCGCCGCCCAGGCGATCGCCGACGCCATCACCGATGCGTTGTCGCGCGAGAAGGGGTTGCGCGTGATTTCCCGCTCGGCCGCGGAGGCGCTACAGAAGCGTATTGCCGCTGGCGATACCACGCGACTTCCTGTACGAACGCTGGTGGAAGGCGTCGTGGAAACAGAGGGAGACAAGTTTCGTCTCACGGTTCGACTGGTGAATGCCGCCGACGGGTTCACGCTGTATGCCGACCGACTGGAAGGCATGAAGGGCAACCTGTTCGCCATGGAAGACGAGGTGGCCGGTGCCATGCGCGACCTGTTGCGAGCACACTTCTCACTCACGGGCACGGGCACGGGCAGCGGCGCACAGCGGCCCTCGTAGCGGGTCGGGCTGAATGAAGGGAGGGACTAAACGCGATTGGTGAGGACCAAATGATTGACAAGTGATTCACTGGAGCCGAATCTACTCGGGAGTCCGTTTTCCAGATCTCGCCTGCCTCCCCTTCCTGGCAGTGCGACGCGCTTCACCCCATTCACCTCATGGAGGTCCTGATGCGCTTCCGCCGACACGTAGGCGGCCGAGCTCTCGCGGCTCTGGTCGCTGCCTTGGCAGTTGGCAGTTCTATCACGCCTGTTGCCACCGAGGCGCAAGGCGCGCTCGGCACCGTCCGTGGTACCGTGACGAACAGCGGTACCGGGGCACCACTGGCGAACGTGCAGATTGCCATTCCCGGCACGACCTTGGGCGCGATCACGAATGCATCCGGTACGTTCACGCTGGCGTCGGTACCCGTCGGCAATCAGATAGCGCGCGCGCGCCTGATCGGCTACCAGCCACTCGACAAGCCTATCGTGGTGACGGCTGGTGCCATCACGACCGTGACCTTCGCGCTCACCGTGAGCGCGCTGTCGCTCGATGAACTCGTCATCACCGGTACCGGTGGTTCGGCGCGTAAGCGCGAAGTCGGTAACTCCATCGCGCAGATCAAGCTCGCCGATATTCCGGAAGTCCCCACCAACGTCACGAATCTGCTGTCCGGGCGACTGGCCGGCGTGACAGTTGGCGGTGGTGTCGGTAACGCCGGCAGCGGCGCCGCGATCCGTCTGCGCGGCACGACCAGCGTGTCGCTCACGAACCAGCCGCTCATCTTCATCGATGGCGTGCGTACGCGCAGCGACGAGTACCCGCGCAATGGTATCTTCACCGGTACCACACAGCGCGGCGCCAACTCGAGCTCCAGCCCGCTCAACGACATCAACCCCGACGATATCGATCGCATCGAAATCGTGAAGGGCGCCGCCGCGGCCACGCTATACGGCACCGACGCCGCTGCCGGCGTGATCCAGATCTTCACGAAGCGCGGCGTGGGTGGTGCGGCGAAGTGGCAGGTACGCTTCAACGGTGGCGTGAGCAGCCTGCGCAAGTTCGGCACCGACTCGGTACCGCTCCTCTACATGGATCCGTTTCTGCGCAACGGCGAGGGGACCGGATTCATCCCGGGGCTCGACAACTACGCCGCTCGCTATGGTACGTCGATCCAGGTGTCCGGCGGTTCGGGCGAAAACCTGAAGTATCTGCTCTCCACGAATATCGACAACACCGACGGCGTGCTGCCCAACGACAAAGACCGCAAGTATCAAGTGCGGGCCAATCTGGATTTCCAGCCCATGAAAAAGCTGGCGATGAACTGGAGCAGCGCATACACCAACAATCTCATCGATCAAACGCCGGCCGGAAACAACGCGCAGGGCCTCACGCTGAACGCGTTTCGCCAGGACCGTAACTATTTCGGCAACGCCAACCCGGACACCATCCGCCAGGTGCTCCAGCAACAGCTGGCCACGAACATCGACCGCTTGATCATGGGTGTGACGGGAACGTTTACCCCGTTCACTCGCTTCTCCAGCCGCTTCACGGTGGGCTTCGACCGCGCCGCGCTCGAGAACCGGAATGTACGGCCGTTCGGTTTCCCGGCTGCGCCGTTCGGTGTCATCCAGAATCAGCGTTGGTCGAACGTCACGCTCAGCACGGACTGGGTGAACAACTACGATTTCAATCTTGGCAGCAGCGTGAAGGTTACCGCCTCGGCGGGTACGCAATACGTCAATTCGCAGGTGGGTGACGTCGTTGCGCTCTCCCAGAATTTCGCCACGCCGTCGGATCCGACCGTGGCCAGCGGCGCCATCAGGAACGCCGACGAGAATCGCCAGCGTATCATTACGGGCGGCGCCTTCGGTACGGTGCTCTTCGGCGTCAAGAACCGCTACTTCGTGACCGTGGGCGGCCGACTCGACGGCAATAGTGCCTTCGGTCAGGACTTCGGCTTGCAATTCTATCCGAAGATCAACGCGTCGTGGGTGGTCTCCGACGAGTCGTTCTGGAAGGAAAAATACGGGACGCTCAAATTACGCGGCGCGCTCGGCTCCGCGGGGCGTGCGCCCGGGGCCTTCGCGGCGGTGCGGACGTACAGCCCGATTCCTTGGGGATCGGCGTCGGCGGTACGCCCCCTCAACCTCGGCAACGCCGAACTGGGCCCGGAGCGGACCACCGAAGTCGAGCTGGGTTTCGATCAGTCGCTGTTCAGTGGTCGCACGTCGGTCGACTTCACTTACTTCAACGCCACCACCACCGACGCCCTCTTCAGCGTGCGGTCCGTGCCCAGTGAAGGCTTCCTCAACACGACGTTGAGAAACGTCGGTGAAATGCAGAAGTCGGGTGTCGAACTGGCGCTCAATCACGACATCATCACTCGCGAGAAGTTCGGACTCAAGGCGGGAATCAACTTCAGTACCAACGTGAGCAACGTCGTCAGCCTCGGTGGCGCGCCGGCGTTTTCCGTCGGCAACTCGGGATGGGTGGTCGAAGGCAAGCCGGCGGCGGTCGTGCGCGGTAAGCTCATTCGTAACCCCGACGCCCGTGGCGTCGCGCCCGACACCGTGTCCAATTATGATTTCGGACCAAGCCAGCCCACCAGGATCATCGGTGGCAACGTTGACATCCGCGGCTGGAAAAACATCAGGCTCTCGGTGCGTGGTGAGTATCAGGGTGGCGCGTTCATGGAAGAGCAGGCGTCGTTCGCCGCTCTGTCACGCTCGGTGCTTTTCCCCACCTGCTTCGACGCGTTCAGGAACATTGCGGCGGGCCAGCCGATTACCGTACGTGAAACACTCACGTGCATTCCGGCCAACGTGCGGTCGGACATGTTCATCTTCAAAGCGGACTTCTTCCGGATTCGCGACATCTCGCTCACCGTGCCGCTCGGCAAGCTGATTCCGCGCACCGCCAGCAGCACCTTCGTGTTCTCGGCGCAAAATATCTTCCGGAGCAACTTCGGCATGCCGCTGTTCGACCCCGAGATGACCAACAACGATTCGTTCAACGCGGTCGTCCGTGGTATCAACGAGCAGATTCCGGCGCCCGCCGTCTTCCTGATGTCACTCCGCATCTCTTACTGAGGAACGTGCTGATGCGTACTTCGATTACCTCACGGCGCGCACTGACGCCGCGCCGTATGCTCGGCGTCGTGGCACCGCTTGGCGTGCTTGCCGCACTCTCGGGTTGCGCGCTCGATGCCGTCAACCCCGGACCGATCCGGGCCGAAGCACTGAACAACCCGTCGGCGCTGAGTTCACTCGTGAACGGCGCCGGCCGCGACCTGTCTGAAGCACTCAACTGGACCGCGTACACCGGCGGCGCGGTGAGTCGTGAGATTTTTCCGGGAGGGTCGACCGGTGCCTTTGGCATTTCCGTGCAGCAGCAGAGTGGCAAACTGAGCGACGATGATGGCGGAAACTGGTGGAATTTTTCCCAGCGCGCCCGTTGGACATCGGAAGACGCGGTTTCCCGCATCAAGACGGTGCTCGGTACCGCGTCGGCGAACAATGTCACCCTCGCCCAGGCGCTCGTGTGGGCCGGCTATGCCAATCGCCATCTCGGTGAGAATTTCTGCCAAGGCGTGATCAACGGTGGCGCCCCCGGACCGCACACCGTGTATTTCGAGCGCGCCGAAGCAAACTTCACCGAGGCGATCGCGGTGGCGACGGCGGCCAACAACACCAACCTTGCACAGGCAGCCACCGCAGGTCGGGCGTCGGTTCGGTTGCTTCGCAAC
>NZ_JBDNFF010000158.1:0-12019 GCF_041689975.1 Gemmatimonas sp.
CCGCCGCCTCAACCGCCGCCTCAACCGCCGCCTCAACCGCCGCCTCAACCGCCGCCTCAACCGCCGCCTCAACCGCCGCCTCAACCGCTGCCTCGACCGCTGCCTCGACCGCTGCCTCGACCGCTGCCGCGCCGACCGCTGCTCCATCGTTCGCTCAGGTGGTCGCCACCGTGCTGCCGAAACCCGCGTTCTGGTTGCTGGCGCTGGGCGCCGCGAGTTCGTCGGTGTGCGGCTACGGCGTGGCGTTCTGGCTGCCAAGCTTCTTCATCCGGAGCCTCGGACTCACGCTGGTCGAGACATCGTGGTTTTACAGCGCCATCAATCTGCTGGGTGGAGTAGCCGGCATGTGGCTGGGTGGGGCGTTGGCCGACCGCTATGGAAAGAAGAACCGCGCCGCCTACGCCCTCACACCCGCGATCTGTTTTCTGGTGGCGTTGCCATTCTTCTACGCGGCGATGAACACGACGTCGCTGGTATGGGCCTTCCTGCTCTTCCTCGTTCCGACCGGGCTCAATCTCGCGTGGCTCGGCCCGGTGCTCGGCGCGGTACAACACCTTGCGCCGGCCAACATGCGAACCATCACCAGCTCGCTCTTCCTGCTCATCAACAACCTGCTCGGCATCGCGGTGGGGCTGTGGATCTTCGGCTACATCTCCGACCTGCTCGCCCCGCTATACGGCGCCGAATCGATGCGCTACGCGCTGTACTACGGCGCCGGATTCTACCTGCTGGCGTCGCTGTTGCTCTGGTTGGCGTCGCGGCGTCTCGCGGCTGACTGGGTCGAGGGCTGAGCGCCGCGACGCGTGCACGCGTATTGCTACTTCACCGCGCTCATCGAGCGGAGCACCGGGTAATAGATCGGCGCCGGGGACAGGCCCAACACGGCGTCGAGAATGTTCCACCACATGAAGCCGTCGTCCGAGCGGGGGTCCATGAGGATGAACGTGAGTCGCGCCAACGGCTGATCCATCGGGATCACCAGCGAGCCCGCCGGTAACGTCTGCTCGGTGGCTTCCCAGGCGCCGGTGAGCGTGCGCGCTTTGTGCGTGCCCTGATATTCGCGCGCGTCCAACGTGTTCGTCGCGATCTTGAAGCGATCACCGCTGAACGGCTGGTCGGCTGCCGTGATGCTGTAGCGAATACCGTGGGCTTCGAGGCGATCGATCACGGAGGCCATCATGCGCTGCGTTGGCGTGCCCGCAGCACCACCTCGACCACCGCCGAACGCGCCGGGCGCCGGTATCAGGGCAGCGGCCGCTGTCGGCGTCGTGGGGATCACCCACGCTCGCGGAGCCAGCGACGTCTCAGTGGGTTCGGTGGTGCCGAAGAACGGCAGCATCTCGCTGGTCACGTTGCTGTTGCCCAATCCATCGGGGCGCAGACGAAACGGACGATCAGCCACGTAGGGATTGCGCACGGAGATCGTGGGCGCGAATACGATTTTCTGGAGCGCCGGCGCCTTCACCAACTGCTGGCGCACGGCGAGCTGCTCTCCGATGATCGATTCGGCATTGGCCTTCGCCACCACGTCGCGCACCGTTTCGCCGTGCGATGCCACGTAACCCAGCGACTCCTCGAGGAACCAGTACGTCTCCGTAATGCGCGTCTTGAACGACGCGTACGAATAGGTCTCGGTGAGCAGGCCCAGAATGTTGCGCACGCCGTAGTAGGTCGAGGTATAGCGCGGTTTGGCCAGCTCGGCGTCGGACCGCCACGCGCGTTGATCACCGCTGCCCGACACGCCGCCGTAGTAGAACCAGTCGGAGCCGTGCTTCGCCTTCACGTTCTTCGTGATCTCCGGCAACAGCACGTCGCGCAACAGACTCATTTGGGCCTTGGAATTGTTCGGATTGAGCGACGTTTCGTACGTCATGTTGAAGCCGCTGGTGGAGCTGCCGTCGGTGGTGTGCAGATCCATCGCCACATGCGGTTGATAGCGCGTGAGCAATGACGCCATCGATCGCGCTTCGGCGGTTTCCATCTTGGTGCCGTCGCGATTGAGATCGAGGCCCAGCGCGTTTTCGCGCGTGCCCATACCCCCCACGGGCCCCGCCTGCGAGCCGCGGTTGGTGACTGCCACGCGTTCATTGCCGTCGGCGTTGTAGATCGGATTGATCAGCAGCACGGTGGTCTTGAACCACGCGTTGCGCTCTCCCTTGGCGATCGAACGCAACAACCAGAGCAGCGCTTCTTTGCCCTCGACCTCACCGGCGTGGATGTTGCCTTGGATGTACACGCGGGTCTTGTTCGTCGCGAGCACCTGTTCCGCGCTTGCGCCGGGAGCACCGATCACGGCGAGCGGCAGCGGCCGACCCTCCGTGGTATAGCCATAGGTCGTGAGATGGATGTTCGGGTTCACCGCCGCCATCTGTTTCATGTACGCGATGACCTCGTCGTACCGACTGGTCTCGGCGTAGTCGGTGCGCTCCGGGCGCGTGAGCATTTGTGCGCCCTGCGCCTTGGCCGCGGGTGCCTTGACCCCGGTTGTTTGGGCGGCAAGCTGGCTGCCGGCGAGCAACACGGCGCTACACAGGATGGCGGACATCGGCTTCATCGGACAACTCCAGAGGGAGAGAACATCAGGTTCAGTTGCTGTTGAACGACGGCGAGGGGCGCGACTTCGTTGTGGTCCTGAATCGTGCGGAGCTCGTGCAGGCGTGGCGTGGATTCGCCGCGTGCGCGAAGCATGACGGCGATGCTGGTCTTGCCCTTCGTCACGGCGAACGGCACCACGATCTCGACGACGGTCGGTACGTTCGCCGTGGCGTCAAAGCGTTTGGACGCGATGAGACTGTCTTCCACCACGAGATCGTAGTTTCCGGACGAGGTGCCGAGAAACGTGCAGGCGATGGTGACCTCGGTGTCGTCGAAGGTGGCGAGTGCATAGCGGATCCAGCCGCGCGCCTGCCGGAACGACTGGCCGTTGGCGGTGCCGCTGCTGTCGTCGTGGGCGGCGTATCCGTGCTCACCCTCGCTGCGGGCTTGGCCAGCCTCCACGAGGTCCACCACACGACGATCGCGGGCCGCGAAGGGGTTGGCCGGGGCGGCGATGGCCAGAACGGCCAAGAGGGCCGTGGCACGGCAGAGCAGGGAAGCCGAAAGCACCGTCAGTCCTCGGGGAACGGCACGTCGTCGAGTCCGGGTCCGGCCGCGCTCCGCGACACGACACCGCCCGCAGCGTTCGCCGGTACCCCGGCTCTGGCCTGTGATCCTCCGGGCCAGGCGATCGTGCTCAGCGCGCAGCGCGAGAGATCCATGGCGGGCAGCGGCACGTCCTCCCGGATCGTGGTGAGCTGCAGCATCAGTCGCACATGCTCGTGCTGTCCCGCCAGTTTCGCGGTGTCGTCGCGATGGCTCACGTACTCGCTGGCCTCGAGGGCCTTTTCGATGCTCTGCCAACGCCGCAGTAGCTTGACCGCCGTGCCTTTCCCCACGCTTTTCACACCCGGAATGTCGTCGCCCTCTTCGCCACAGAGCGCCTTGAAGGCCGGCAGGTCAGGGGGCAGCACGCCGAACTTCGCCAACACGTCGGCCGCGCTCCAAGGCTTGATGCGCGCGCCATTCGGACCTTTGCCCACACCCACGTAGGTGGCCACATCCACCCCCTCCGACACGAACTGCAACAAGTCGGAATCGTTCGACAGCACCGTCACGCGCGCCTCCGTGCGGAAACGCGCCATCAACGAGGCCACACTGTCGTCGCCTTCGAACGACGCCACACTCACGCTGGCGATGCCGGTGGCCTCCACCCCTTCGCGGATCGGTGTGATGCGGGCGCGCATGGAACCGGTGCGGCGGTGCTTGTACGTAGGGAACAGCGCATGCCGGAAGGTCGGCCCGTCGTGGTCCCAAGCGGCCACGACGTGCGTGGCGGCGATGTCCATTGCCGCGCCGCGGGCCATCTGGCACCACAGGCGTACACCGTTGGTGACATCGCCCGCTGCCACATGGGCGGCGCGGCCGGCCAAGGATTGCGCGTCGACAACGAGAAGGTGTGGCAGGGTCATCGGGACAATTTAGCCGCCACCGGGCTCGACGTCCCGCACGCCGGGGATTCTGCAACCGTGATGCCGCACGCGGGAGTACGTCACGTGACGCATGTCGGGCGCGGTGCCGCCGCACGATCCTGCGGTCACACCTTCTCGGAGAATTCATGCGTCGTCGATATGTGGCCGTTGCGCTCCCGCTGGTAGCCCTGGCCGGGGCTTGTACGCCGTATGCCGTGTCCACCACGGCGCTGTCGATGGCTTGAGGCGGGGGGCAGCGTACCATCATGCTGGCGGTCGTGCCGCGGGGCGCCGAGTGGTCGAACGACTCGAGCAAGTCGCGTTCGGAGAGCGTAGCCTTGCCCAGTCTGGATGTTGAGCAACGGGTGGGTCTCGACGAGCGCTCCGACATCGGCCTGCGGGTCAACGCCTTCAGCGGTGTCATTGTGTGGTACAAGCGCCGTCTGGACGGTCCCACCAACCGCGACACACACGCCACCGCCATCATGGTCGGGGCCGCCTTGCTGGACTTCGTGCAGCATATGCACGGGGAAGTCACGCTGATCACGTCGGGACGCGAGTGTGCACCGGTGGTTCGCTACGGCGGTGTGCGCGTGATTCAGGTGCCGCCGCTGAGTTCCGCGGCCGTACATGATGCCCCCACCATCGGCGCGTTCACCGGGCTGAAGATGGGCGGCCGCTTATTGGGGGGTGTCAGCCGAGCTGAGGGTGTTTTACGATCGCTCAGCGCTGGGTCTTCGTTGCGGTAACGTTATCGTGGTGCTGTCGTTCGCGATTCACGGCGACGTGTTCAGCCGGCTGCGGTCGCGATAGCGCGCGGCGGTGCGCCGTCGAGCCCACCTCGCGGCCCTACCTCGGCACCGTCACGCGGAATTTCGTACCGTCATCCTTCGATGATGTGACCTCGATGTGGCCGTGATGGGCGGCGACGATGCGATCGGTGATGTACAAGCCCAGACCGAGATGGTGATCGGCGGAGGCCGGCGGCGCGTCGGTCAGGACGCGTTTGAACGGGCTGAACAGGCCGCCGATATCGGTGGCCGGAATTACCGGACCGAAATTGTTCACCTCGATCACGACGTCGCAATCGGTGCCGCGCAGATGGACGGTAACTGGTAGCGAAGAATCCCCATGATGCACGGCGTTGTTGAGCAGATTGGCGAGCACCTGCCGAATGCGCGCCGCGTCTACCGACGCCTGCAATTCCGGCTCGATATGTGTTTCGAACGCCCACATCGGGTGGGCCGCCTCGACTTCTTCCACGGCGTGGCGTACCACGGTCGATAGATCGGTCAGTGCGAGTATAACGCTCAGTCCCGCCCCCATGCGACTGCGTGTGAAGTCGAGCAGGTCGTCGACGAGTTCGATCATACGGGTCACGCTGCGAGTGGCCCGGGACACCAACACGGCCTGCGTGCTGTCGCCGGAGGGCGCCGAAGCCAGATGTTCATTGACCATGAGCACGGTTTGTAGCGGTGCGCGCAGATCGTGGCTGAGAATCGCCAGGAACAGGTCCTTCGACTCGTCGATGCTGACGGTAAACCGCGTGATCGACTCGCTGAGCGTCTGATCGATGGACTCGTTGAAGCGCATGAGATCCACCAAGTCGGTGCCGCTGAGCGTGCCTTTGTGCGCCGTCCAATGGCGCAGGACGCTCGCGCGCAGGGCACGGAACTCGGAGACCATCTCGCTGATCGAGAACCCGCTATGGGCACGCTCCTCACCGTGGGCCTGCGCCGCGGAGTCCGGTGCCGTGTCGGGGCTATCACTGTTGCCGTGCGACTTCTCCTCCGCCTCGGCCGGCGACTGCGGGGTACGCAGGTCGGCGCAGATGTCGCGCAGCAGGCTGCCCGCGTGATCGCGGAGCGCGGCCCGATCCATGTGTTCCGCGCCGTCACGCGAGCTCGCAAAGTCTTCCCATTCCGAAAGCAGGAGCTCGCGGTTCGCTGCAATGAAATCGGCCAGACGCACGGGCACTCCAGTGGGGGGAACTCGCAACGTAATCCGTTGGGCCGAGGCGCAGAGGACCTGAGTGGATAGCTGGCGGGCCCTTTACCCGGTGCGCCTGGGCGCACTAGCTTCTGTTGGTGGCGCGGTCGGAGGGTTGACCGTGACTGCGGGAGTAACTCAGTTGGTAGAGTATTTGCTTCCCAAGCAAAAGGTCGCGGGTTCGAGTCCCGTCTCCCGCTCTGATGTTGGTCGTTGTGAAGCAGGCCTGTGCAAAACGGCTGTCCCCGCGCGGGGCAGCCGTTTATGGCTCCTTGGCAGTCGATAGACGCCGATCAGGATAGTTACATAAAGGGATTGATTTCGCCATGCACCTTGGCGATCTTTCAGTTATGAGGGCCGATTCCTCGCTGGTCGCCACCCTCGCCGCCGCTCTCCGTAATGCGCGACGGGCGAAGCGAGTCTCCATTGCCGCGCTCGCGGCACAAGCCGGCGTAAGTCCTCGGCTCATCAGTGAGTTCGAGCAAGGGAAGAGACCCCACGTCTCCCTTGAGACGGCCTCGCGGCTCCTGCACTTGATGCACGTGGTGGTGACAGTGGCAAGAGCACCGTCACCAGTCGACGCGGACCGCGCTCGGGCCGAGCGTGCGGCAGTTCGGCGCCAGACCTGGACTGGCTCGCAGAGTACGCTCGCGATGCACGATGACCCACGCCCCCCAGCGACAGCGGGGGCGCGTCTGGCCGCCGTGTCGGGCGCTTCAGCGCTCACCGTGGCGCTGCAACGCGCGTCCCTTGATAGCTCGTCCCACGAACCGCGATGACACCAGCCGGGGAGGGACGACGGAATGACGTTCGGCACGCTGCGTTCCCTGACGACTTTCTCGATTTCATCCACGCCCTGAATGCTCACGCCGTGGACTACGTGCTCGTCGGTGGGTATGCCATTGGGATTTACGGTCACGCGCGAGCGACAACGGATATCGATTTTTCTATCGACGCGCGCCGGACAACGTTAAGCGGCTGCCCAGCGCTTTAAGCGCGTTCGGCGCGCCACCGGTTGTACTTGATCGGGCGCATTTTGGAGGCCCCGGACACGGTAACTGCGTTTGGCGAGCCACCGACGCGTATCGATTTACTGTCGAGCATCTCTGGCGCGAGCTTCGAGGACGCACTCGTGCAGGCGATCCACGTGGACATCAACGGCGACGTGCTGCCAGTCATCGGGCTCCCTGCGCTTCGCGCAAATAAGCAAGCGAGTGGTCGCAAGAAAGATCGAGATGATCTCAAGCGGCTACCGCATCCCTCCGCGCCGTCGCGCCAACGCCCGGTTGGAAAGCCGAGGCGTTGACGGTGAATCTCGCCTTGCGAACCGAAAGACCAAACGGCCCCAATCTTGGTGATTCGAGGCCGTTTTCATGTCTCGGAACCGGAGCCGTGTAAGACTCAGTTCCCGCCCGGAGGCGCACCCGCCTTCTTGATGCGGTATTCCTTGTGCCCGTCGCGCTGCAGCCCCTTGATCTCGTCGTAGGTGGCCACGGCGTCGGCGTTCTTGCCGGCCTTGATTGAAACTTTGAGCTTGTCGACCGCGGTGAGAAGTTCCTTCATGCCCGCCTCATAGCCCGACTGGAACTTGGTCTGTTCGGCAGCCGGGACCTTCTCCTTCTTCGCCGGCACCATGGTCAGCGCGGCCTTGGCATTGGTCTCGATAATGGTGAGCTGCTCGAGAGTGTTCGCGTTTTGCGAGGCGTCTTCGACCTGACGGCCTACCGCTTTGAAGGCCGCATTCATGGCGCTCATCTTCTTGCCGAGTGGCGTTTTTTCCTCGTCCTGTTGGGCGTGGGCCACGCTCGAAATGGCCAGAGCCAAGACGCACGCGGCGCCAAACTGCCGAAGTCGCAGATGCATGTGAGATGGATTACGAAGAGAGGTGAAAAGAGCGCATCGGGCACGCTTTGGTGCGATTCCGTGTTGAGAGTACGCGCGGGCCCGGCTGTTCGCTGACGTACCGCACGCGGCTCATGATGTTCCGGCGTCGCGGTCGCTCCCACGTCAACAATCTGCTGGTCCACTGCGTACACTTATGTCGTGGAGTCCGCTGTGCGGTGTAAGCCGTTTTGTCTTCCCGGGATACCAACGCTGACATGTCCGACACCAAGCCCGCGCCCGACCGGCGCAACTTCGTATCCAAGGCCGCCGCGATTGTCGTGGGCGGCCTCATTTCCGTGGTAGCGCCCGTGGCCGGCCTGTTCACGCTGTTCGATCCGCTGCGGCGCAAGTCCGATACGCGCGGTCTGGTCCGTGTGGCTTCGCTCGCCTCACTGGGCAGCAACGGCGAGCCGCGCAAATTCCCGGTGCTCGACACCTTAGTGGATGCGTGGAACAAGACCGAGAATGTGCCGGTGGGGTCGGTCTATCTACAGAAAACCGGCGACAACACGGTGCGCGTGCTGAACTCGGTGTGCCCGCATCTCGGGTGCTCGGTGGGCTACAACGCTACTTCGCACGGATATTTCTGCCCGTGTCACCGCAGCAGCTTCACGCTGGACGGAGCGATCGCGGACCCGAAGAGCCCGAGCCCGCGCGGCATGGATGAACTCGAGGCCGTGATTCGCGACGGCGAAGTCTGGGTGCGCTTCCAGAACTTCCGCAAAGGCTCCCCCGACAAGATTCCCGTCTGATGGCCGAGCGACCGAATACCGAACGTCCGTCCATCGGCTCCTGGATTGATTCGCGCACCGGCTACAAGGGACTGCTTCACGAAACGCTGTTCGAGAACGTCCCCGGTGGTGCGCGCTGGCGCTACGTGTGGGGAAGCACGCTGTCCTTCTTCTTCATGGTGCAGGTGATCACGGGCGTGTTCCTGTGGATGTCCTACAGTCCGAGCTCGCAGACGGCGTGGGAAAGCGTGTACTACATCCAGCATCAAATGTTGGGCGGCTGGTTCCTGCGTGGTCTGCATCACTTCGTCGCTCAAGCCATGACGGTGCTGCTGATACTGCACCTCATGCAGGTCATCATCGACGGTGCCTACAAAGCACCGCGCGAGGTGAACTACTGGTTCGGCGTGGCGCTGCTCGTGCTCGTACTGGCGTTGTCACTCACCGGCTATCTGTTGCCATGGGACCAGAACGGTTACTGGTCGACAGCGGTGACCACCAACATCGTGGGCATGAGTCCGGGCATCGGACAGTCGTTGCAGACCGTTGTGGTGGGTGGCGTGACTTACGGGCATCTCACGCTCACGCGCTTCTTTGCACTGCACGCGGGCGTGATTCCGGGCTTGGTCATACTGTTGATCGTCGGGCACGTATACCTCTTCCGCAAGCACGGCCTCACGCCAAAGAAGCCGCTCAAGGGCCCTGACCAAGGCTTCTGGCCGGAACAGGTGCTGCGCGATGCGGTGGCGTGTCTCGCCGTGCTCGTCGTCGTGCTGTTCTTCGTGGTGCGCGAACACGGAGCGCCACTAGGAGCGCCGGCCGATCCGGCCGAACAGTTCTCGGCGGCACGCCCCGAGTGGTATTTCCTGTTCCTGTACCAGTTTCTGAAGTACTTCCCCGGCAACACCGAGATCCTCGGCGCCATCGTGCTCCCTTCACTGGGGCTCTTGGTGTTGTTCGCCATGCCCTTTCTGGGACGGTGGAAGCTTGGTCACCGATTCAATCTCGGTTTCATGGGCGCGATGCTCGCCGGTGCCGCACTGCTCACGTGGCAGGCCCTTGCCGAAGATCGCAAGGATCCCGAATACCAGGTAGCGAAGGCCGTGTCCAATCGCGACGCGACGCGCGCGGTGGAACTGGCCAATGCCGGCGTGCCTATCACGGGCGCGCTCACGCTGATGCGCGAAGATCCGTACACCCAAGGCCCGCGCATTTTCTCGCGGAACTGTGCCTCATGCCATCGTTACGATGGACACGATGGACTGGGTAACGCGTTGCCGAAGGACTCCATCTCGGCGTCCGACCTGAAGGGCTTCGGCTCGCGCGAGTGGCTGCAGGGCTTTCTCAACGCCGACACGATTCTGACGCCTCGCTACTGGGGGGGCACGGCGCATACCGAAGGTGACATGGTCGGCTGGCTCGACGATCACATTCCCGAGACCGACGAACAGAAGGCCACGCGCCGCAACGTGGTGCTCGCGCTGTCGTCGCAGGCCGCGCTGAGCTCGCAGGCCACGATGGATCGCCGGGACAGCGTGCAGATCGCGCTCGGCATTCAGTTCATGCGGGACACGAAGAATGGATGCACCGAGTGCCACAAGTTTCAGGAGCTCGGCACTGATGGTCCTGAGCTCACCGGGTGGGGTTCTCGCGAGTGGACAGTCGCATTCGTGAACGACCCGACGCATCCGCGGTTCTATGGACGCGACAACGATCGCATGCCGTCGTACGGCACCGAGAAGAGCCTCAGTCAGCGCGAGATCGAGATGGTGGTGGACTGGATCCGGAACGAGTGGTACACGCCGAAGGTGGCGGCAACGCGTAGCGGTGACCCGAACGTGGCGCGGCGGTAGCGCAAAGCAGTGGTCTGAACGGTAACTTTTGCGCATCACCTTTGCCCGGAGCACCTGCATGCGATCTCTGCGTTGCCGCTCGATCTCTGTTGTTTCGGTCGTCGCGGCGCTGGCATTGCCGGTGCTTTCTTCGGTCGCGTGCTCATTGCCCGCGCAGGTCACGCCATCGGCTGGCGCGAAGGACACCGTGTGGTCCATCCAGAAGCCGCGGAATCCGTTACCGTCCGAGTCCGCGAGTGCAAGCGTCTCTCGCTTTTCGTTCATCGCATACGGCGACACGCGCGGCCGACGTGACGGTGTAAGTGAGCAGTACGAGCATTCGCTGGTGATCGAGTCGATGTTACGGACGATCAAGAACATGGAGGATGGCCCGGAGCCGGTTCGGTTCGTGCTGCAAAGCGGTGACGCGGTCGTGAATGGGCGTGATCCAAAGCAGTGGAACGTCAGCTTCATCGGGCTGATCAATAGACTCACCACCACGGGCGGCGTGCCGTATTATCTCGCGCCGGGCAATCATGACGTCACGTCAGCAGCGGAGCTCGACGCGCCCGGCCGTCTCGTGGGCTTGCAGAACTACTTGCGTGCCGTCAGCCAGCTCATTCCCGCCGATGGCGCGACCCGTCGCCTCTCGGGGTATCCCACGTATGCGTTCGGATACGGCAACACGTTCGTGATCGCCTTCGACTCCAATATTGCGGAGGACTCGACGCAGCTCGCGTGGGTGCGCGGTCAACTGGAAGGACTCGATCGCAAACGGTACACGCACGTGATCGCCTTCTTTCATCATCCGGTCTACTCCTCCGGGCCGCACGGCGGATCGATCATCGAGCGTCCGACCGCGGCCGTGCGGGCGCACTACATGCCGTTGTTTCGCAAGCACAATGTGGAGCTGCTGTTCACCGGCCACGAGCACTTGTATGAACATTTCGTGGAGCGCTATCGCGATGCCACGGGACAGCCGCGGCGCATCGACCATATCGTGAGCGGCGGCGGCGGCGCGCCGTTGTACACGTATCAAGGCGAGCCGGACTTGCGTGCCTACGTACGGGCATCGGGACTGGATTCCGCACGGGTCTCGCACGTGGTGCGACCGGGGGCCAGGGCGGGCGATAATCCTTACCACTACACCGTGGTGCACGTCGACGGCGCGCGCGTGTGGATCGAAGTGATCGGCGTGGATTGGGGGGTAGGGTTCGCGCCGTACGGCAACAATCGGAGCGTGTTGGGGGATACGGCGGTACGGCGGTAACTGGCGCCGAACTGGCGATCGAGGAGTGAGAACTCCTTAGGAAGCAGTAGGGAGGTTTTCAGGAAGCAGGAGGCAGTAAACGCAAAACGCGCCTGCTTCCTGCCCCCTGATACCCTCCTCCCTGCTTCCTAGGGAGTTAGCAGTTGGCAGTTAGCAGTTAGCAGTTAGCAATTACCGCCGACTGTTGATCCCCCAATCATACCCCGTATCCACCCACTTGAATTTGCCGCCACGCAAAACCTCCTGCGCTGGCCCTGCAGGCACGTACTTCGCCCAGAACGCGCCCACCCCCTCGAGTGATCCACC
>NZ_JBDNFF010000159.1:0-7978 GCF_041689975.1 Gemmatimonas sp.
CGGTCGTTAAGCCAAGCAGCGCCGATGGTACTCCGGTCGAGAGACCGCGGGAGAGTAGGCCGATGCCGGCACCTTGTGAAGCCCCCGTCACCGATCCTCACGGATCCCGGTGGCGGGGGCTTCTGTGTAGCACTACCCTTCGACCAAGGCGTCGCCTATTGCGACGACTGCCGACAGCACCATCGCCAGGTCAGCGTCCGTCGTGCGGTGATTCACATGCGCCAAACGCAGCGCGAATCGTCCGCCGATGCGGGTGCTCGACGGCACCGCGATGCCTCGCTCCTGCAAGCGTAGGAGCAACTCCTCATTCAGCGCATTCAGCGCCGCGTCGTCGAGCGAGTCTGTCCGATAACGAAAGCACACGATGTTGAGCGGGACGGGCGCGAGCAATTCGAGCGCGCGGTGGCAAGCGACCGCGTCGGCGAATTGCTGGGCCTGTCGCACGTTCTGCTCGATGATACGCCCGAGTTTGGCCACCCCATCGGCTTGAAGTTGCATCCAGACCTTGAGCGCCTTGAAGCCGCGCGTCAGGTCGAGGCCGCGGTCCGCGAAGTACACGCCACCAGCACTGACCCCGCGACTGGTCTCCGCGAGATACGACGCCGTGGCACTGAACGTCTCGTGATTGACGGCGGCATCGCGCACGAGCACGCATGCGCACTCAAACGGCATCGCGCCCCACTTATGCAGATCGAACGCGATCGAGTCCGCCTCTTCCAAGCCAGCTACCTGACTACGCAACGACGGCGCGAGCGCGGCCAGCGCGCCGAAGGCGCCATCAACGTGAAACCAGAGGGACTTATCGCGACAGAGCGTGGCGATCGCCCGTAGATCGTCCGTCGCTCCCGTATTCACCGTCCCTGCCGTCCCCATCACACAGAAGGGATCGAGTCCATTCTGCCGGTCGGTCTCGATCAGACGACTGAGCGCGACGAGGTCTATCTGGTATGCGGCGTTGACTGGCACGCGACGGAACGCGCGATCGCCAAGGCCAAGCCATTCGGCCGCCTTTCGCGCCCAGGCGTGGGTTTCCACCGACCCATAGAACACCAACGGTTTCGCCGTCGGCTGGCCCGGCCAGTGCTGCAACCCGTTTTCGCGCACGGTGCCTCCACGGGCTCGTACCGCAGCGTATCTCGCCACGCCGAGGGCATGGGTGTTCGCGGACGTTCCCCCGGTCACCAGCAGCCCGCCAGCCTCCGGAATTCCCATCAGCGCAGCGAGCCAGCTGACCACCTGCCGTTCAACCATCGGTGGCGCGTGGTTGAAGCCCGCCAGGTGCGGATTCATGCCGGCGGCGAGCATTTCCGAAAGCATCGCCAACGGCGTGCCCTGCCCCTGCACCCATCCGAAGAAACGTGGGTGCCAGTTTCCGTTTCCGTACGGCAGGATGTGTGAGCGAAAGCGGGCATACGCGGCGTCCGCGCCGATTCCCTCGATCGGTGCGGGTTCATCGAACAGCAGTCGCTTCGTTGCCGGGATCTCCTGCCACGCCGGCCGTTGGGTCAACGTCGATTGGACATCCAGCATGTCGTCCAGCATGCGATGTCCCAATTCGCGGAGCCTGGCCCATTCCTCGGGCGATGCAGGATCGAATGATTCGCTGGCGCCAGTCGGCGGGCGCGTCGGAACAGGCGAGGGAACAGTCATTCGGTAAAATGGACCCGCTCGCAATACCGCGGTACCGCAGCGGTGCGGACTGATCGACATCCTGGGGGATGGCAACTACCCCCATTTTCCTGGAGTGAATCCGTGACGGTCCTGACTAGCCAGTTTCCCGCTGCTGCCCTTAAGATCAAAGAGATGCTGAACGTCGATCGCCCCCGCGAGCGGCTCCGGAACCTCGGCGCGCAAGCATTGAGTACCACCGAGCTGATCGCGACGGTGCTCGGCTCCGGTGGGAAGGGGGCATCGGCGCTCGTGTGCGCGCAGCTCCTGCTCGAGCAGGCCGGTGGTTCGCTTGGGCGGCTCGGTTCCATGCCGTTGGCGGCGCTGACGCGCGTGCGGGGTGTAGGGCGTGCACGCGCGACGGCGGTGCACGCGGCGCTCGAGCTCGGCCGCCGCATGGCCGGTGAGGCACGGGAAGCCGGAGTACCGCTTCGCGGTCCCCGCGACGTAATGGCGGTGTTTGCGCCACGGTTGCAGGATGCGCCGGTGGAGGAGTTCCATGTGGCCATTCTCGACGCGCAGCACCGTCTCGAACGCGATGTGCTGATCACGCGCGGATTGTTGAACTCCTCACTGGTGCATCCGCGGGAAGTTTTTCGTGAGGCGATCGCCGAGCGCGCGGCGGCGGTGATTCTGGTGCACAATCATCCGAGTGGCGATCCGACGCCGTCGGCGGAAGACAGGGCAGTGACGGAACAACTGGTGGCGGCCGGGCGCTTGCTGGATATCCCGGTTCACGACCACATCATCGTGGGACGTGGGCGGTACGTGAGCTTTGCGGAGGCAGGTCTGCTGTGACAACGATCGCGCTGCACGAGATGATTCCCGGGTTCGGGCCGAGTGCCGATGTCTCCTACGATCGGCTCGACCACGAATTACTCGTGCGCGCCTACAAGTTTTCCGACGTTGCCCATGCGGGCCAGGTCCGTCACTCCGGCGAACCTTATGTCTCGCACTGCATTGAAGTCGCGCGGATTCTGGCCGACCTCCAACTCGACACGACGACCGTTGTCAGCGGCCTGCTGCACGACATCGTCGAGGACACCGACATCACCGTCGAGGATGTCGAGCGCGAGTTCGGATCCGAGATCGCGCAGATCGTCGATGGTCTGACGAAGATTGCAAATCTACCGCTCTCGTCGCGCGAAGAGCGGCAGGTCGAGAACTACCGCAAGCTGCTGCTCTCGATCGCCAAGGATGCCCGCGTCATTTTGATCAAGCTGGCCGACCGTCTGCACAACATGCGGACACTCGACTATCTCGCTCCCGAAAAGCGCCGTCGCATCGCCCAGGAAACCCGCGATCTGTACGCGCCGCTCGCCCATCGCTTCGGTATGGCGAAAGTGCGATGGGAGCTCGAGGATCTGGCGTTCAAGCACCTCGAGCCCGAGGCGTACAAGACACTGGCGAAGCTCGTTGCGGCGAAGCGCGGAGAACGCGAGCAGTTGATCGCGCAAATGCGCGAACCGCTCGAGAAACGGCTCTCCGATGCCGGCATCGCCGATGTCGAAGTCACCGGCCGACCGAAGCATTTGTGGTCGATCTACAAGAAGATGCAGCAGCGCGACCGTCCGTACGAGGATATCTACGATCTGTTGGCGATTCGCGTGATCGTACCGAATGTGCTCGAGTGCTACCATGCCCTTGGCGTGATTCATGATGGTTGGACGCCGGTGCAGGAGCGAATCAAGGACTACATCGCGCAACCGAAATCGAACGGCTATCAGTCGTTGCACACCACCGTCTTCGGTCCCGGGCGTCAACTGTTCGAAGTTCAGATCCGAACGCGTGACATGCACCGCACTGCGGACTTCGGCATCGCGGCGCACTGGCTGTACAAGGAGTCGTCGCGTAGCGCCGATGATTTGGATCGCCAGCTGGCATGGTTCCGTCAGGTGCTCGAGTTGCAGCTCGACGCCGAAACCCCCGGTGAGTTTCTGGAGTTCCTGAAGCTCGATCTGTATCAGGACGAAATCTTCGTGTTCACGCCGACGGGTGACGTCATCCAGTTGCCGAAGGGCGCGACCCCACTCGACTTCGCGTTCGCCGTGCACACGCAGGTCGGTGCGCACTGCGCCGGCGCCAAGGTGAACGGCCGTATCGCCCCACTGTCGCGTGAACTCAAGAATTCGGAAACGGTCGAGATCCTGACCAATCCGAATGCGAAGCCGAGCCGTGACTGGCTGTCGCACGTGCGCACGGGGCGCGCACGCCATAAAATCCGGCAGATGCTGCGGCTCGAAGAGCGCTCCTCGGCCATGCGGCTGGGACGTGAGATCATCGAGCGCGAATTGCGCCGTCGTCGGCTGCCGAAGATCGACGACCAGGGACTGCAACCGATCGCCAAGCTGCTCAAGCTGAAGGATGCAACGCAGCTGATCGCCTCGGTCGGTGCCGGCGATGTGCACGTAATGCAGGTGCTGAAGGCGCTGCACCCCGACCTCGAAACGGCCGAGCCGGTCGAGAAGCAGAGTACACTCGCGCGCATTGTCGATCGCGTGCGCGGAACCGGGAAAGGCATCCGCATTCAAGGCGCGGATGGGTTGCTGGTACGCTACTCGCAGTGTTGTCAGCCGGTACCTGGCGACAAAGTGGTGGGATATGTCACGCGTGGTCGCGGCGTGAGTATTCATCGCGGCGATTGTCCGAATCTGCTGATGTTGGCGCACGAGCCGGAGCGTCGCCTCGACATCGACTGGCACGAGATGGCCGGAGAACGCTTCATCGTCCGCCTTGCCATGGAAGGCACTGATCGCCGTGGACTGTACGCCGATGTCGCGGCCGCCGTGAGCGCCACCGGCACCGACATCAAGAGCCTCGAGCTTCGAACGATCGATGGCCGGGTAACGGGCGCGGCGATGGTTGAGGTGGAAAACCTGGCGCACCTGGAACGCATCATGAAAGCCGCGCGTCGCGTGAAAGGCATCGCGGCGGTCTCCCGTCGCGAGAAGATCACGTCCGAGGAATAGCCGGCGGGCTCGACCAGCGAGCGCTGGGAGCTACCCGAATAAAAGCCGATTCTGCTATATTGCGGGGATGTCAGCTCCCTTCCGACTTCAAAGTCCGTTCGCCCCCGCCGGCGATCAGCCTCGCGCGATCATCGAGTTGTCCGCAGGGTTGGCCCGTGGCGACCGCTTTCAGACGCTGCTCGGCGTGACCGGGTCCGGCAAGACGATGACGATGGCGAACGTTATCGAGCAGTGGGGGCGACCGACGCTGGTATTGTCGCACAACAAGACGCTGGCAGCGCAGTTGTATGGCGAGCTCAAATCGTTCTTCCCGACGAACGCCGTCGAGTACTTCATCTCGTACTACGACTACTATCAGCCGGAAGCGTACGTCCCCTCGAGTGACACGTTCATCGAGAAGGATGCGAGTATCAACGAGGACATCGATCGCCTGCGACTGCGCGCCACGTCCTCGTTGATGGAGCGCAATGACGTGGTCATCGTTTCCACGGTGTCCGCCATCTACGGGCTTGGCGACCCCGTGTCGTATCGCGAGCGTATGGTGGCGCTGTCGCGCGGACAGTCGATCGCGCGCGACGACATTCTTCGTTTGCTCGTCGGCATTCAGTATCTGCGCAATGACGTCGCGTTCGATCGCGGCACGTTCCGCGTGCGAGGCGACACGGTGGAGATCTATCCGGCCTACGAAGAGCAGGCGGTGCGTCTGGAACTGTGGGGCGATGAGATCGAGCGTATCTCGAAGATCGACCCGCTCACCGGCGAGACGATTTCGACGCTCGAGCGGATGGCGATCTATCCGGCGAAGCACTTCATCACCAATCGTCCCACGATCGAGCGTGCAAGCGTCGCGATTCGTGACGAGCTGGCCGAGCGGCTTGCCGAACTGCGCATGCAGGGCAAGTTGTTGGAGGCACAGCGTCTCGATCAGCGCACGAACTTCGATCTCGAGATGCTGGCGGAGATCGGTACCTGCGCCGGCATCGAGAATTATTCGCGCCATATTAGCGGACGTCAGGCGGGAGAGCGCCCGGCGTGCCTGCTGGACTACTTCCCCGACGATTACCTCGTGGTCGTCGACGAATCACATGTGTCACTGCCACAGATCCGCGGCATGTACAACGGCGATCGCGCGCGCAAGCTCACGCTGGTCGACTACGGATTTCGGCTGCCGAGTGCGCTCGACAATCGGCCGCTGGTGTTCGACGAGTTCATGCAGCTGGTGCCGCGCCTGGTGAACGTGTCCGCTACGCCGGGTGATCTCGAGCTGCAGCTGTCGGAAGGGGTGGTCGTGGAGCAGGTCATTCGGCCCACGGGACTGCTGGATCCGATCCTGGAGATCCGTCCGGTGAAGGGGCAGGTGGACGACCTGCTGCACGAGATCCACGTGCGCGAGCGAAAGGGTGAGCGGGTCCTGGTCACGACGCTCACCAAGCGCATGTCGGAGGATCTCACCGACTACCTGCAGCAGATGGGCGTGCGCGTGCGATACATGCATTCGGACATCGACGCCATCGAGCGCATGGAGATTGTGCGCGGGCTGCGCCTCGGCGAGTTCGATGTGCTGATCGGCATCAACCTGTTGCGTGAAGGGCTGGATATGCCCGAGGTATCGCTGGTCGCGATCCTCGACGCGGACCAGGAGGGATTTCTGCGCAGCGAGCGTTCGCTGATCCAGACGATCGGTCGCGCGGCGCGTCATTTGAATGGCCGGGCGATCCTGTACGCCGACCGGATTACCGGATCTATGCAGCGCGCCATCGACGAAACCGATCGCCGCCGCACCATACAGCGCGACCATAATGCACTCCACGGGATCACCCCGCATGGCGTGCTCAAGAGCGTTGATGACGTTCGGCTAATCACGCGAGTGGCCGATGCGCGTGCGCCGCACGAAGACGTCACGCCGGCCACCAGACGACTGGGAGCGGAGAGCGCGCCACGATCTCGCGAGGACCTGCAGACGCTGGTGGGAGAGCTGGAAGTCGCCATGCGCGAAGCAGCGATCGCGCTCGACTTCGAGGCCGCGGCGCGAATGCGCGATCAGCTGTTCGAAGTGCGTACGGCGCTTGGCGATAAGCCGGAGCAGGCGCGTGGGAATACGGCCGCGCCGAAACGACCGCCGGGGAGTGCGCCGATGCGCCGCGCCGGAGGCAAGCGTGGCCGCTGATTCTCTCGCGTATCTGCTGGGGCGCGGCGCCCCGCGCGCGCCGGATCTCGACTCGCTGGAGGCGTGGGGACGGGCACTTGGCGCCGTGCTCCCTCGGCCTGTCGTCATTGCGTTCGAGGGTGACCTCGGAGCGGGCAAGACCACGTTGGTGCGCGCGATCTGCGTCGGTATCGGCGTCGCAGCGATCGAGGCGGTCACGAGTCCGACCTTCTCGATCATTCAACAGTACAACGCGCCCGGTGGGCCAGTCGTGCACGCCGATTTGTATCGACTGCGGTCCGATACCGAGCTGGAGATGTTGGGCTGGGATGAGCTCGTTGAACATGCTCCGGTGCTGCTGGTGGAATGGCCGGATCGCGCCGTCAACACTCTGCCGCGTGACACCATTCACGTGGTCCTTGGACATGATCACGAGAACGCCGATCGGCGATTGTTGCGTATCCACGCACCCACGATGCGCTGAACGGGTCGAGGGTAGCGACGGTAGCGGCGCCGGAGGCGTTGTCGTCCGAAGCGTGGGCGTACACGGCACATCGGTCGTTGTCGCCCGCATCCAACGCGTCGTTGCCATGCCCGTCGACGGTCAACGTGACCCCGTCGTTCGTCTCGCCGAAGTCATGTCGGCGCTCTTCGGCAGTGACCATCAGGGCGTAAAGCGCGACGTGCGTCTCGTCGATTGGCACGATCGCTCGAAGCTCGCCATGCACACCGCGAAGAACCGCGGGATGGGTTGGAATCCGATCGCTGGTGTATGGCATTTGTGCGGGTAGCGCGGACCCCCTCCATGACACGCGAGATCATCCAGCCGCGTTGCGAACGAGGCGCACAGATCCCGCTGCCGTCGCGGATTCTCCCGATTGCGCAGATGCTCGAGGCGTACTGGAGCGTGAACGGTATCACTGCCGCGATCGACATGACGCAGCAGCGTCGAGCACGCTGGTACGATCCGCGAATGGTCGATCTGGTGGCCGCGTGGCAGCGCGATCGTGACTAGTGGGCGATGCTGGCCGACCGCGCAAATCTCGACCGGGCGGCACTGGCGCTCGAGCTTGGTGACATCCCGCTGCATTCGACGAATGTGGCGCGCTATGCGGTCGGAATCGCGACGTCGATGGGGGCCGATGCCGACATGTACCGGGACATCCTCCGCGCCGGTCTGCTCCACGACATCGGC
>NZ_JBDNFF010000160.1:0-9509 GCF_041689975.1 Gemmatimonas sp.
CACGCGTTCACGTATGCCGCCGTCGCCAAGGTTGACCACCGACGCCGTGCCGCGGAAGATTCCTTGGCGCGGCACGGCGAGGGCTGCGCCGAAGCCGAGCGAGCGGAGCGCCGTGCGGCGTGTGGAATCGTCCTTGAGGTTGGCCGTGGTGCTGAACCAGGCGCGAACCTGCGGATTCCAGTGCGTAGGGCCCACGTCGCCACCCAGCGCGGGCGCATCACCACCGAGATCGGCGGAGGCGTCGATGAAGCCGGGGTACACGGTGAGGCCCTTGAGGTCCCACACGCGTGCGCCGGCTGGTGGTGCCATCCCGGCGCCCACAGCGGCGATAAGGCCGTTCCTGACGACGATCGTGGCGTTGTTGAGGACTTGACCTGGGGCCGTGACCACGCGCGCGCCCACGAGGGCATGGAAGCCCGTGCCGTTGTCGCGCAGACCGGCAACCGGCTCCGTGCGGGAAGACTGCTGGGCCTCGAGCGATCCGGCGGCGAGCGCCGCAAGGCCGAGGAGAACACGAAACGCTCTCACGAAGGACTCCCGGGGACGGCCGCGTGGTGGGCTGTCGGTGGTGATTGGAAGGGGCAGGGGCCAGCGTGGCCCGAGGGATGCGAAGAGCAACGCAGGCGGACCCTTGTATGTTGGGGCCGGGGCGGGCTGGGGGCAAATGATCCGCTTTAGGGCGGTGTGACCCGCAGCGGGCGCGGCGAGGGTATCGGCGAGGGTTACGGCCTGGGCCGAAAGGGCATGGTGAGCAGCGCGGGGATCGACTCGTGCTCGCGCGGATCCAGGTGCGTGTCGATGCCGTACACGAGCTCGCGCCGGTCGATCGTGCGGAAGGTCCCGAAGAGTCGGTCCCAGATCGAGAAGATGTTGCCGAAGTTGGAGTCGGTGTGCGGCAGCGCGTAATGGTGATGCACCTTGTGCATGTCGGGCGACACGATCACCCACGACAGCGCGCGATCGAGTGCGGCGGGGAGGCGAATATTGGCGTGGTTGAATTGGCTCAGCACCACGCTCAGGGCCTGATAAAGGAACACCATCCAGAGCGGCGCGCCGGTGACGACCACGGCCAATGCTGTGAAGGTGAAGCGGACAACGCTCTCACCCGGGTGGTGACGGTTGGCGGTGGTGGTATCCACATGAGTGTCGCTGTGATGCACGAGGTGGAGCTTCCACAACGGCCTCACATGGTGCGACACGACATGCGCGAGCCAGGCCGATACCAGGTCGAGCAGCAGGAGCCCCACGATGGCGCCCAGCCAGAGTGGTCGAGGAGGTAACCAGTACAGCACGCCGAAGTCGTGGGCGACGGCCCACTCGGACGCGCGCAGCAGCAGGAACGCCAGCCCGAAGTTGACCACGATGGTGGTAACGGTGAAGAAGACGTTCACCAGCGCGTGCGCGCCCTTGCGGTACGTCGTGCCGAACAACGGCGTTACGCTTTCCCAAGCCCAAAAGCACGCGATGCCGCCCGCAAGAATCAGGGCGCGATGCGCGGACGGGATGGTGGCGAAATAGTCGGTGAACGATTGCATCAACGGAATATTGCAGGCCGCCGGGCCATTCGGCGAGCCCGACAAACAGCGGCTGGTGGACTACGGCCCGAACAGTTCGGCGTCGGTGACGACGAGTGAGGGCAGGGCGGGATCAGGTGTCCACGGAAACGTGTCGCGCAGCGTTTCCGGAAATTCCGAGGCGGCTGTCCACCGCTCGATCGTTCTCGATGCTTAGTCGATGGTCCACACCTCTGCGACGCCATAGGCAAGATACGCTGGCCGCTTGCGATGCCGATCGCGTTTGCGCGTGGACGGACTCAGCACCTCGACCACGAGTACCGGCGGCGGCATTTCCTGCAACCGGCGTTCGGGAAACTCCGGGGCGGGGTACACCGCGTTGTCCGGCTCGAACCAATTGGTCTCGTTCACGTACACACCACCCGGCCTCAGCATCTTCCAGCCGGTATGCGCGCGACACCATGGCGCGATCAGCAGACAGAGCCGCCTCGCGACCCCCTGATGTCCCACTGACGGCAGCGGCGTCACGAGCAGCTCGCCGTACAGGATCTCGTAGCGGTTCCCGTCGTCGGGCAACTGCTCCAGATCGGCAACGGTCCAGAGGGAACGCTCCGGGAAGCGCGTCGACAGCGGTCGCGAATGCGGCATGGCCATACGGTCGGCTCGGCGAGGGGGTTTGCGCAAAGGGCGAACATTCGCCGAGACACTGAGTCAACGCGCGTTGTAGCCGTTCAGCCGTCCGCCATTGCAGAACGGAAGAACTGGTGTTTGGGTCGCCTGCCGCCGCGTCGAAGAAAACCCATTACCCACTACCCACGACCCATCACCCCAAGCCTCCAGCCCACAGCCACCAGCAACTCGGCCGTGGGCTGCGGGCATGAGGTATGGAGTCATGGGTCATGGGTACTGGGTCACCTGCTCACCGTCCTTGCGGTCTACCCGAAGCAGTCCGTAATTAGGGCAGAATTCTCCCACCTCGGAGGCGGCAAATTTTGCGTCCTGCTCCTACCTCGCTGCGTCTCGCAACGTTCGTCCTCGCCATCGTGCTTCTCGCTCCCACCGCGTCGTCGCAGTCTTCCCTCGCGCCGCAAAGCCCGAGTGGCCAGTCGGTGACACCGGTCTTCGAGGGCTGGTACCGCAATGCCGATGGCACCTACAGTATTTCTTTTGGCTATCTCAATCGCAACGGCGCCGAGCAGATGCAGGTGCCCATCGGCGACGGCAACTTCATCGCGCCCGGTCTGCCAAATCAGGGGCAGCCCACGGCGTTCGCGCCTCGTCGACAGTGGGGCGTGTTCGCGGTGGTGGTGCCCGCCGACTTCGGCAACAAGTCCGTCGTGTGGACGCTGAAAGACCGCGGGCAGACCTTCGCGATCCCCGGAAGTCTCAAGCCGGATTGGGAGATCGATGCGGTTCAAGGGGAAGCGAGTGCGGACAACACGCCGCCGATGCTCCGTTTCTCGTCGACCGGTGCGGAGGGTCGCGGACCACTCGGGGTGACCGTCGGTCCATTGCGGGCGACCGTGGGCAAGCCCGTGGAGCTCACCGTGGAGGTCGTTGACGATGGGAAAACGAAAGCCCCGGTGGACCTCACATGGTTCGCGCACCAGGGGCCAGGCGATGTGGTGTTCGGCACCGTCACCAATCGGCTCACGCCCACGGGCGGGACCGGTCGCACCACCGCTACGTTCGCACAAGCGGGGGAGTACGTGATCCGCGTGCGCGCCAACGATTCCAACGTGATGACCGCCGGACACGCGCAGTGCTGCTGGACCAACAGTTTCGTGAAGGTGGCGGTGACCCCATGACGTCCAATCGCGTTCTCTCGATGAGGTATTTTCTGATGCCCAACCGTCGCGCTGCCCGCCTCATGCCGCTCGCCGCGGTGCTGTGCGTTTTGGCGGGGCGTAACGCAGCCGCTCAGGCGCAGGACCCGTTCGCCAGCGTTCGCAGCCCCGTACCAGCGTCCGTTGGAGCGCGCGGTACTGCCGTCGCAACACGCAGCGCGCGCGCGATGACATTCACCAAAGACGTCGCGCCGATTCTGCAACAGAAATGCCAGACGTGTCATCAGCCCGGGTCGATCGCGCCGATGTCACTGCTCACCTACGAAGACGCGAAAAAATATTCTCGACGCATCCGCAGCAAAGTCGCCGATCGACTCATGCCGCCGTGGCACATCGATCGCACCATCGGCATCCAAGAATTCAAGAACGATGGTGGCCTGAGCGACGAGCAGATCGCCACGATCGTGAACTGGGTGGACGGGGGCACGCCAATGGGCGACCCGCAGCACATGCCACCCGCCATCACTTTTCCCGATCCCAATCGCTGGCAGTTGGCCGACTCACTTGGCGCCCCCGATCTGATCGTGCGCTCGAAACCGTATACCCTCGCGGCGAAAACGCAGGACAAGTGGTTTCGACCGGTGGTGCCTACGGGACTCACCGAGCCGCGCTGGGTGCGCGCGATCGAAGTGAAGCCGGTGCGCGGAAACGATCGCAAGATCGTGCACCATGTGTTGGCGTATCTGCTACAACCCGAGCAGGGCGTCACGGGGTTGGCGAGCACCGCGCATGATCATCAGTCCAATGCCGGGCTGTTCATGGAATGGGCGGTCGGCAAAACCGGACAGATGTTTCCCGAAGACGCGGGCAAGTTGATGTTGCCGGGATCGCAGATCCGATGGGAAGTGCACATGCATGCCATCGGCGAAGAGATCCAGAATAGTCAGGTCGAGATGGCGGTCTATTTCTATCCCAAAGGCTTCGTACCGTCGCATCGCACGGTACTGCGGATGTTCGACCTGTCGCGCGACCGCGAGCTGGATATCCCGCCCAACGAAAAGACGATCACACAGAACTTCTACGTGTTGCAAGCGCCCGCGCGCCTGGAAAACTTCCAGCCGCATATGCACATGCGCGGCAAAGCGATGTCGCTGGAAGCGATCTACCCCGACGGACGGAAAGAAGTGCTCAGCGCGGTCAACAACTTCCAGTGGAACTGGCACATCAACTACGTGTACGCCGCCAACTCCGCGCCGCTGCTGCCGAAAGGAACGACGCTGGCCTTCACCGCGTGGCATGACAACACGGCGGCCAACCCCACCAACCCTGACCCTGCGCAGTGGGTGGGCTGGGGCGATCGCACGGTCGATGAGATGGCGCACAACTGGATCGATGTGACGTATCTCGAGCAAGACGAATTCGACAAACTCGTGGCGGCGCGCAAAGCCAAAGCCGCCAAGAAGCCCATTCCCTGACGCGATGACCTTGATCAGCTCCTTTCTCCGTGGCGCACCGTTCGCATGGTGCGCCATGTCGTTGGCTTCTGTCGGCGCAGCACAGTCAGCGCCACGTCCGTTCACCACCGCCGAGGGCGAGTGGCCCAGTCACACCGGTGACACACGCGGCACACGATACTCGCCGCTCGACCAGATCTCGGCGGCGAATTTCAACTCACTCGAAGTGGCGTGGCGTTTCAAGACCGATTCGCTCGGCCCGCGTCCGGAGTTCAAGCTCGAGGGCACGCCGTTGATGGTGAACGGTGTGCTGTATGCCACGGGTGGAACAAGCCGAGCCGTGGTGGCGCTCGATGCCGCCACCGGTGCCAAGTTGTGGACGCACATCGAAAACGAAGGCGCACGCGGGGCGGCGGCGGCGCGACCGTTGTCGGGTCGTGGCCTGTCGTATTGGAGCGACGGCCGGAGCGCACGGATTCTGTACGTGACGCCTGGCTACCGCATGGTGGCGCTGGATGTCAAAACGGGCGAACGCATCGCCAGCTTCGGTGATAGCGGTGTTGTGGATCTCAAGACGGACTTCGATCAGTCGATCCTGCCCGATCTCATCACCGGTGAAGCCGGCTTTCAGGGTGCGCCAGTCGTCGCGCGCAATGTGATCGTGATCGGTGCGGCGTTCCGCGAGGGTGGAACGCCCAAGTCGATGCGCAACAACAAGGGCTACATCCGCGGCTACGACGCGCGCACGGGCAAGCGCCTGTGGATCTTTCACACGATTCCGCAAAAGGGTGAGGCCGGCTACGACACGTGGCTCGCGAACTCCGCCGAGACGGCGGGCAACACCGGTGTGTGGACGCAGCTCACGATCGACGAAACACTCGGACTCGTGTATCTGCCCGTCGAATCACCGACCGGCGACTACTACGGCGGACATCGCCCGGGCGACAACCTGTACGGTGAGAGTCTGGTCTGTCTCGATCTGCAGACTGGTGTGAAGAAGTGGCACTTCCAGCTGGTGCATCACCCGATCTGGGACTTCGACCTCGCCTCGGCGCCGATTCTGGCCGACATCACGGTGGGCGGCAAAGCGATCAAGAGTGTGGCTGTGCCCACGAAGCAGGGACTCCTGTACGTGTTCGACCGCGTAACCGGAAAACCGGTATGGCCGATCAATGAGATCGCGGTGGAACAGGGCAACGTGCCCGGTGAGTGGTACTCGCCCACGCAACCCATGCCCACGAAACCCAAAGCGTTCGCGCGCAACGGTGTGTCGCTTGACGATCTCATTAATTACACGCCAGCGCTCAAGGATGCAGGTGTGGCCGTCGCGTCCCGTTTCAAGTTGGGACCGATCTTCACGCCGCCCATTGTGAGTAGCGCGATGGGCTTGCTGGGGACGCTCTCGCAGGGACCGACCAACGGTGGCGCAAACTGGGGCGGCGGATCGTACGACCCGGCTACGCAAATCCTGTACGTCTCCGCGTCGAACTACTCGCCATCGGTGCTCGGCCTCACGCCGCCCGCGGCTGGTGTATCGGATATGGACTTCGTACGCGGCCTCGCGCCGCAGCCCGCCGGAGCCCCGCGTGTGGGTGGATTATCGGTGCAGGGGCTGCCGCTGTTCAAGCCACCGTACGGCACGATCACTGCCATCAACCTGAAAACGGGTGAGTTCGCGTGGCAAGTGCCGCACGGCGAGACGCCTGACGCGGTGCGCAATCATGAGGCACTCAAAGGGCTCACGATTGATCGCACGGGACAACCCGGCTACGTCGGCACGCTCGTTACGAAAACGTTGGTCATCGCGGGCGACCCTGAAGTGACCACACTGCCTACGCGACCGCGCAGTGCGATGCTACGCGCGTACGACAAAGCCACGGGCCAGGAGGTCGGCGCGGTACAGATGCCGGCGCAGCAGAGCGGATCACCGATGACGTACACGCTCAAGGGACGACAGTACATCGTGGTCGCCGTGAGTGGCGGCGCGTATTCCGGCGAGTACATCGCGTACCGCCTGCCGGCGGCGGCCAAGTGAGCTCGCGCATCCGTGGCGCCGTGCTGGCAACGATCATGTTGTTGCCGGCGATGGCGATGATGCGTAGTCCGGCGGTGGGAGCCGAATCCTCTGTTGCAGATGCGCGCCGTCGCGAGCGCACGACCTGGGATAGCGTGTTCAGTGCAGCGCAAGCCGAGCGTGGGCAAGCCACGTATGCCCGGACCTGTCAGCGGTGCCATACCGCTACGCTGGCTGGCGCGGACGAGTCGCCTGCGCTCGCCGGCGGCGCCTTCCTGAGCAATTGGAGCGGTCAATCGTTGCACGTGTTGCACGATCGCATTTTGTCATCGATGCCGAGCGATACGCCCGGCGTTTACACGCGCGCCGAGATGGCCGACGTGATTGCGTACGTGCTGAGCTTCAACGGATTCCCGGCGGGAGCCAGCGACCTGCCGTCGTCGAGCGATTCGCTGAAGGCGATCTTGCTGACGACGGTGAAGCCGTAGCGTGATCGCTACGCGGCGCGAAGAGCTACATTGCTGGTCATCGTGTACGCCGTATTGTACACACGTCCATCACCGACGCACCGCCACACGATCGAACCGCGTGTATCCCGCACGCGTCGCCATGGCCCGAAACGTCGCACTCGCGCGAAGACGCGAGCCGAGAAAAGAGAACACCGCCCCCGAGCGGCGCGCATCAGGGGTGCGGTGTCGGCGCGACTCCCGCTCGACGTTCGCATGGCGTCGATGGCCGCATCGATCTTGCCAAGGGCCAGTTCATGCCCCACGAAAGTCGTCCACGCGTACCATGCCTCGGGTGACTGAGCGAGCACTTGGTCGTACAGTGGCGTTGCCTCGGCGAATCGATCCGCGCCGTCGTACGCGATGGCCAGCGACAACGTGATGACGTGCGACAGAGGATCCAGCCGATGGGCGATTTCCATTTTGGCGATGGCTTCCGACCAGCGGTTTCGATTGCCGAGATGATAGCTGTACCACTGATGACCCGTCGCGCACTTTGGACTCAACGCGATCCCCTGCTCGTACGCTCTTAGCGCATCGTCCGCTCGATCGCGATATTCCAGGATTTCGCCGAGTGAGGAGGACGTTTCACCCAGCTTGGGCGCGAGCGCGAGCGCACGCCGAGCCGATGCCTCGGCCAGCGTCAGGATGGAGTCCGGATTGATGCCGGGAACATTGCACTCCGCCGGGATGGACAGCACGTACGCATCGGCCAGACCTGACCACCCTGCGCGTACATCGAGTCGAGTGCGACGGCCTTCTTGAAGGCTGCGGTCGCCGCGATCATCCCGTCGGTGGTGCGTCGATTCCAGTGATAGCGCCCCAGCAGATACGCGTCGTACGCTGCGGCATTGCGTGTACCACCAACGGTACCACCCGAATCCAGCACCGTGGTCAGCTTGAGTTGCAATGCCGACACCGCCGAGCGCGCGACTTCGTCCTGCACCGCAAAGATGTCGGCCGCGTCTCGGTCGAAGCGCTGTGACCATAGCGTAAAGCCATCCGATAGCCGAATGAGTTTCGCCGTAATGCGCGAGGCCGAAGTCCATTACCATCGCGCGCCCATCGTACAGCAGAATGTTCTCGGGCTTGATGTCGCGATGAACCACGCCCTTTCGATGCGCGTAGTCCAACGCATCGGCCACCTCGCGTGTGAGGCGCACGGCTTCGTCCACACCGAACTACGTTTCGCGATTGAGCTTGTCGCGAATCGTTTCGCCCTCGATGTAGGGCGTCACGTAGAACAGGAAGCCGTCGGGAGTGCTACTGTCGAACAGTGGCAAAATGTGCGGATGCTGCAGCGCCGCCGTGGTCTTGATCTCCACGATGAAGCGCTCGGCGCCGAGTTCGCGCTCGAGGCGGTAGCGGTCGGCGAGGGCGGCCGAGAGTCGTTCCCGTGGGGAATTCACCCCGCTAAAGTGGCCTCAGGGTGCGGTTGTCGCTACGCCTCCTTTCCTTTGGCCGTACGCGCGCACAGCTGCTGCAGCGCCTTCAGGTTCACGTCCGTCAATTTCTTGATGTGCAGACAGCCGCCTTCCTGCTTGGCCTTGCCAAGGGTGGCGGCCAAATCCTCTTCGTCCATCACCGTTTTGGAGAGGTAGAGCGTGACGTCGTTCTTGCGGGCCGCGAAGGCGAGCACCGGCCAGTCACCGGTCTTGCCGTTGGCGTACTCCATCTTGTAGGTGTCAAAGCCTACAATGGCCGTACCCCAGATCACGGCCGGCTTCTTCGTCACTTTCGTCATGATCTCGGCGATCGCAGCGCAATCGGCACGTCGCGCCGGATCGTCAATGCGCGAAAGGTACGACGTGAGTGACTCGGTGGTGGGTTGTGTCTTCGGTTCCGCCATACGGACCTCGATGCGAGACGTGATGATCACGTTGCGACACCAGCGCGACTACGCCTTGATGAGCGAATGAGCAACAGCGCCACGATGTGTTGATGCTGCAGCGCCGCCGTGGTCTTGCTCTCCACGATGAAGCGCTCGGCGCGGATCCCTGCGGATCGGGCTCTGACCTGTGCTCGGATGCAGTTTATGGTTTCCTCCCGTTGTCGCGTGCCTTCAGTTCCTCGAACCAGTTCTCGACCACGACCAGCTTGTCCGGCGCACCGCCGCCCACTGCGCGGATCATGAGGAACCGCCGGTCGTCCGAGGCGACGGCGTACTGGCGATGGAAGAAGTCGGCGGCGAATCCGGTGGCAGAAAAGAGCACGGTCGAGCGATGCAGCGCAAA
>NZ_JBDNFF010000161.1:0-7867 GCF_041689975.1 Gemmatimonas sp.
ATCACTTCGATATTCTCGATTTCCTCAGGATTGAGGTCGTCGAGTCGCGACGGCGCCGATCCGCCAACGCCGATCGCCGAGCTGCCTGACGTCGCGGTCATGCGAACACCGTCGATGATGACGACAGGATCATTGCTGAGCGACAGCGAGGACTGGCCGCGAATACGGATACGCGAGCCGGAGCCGGTGGCACCTCCCGACACGACCTGCACACCAGCGGCGCGCCCTGAGAGCAGGCCACCCATGTTCGCGACCGGCAACTCGGCAATCTTGTCGGCGACGGCAATCTGGGTGGTGGAATTCGCCAGCTCCACCTTGCGCTGCTGACCGGTCACCGTGGTGACGACGGCAGAGAGCGAAAAGGCCGACTGCTTGATCTGGATGTCCGCGACCACCGGCGTGGCGCCGCTGACGGTGACCGTAAGCTTTGTCGCTTCGTAGCCGATGCGATTCACGTCGAGCGTGACGGCACCCGTTGTCGTGACGCGAAGCGAGTAGCGACCGTTGTCGCTGGTGAGGGTGCCGTTCTGTGTGCCGGACACCAGCACGCGAACCTGTCCGACGGGGTTACCGGAAGCGGCGTCAGTCACGCGGCCGGTAATAGTGCCGCCGGCAGCCTGCGCCTCCGCATTCGGAGCCGCAAATAAGGAGGCGCCGACAAGCCCGGCAAACAGGGCAAGGCGTGCGCATGCGGCAGCCAGTGGGCGGCGATAAACGGAATGAGGTAGCGAGCCAATTCGCTCGCTACGATCAGTCGCGACGGGTCCGAACAATCGCATCTCGTGACTCCCTCAGAGAGCTGGATCACTCAACGGCCACCTTGTGTGGCCGAACATGGCCACGGCCAACACAAATCGCACGCCGAACGGCGGGCGATCTCGTTGACCATGCCACTACTGTGCACGGGTGTCGAAACACCCGATTGGCGCAAGGGGAACAGGAGGACGCTGCGGAAATCGCGCATCGCTCCCGGGTGCGTGACGAGCACGCGGCGGGGACTATTGGTACAAGAAGCTAGTCAACCGGAACAACAGTCCAACCAATGAATCCGTCACCGATGGGTGCAGAGCACCCATCGCCATGATCGGATCGGTATCGGAACGATGCGGCCGGACTGCGAGAGGGTACGGCTCGGTGCGCCGCCTGTCAATATCGTAGCGCGATAGAAGTGCAATGAATGGAACATTCGGGCCCCTGTCCACGGACAACGCGTTCGCCTACAGGGATGAACAGCATTATGGCAAGACCGGTAGCGGCGGCGGCGGCGCAGGTAGCTCGAACTTTAGCGTCGACATGGTCGTCGAGTCGGAGACGAGCGGTGTCGTTCCCGCCGGCAATCCATTGAGCTTGAGGATGTAGCTCACCGAGTGCAGGTACTGCTCGGGCGTGAGCGTGCCCGGGGCGTCGTCCGGCATCGTGGTCCGAATCTGCTCGTACAGTTCGAACAGCGAACGACCGATCCACTTCGTGCGGAAGTCCGTGCTCGTGACATCCTTCGTTTCGTGACAGCTCGAGCAGGTGGCCGTCCAGACTTTCGCCCCCTCCTCCGCTTGCGCTTCGGTATACAATGTCGGGCTGTCGACCACGAACATCGCGGTGCGGAGCGGCGAGAGGGCGAGCGGCCGCTGCGCCGACATTCGGCTGCCACCGAACACGCTGGCGGCAACCACCGACGCGAGGAACGCGCCCGGAAGATAATTGCGGATCATCATATTCCTCTAACGTGTGTGGCGGGCGGAGCGCTGGCAAGATGTGATCGGAAGCACAGCACGGACATCGAGTGAATGCGGCGCATCAGGTCATCGTTCCGTGTAAAAATTGATTGCGATTACGCGGGCCAGTGGGCATCTTCGCCGCATGTCGATTACCCCGCCCGCCCCCGAATGTTTGGATTCCACCGAGTCGGACGCCTCGTCCCTGCCCCGTCGGGACTTTCTCAAGATCGCCGGCGTCGGTGCCGGCGCCCTGCTCGCCTCTGGCTGCGCCTCGGCCGGCGCCTTCGCCGCGGCCGCACCCGTGCGCGGCATCGAGCGTGGTCGCGCCAAAGACGGTGGCGTGGGACATGTGGTCGTGATCGGGGCCGGCGCCTGGGGAGGTTGGACTGCCTACCATTTGCGCGAGCGCGGCGCCCGCGTCACGCTCATCGATGCCTACGGCCCGGGCAACTCACGCTCCACCAGTGGCGACGAAACACGCGGCATCCGCTCGTCCTACGGCGACCGTGCCACCGGCGAGCTCTGGACACCGTGGGCGCGCGCGGCGATGGAACGGTGGCGGTTGTTCGAGAAGGAATGGGCGCCCGTGTTCCGGACGTCGTACTTTCATCAAACGGGCGACGTGATCATGCGCGCCACCGCCGAGCCGTTCATCACGAAGACGCTTGAGTTGTGGAAGGCGAACAACGTGCCGCACGAAGTGCTGAACGGCGCCGAGTTACGGAAGCGCTATCCGGTGATCAGGGCCGACGACATCACCATCGCCATCACCGAGCCCGACGCCGGCGTCGTGCGCTGTCGTGCGGCCACGCAGGCCGTGGCGGCGGTTGGTGGAAAAATGGGCGTAAAGCTGGTCATCAGCCGGGTACGTCCCGGACCGATTGTGAACGGCTCCATGGACGGCGTGATCCTGGAAGACGGCACCACCGTACGTGGCGACTCGTACGTATTCGCGTGTGGTCCGTGGCTGCGCAAACTCTTTCCCTACATGGAAAACAGGATGCGCATCCCGATCGGCGTGGCCTGTTACTTCGGTGTACCGGTGGCCGACTCGCGCTTCACGTTCCCCAATCTGCCCAGTTTCAATTTCCCCGGGGTGACTGGCTGGCCCGTGCTCCCGGTCGACTCGCGCGGCTTCCGCGTACGGGGGGCGATCGCACCGCCAGTGCCACCGGCCGGCGCTCCGGTAGCGACGCCGGCGGCTGTCGGCCCCGCCGCCGGTGCGCCGGTGCCGGCCGATCCGCTACAGCAGGACCCGGACACCAGCAGCCGCTGGGCCAGTCAGGAGCGTGTCGATGGGTCACGGCGATTCCTCGCGGCACGATTCCCGGCCCTCGCCAATGCCCCGCTGCTCGAGACCCGCGCCTGTCACTACGAATCGAGCGTGAACGGCAACTTCATCATCGATCACGTACCCGGCACGTCGAACGCGTGGATCGCCGGCGTCGGTCAGGCCGAAGGATTCAAGTTCGGCCCGGTGGTCGGGGAGTACGTGGCGCAGCGCGTGCTCGGCATTGCCGGTGACCCGAAGCTCGTGGCGGCGTTCAAGCTGCCGACCGAGGAATACGAGAAGCCGCCCGGTTGATGAGACGCTTCGCACTGCTCGCGTTCGCGGCGCTCTTCTTCGCCTATGAACAGTGGTCGTTCTACACGTGGATGCAGATGCACGGCACGGTTTCGGCCGGCCTCGCGCATGCGTGGATGACGCTCCGTCAGGATCCCATGGTGTTCATGGCCTGGAACGACATGGGCGTGTTCACCGCCATCGTGCTCGTGTGGCTGGCACGCGATCTGCGCGCCCGTGGCCGCGCCATCTGGTGGTGGCCGGCCACGCTCATCCTGGGGTGTCCGCCGCTGCTGGTGTATCTGGCAACCGGAAGCGACGCGTCTCCCCGTGCCGCAACACGCGGAATCGATCCAGCGGCAACCCGCGCGCGGTGAGCGCGGCCGAGAGATCGCGCGGCGGCTGATCGAGTGGCTCGTCGGTGAGCGCAAACGTGCCCCAGTGCACGCCGATCGCTTCCCTCGCGTTCACATCGAGCATCACCTGTACCGCTTCCTCAGGGTTCACGTGCTGCGTGCGCATGAACCATCGCGGCTCGTACGCGCCGATCGCGATCGCGGCCGCGTCGAAGTGCCCGAAGCGCGCACCGATCTCACGCGGCTCGTTCGAGTAGCCGAGATCACCGGAGTACCAGAATCGGAAATCGGGATGGACTATCGCCCAGCTGCCCCATAACGACTGGTTGCGGTCGAGCATCGTACGATTCGACCAATGCTGCACCGCCAGAAAGTGCAACTCGAGTTCGCGCGTGCGTCCGGGCCAGCGCACCACCTCATCCCACGCGCAGCCGATAATCCGAGCATCGCGAGCAGCGCGTGGCAGATTCGTGGCGAACCACGACTCGGTGCCGCGTGGCACGATGAACGCCGGCGCGCCACCGGTCTGCACCGCCACGTCACGCATCGAGCGTCGATCGAGATGATCGTAGTGGTTGTGCGACAACAGCACGGCGTCGATGCGCGGCAACTGGTCGGCGCGAAGCCCCGGTGGCTGATGACGCAGGGGACCGGCGAACCAAACGGGCGACGCCCGCCTGCTGAACACGGGATCGATCAGCAAATTCACCCCGTCGATCTGCAGCAGAAATGACGAGTGGCCGATCCACGTGAGTGCCGGCTCCTCGCGATTGGCGTGAATGAACGCCAGATCGGGCGCCATGCCCACGATCGGCTGCTCGGGCGGACGTGGCAGTCGGTCACGCGTGCGCTGCACCATCCACGTCCCGGCGCCCGCACCATCCACATTGATGCCGGAACGATTCGAATACGGTGGACCGCCCGGCGCGGTCACGCGGCCGACGACGGCGCCACGCGCCTCTTTTTGGCGCGCGCACGGAATGGCAGCAAAAACAGATACATCCCGGTGATCCATAATCCGAGCACGATCACGGCTGTGGGAAAGAACACTCCCAGCTTCATGAGCGGGTGGAAGAACGACCCGTCATGAATGCTCTCGATGAGGTCCGACCGACGATACGCCGACTGCAACAGTGCACCGGTGGCGAGGTCGAGCTGCAGCTCCCAATGCTCGACGGTCGCCACCTTCACAATGCCCTTACCGGGACGGACGTCGAGCCGATCGATGTCCGCCCACGTCGACACCTTCGCCTCGGGCACCGACTGCGCCGTGGCAAGGATCTGCTCCATCGTCACGGTTGGAACATGCACCGAGGTTTTCTGCTCGGGCGGCTGCACCCAGGAGAGCTGCTTCTTGAGTTGCAGCAGCAGACCCGTGCCGAGCACGATGACGAAGGGCAGCGCGACGGCAATCGAGCCCCAGCGGTGCAGCTTCCGATTCCAGATGCGTGGGTTGAATGACGTCACGGCCTCCGCTTACCCCACACCGGGGGCAACGGCTCCTTCGTGGCACGATCGTTCTTCCATGTGGACAGGAGACGCATGGCTTCCTGCACCGCGCGCTCCAGCTGCGGATCACGTCCGGCGATCACGTCCTTCGGAAAGTTCTCGACGTCGATATCCGGCGCGACGCCTTCGTTCTCGACCGCGAACTTGTCATCGCGCGAGAAGAATCCGAAACGCGGCGCGATCATCGAGCCGCCGTCCACGAAGTTCGGCGTGTCGGTGGTCGCCACCAGTCCGCCCCACGTCCGCGTACCGACCAGCGGTCCGAGCTGGCGACGCTTGAACATGTATGGCATCAGATCGCCGCCAGATCCCGCCATTTCGTTGATGATCATCACCTTCGGTCCCCAGATCCCGTTCGCGGGACTGGTGAATGGATAGCGATCACCGACCGGGTTGTTGAAATACCCGTCGTAGTCGCGTCCCAGAAGATCGACGATGTAGTCGGCCGCTGAGCCGCCGCCGTTGTAGCGCTCGTCGACCACGACACCCTGACGATCCTGCTGCGCAAAGTAGTAGCGATTGAAGTTGGTGTATCCCGGCTGACCCGTGTTCGGGAGATACACGTACGCCAGCTTGCCGCCCGACAGAGAATCCACCTGGCGACGATTGTGCTCCATCCATGCTCTGGAACGCAATCCCTGCTCGTTCGCGATCGGCAGCACGGTCACCGTGCGCGCGCCCTGCAGCTCGGGACGCGAGTTCACCGTGAGCACGGTCTGTCGGTTGGCCGTGCCATCGAGCAAGCGGAAAATGTTGTCGGGCGCGCGTAGCTCCACGCCATTGATCGCCAGCACGTAGTCACCCGCACTCACATTCACCCCGGGCACCGCGAGCGGCGCCCGCAGTTCCGGATTCCAACTCTCGGCGTCGTAGATGCGCGCCAGGCGGTAGCGACCGTTGTCGATCGTGAAGTCGGCACCCAGCAGGCCGCCGGTATTGGTCGGCACCTCGGGGATGTCGCCACCGCGCACGTACGAGTGTCCGATCGCGATCTCGGCACCCATGTTGTCGATCAGATAGTTCAGATCGGCGCGATGATTCACATGCGCCAACAACGGCTCGTACATCTGCTTGACCGCCGGCCAATCGGCGCCGTGCGCATTCTTCACATACAAGTTATTGCGCTGATTGCGCCAGCCTTCGTTGAAGATCTGACGGAACTCTTCACGAGGATCGATGTACGCGCGCAACGTGGCCGTGAGGCGACCGGTGCCGGCGACCGGCACGGCGCGGTCGGCATCCACCAGGTAGAGGCCACCCTGCGCACCGCCCGTGCGATACAACAGCTTCCGACCGTCGGCGCTCACCACGTATTGCGCTACACCGGTTACGAACGGGGCCGCGCGGCGTGTGGAGAGCTGGAAGCGAAACAACGTAGCGCCGCCGGGTGCACCCGCGCCTTCCCTGGCGGTTGCCGGTGTCCGCTCGACGAAGAACACCGAACCCGCCGGACCGGCGCGCAATTCGCCGTAGTCGCGCTCAGCCACGCCTGGCACCGCGATGATACGCTGCTGCATACCCTCGAAGTCGATGCGCACCGCACGAGGCGTGGGCGTCGGTCGCGCACTGTCGGCGCGTGTTGGTGCCACCGCCGGTGCCGAGGCAGCAGACGGCGCCGCCGCGCTATCGCCGCGCGTGCGCGCCGCTTCTTCATCGCTCTCCGGCAACAACGGGGACGCGTCGCTCTTGGCCAGCACGGTGAGATACAGTGACCGCGTTTCCGGACGATCGTACTTGGACATATCCAGCAGCGACGAGTTCAACGCAAAGTTGGTCGACGCCAGGAACCACAGGTACTTGCTACCCCCATCCCACGCCGGTGACGTGGCATCGGCCAGACCGTCCGTGATCTGCTGAACCGCACCGCCCTCCGTGTCGTACACGAAAATCGCGCGAAACAACGATTTGAGTCGCTTCGGATACGCCATGTAGCGCGAGTCGGGACTCCACACCGCGACGATCGAACGGTCGGCCATGAAGTACGGATCGGCATCGGCCACCTTGGCCTGGCCGCTCGCCAAGTCGACCATCCAGATCCGGAAGTGGGTATCTTGGAAGGCGATCTTCCGACCGTTCGGCGACCAACTCGGCGAATACGGACGGCTCGGCTCGGGCAGCGTGATCTCGCGACGCGCGCCCAATCCATCCTGCGGCGCAATCACCAGCTTGTACTCACCGCTGGCATCGCTGAAGTACGCGAGCGACTTGCCGTCGGGTGACCATATCGGCGCAATCTCCGCTGCGCCGCTCGTATTTGTCAGGTTGCGCACATCTCCCTTCTCAGCGGGGATCGTGAAGATCTCTCCGCGTGCTTCAACCGCCGCGCGCTTGCCGGTGGCCGACAACGCGAGACTGGTGATACGCGACGACACATCCTTCCACGACGCCATCATCCACGGGAAGTCGCCGGTCGCTGTGATGTTCACCACCTGCTCGCGGCCCGTTTTCGGATCGAGCGCATGCACATATCCGGCCTGTTCGAACACCACGGCGCCTGCCGATGCATCGAGGGACTTCACATCGAAGTCACGGAACTTCGTGACCTGCGCCAGCTGCTTCGACTTGGTGTCGTACGAGAATACATTCGACACGCCGTCACGATCCGACAGGAAATAGACGGCGTCGTTCACCCACACCGGGTCCATTTCTTTCGAGTTGGTGAACGGCGTCGAGTCGAGCGCGAAGCTTTTCAGGTCGAGAATCCAGATGGGCTTGTTCTGCCC
>NZ_JBDNFF010000162.1:0-16013 GCF_041689975.1 Gemmatimonas sp.
GAGCCGAAATAGACTCGGTCCCGTCCGATGGCCGCGAACGGGTTGTTCGAGAACGCCACCCGCATGTCACCCTTCGCGTACAGGCCCGAATACATGCCGTCAAAGGCAGGTGATGATGCGACAACGAGACCGGCTCGGTCCCGCAACGTAAGGTGGGCTCGCATTGGCCACTTTCGGTACTTGGTACCCGTGGGAAGGGACTCCTGCGAGGTGGTCACGAGTTGCAGCACCACGACCATCGAATCTCCCCAAGCCCAAGCGTCCGCCGGCCACTCGTCGAGGGACGCACCTTCACTGACGCTGACGCTCCTGATGTACCCGGTCTTTGCAGCCCAGTAGGAGAGCCGGCGATGCGTCCCATCAAACGCGGCAACTGTGTCTCCGCCAACCGCAGAGAGCGCCCCGAGACTACGGAATTCACGGGGGCCATCGCCCGTTCTCCCCAACGAGCGCTGAAATTTCCCAGTCGAATCGTACACCAACAATCGCTTCGCTCCGATGTCCGAGATGATGATCTCGCCGCTGGCAAGCCATCGTACCTCGCCGACGGGCGAGAACGCCGTGGAGTCGCCGGTCTCCGAGCCGGTGAGCACCAGATGCGGCGTTGCGGCTAGGGTCCACTCGTCGAGCGTCTCCGGATCGGCCGAAATGCGTGCGATCTGCACGCCAGCGGAATCGGTCACGGTCATCGATACTGGAACAGTGCGCTGGTCGTCGCAGCTAGGGAGCAGGCACGCGAGCGCGAGTGACCACATCCATTGCCCTGACGTCTTTCGCGATCTAGTGACGATCATGCAAAGCACCCGGCTGTGTCCAAGGATTCGGAAGTTGCCTAACGCGAATCAGGTCGCCAATCTAACGCCGGAAAAGTAATCTATTTCCGGGACGCCTCCCATTTCCCCACTCGGCTCTCCACTGCGCAAGTCGTCTGAAGCGCGCAATCCCAGCGCTTCGTCCCCACCAGAAGTAGGCACCGTGGCGCTAGCTCGACCGATCTAACGCGCCGCGCGGAGACACCGCCACGACGCATAACAACGGGGCGCACGAGGTTCGCCCTACCCCTTCCTCCCTACTCAGTAACCAGTACCCAGTACCCCGCCCCATACCCATCACCGCAACGGCAAAAAATCACGACGGAACGCGAAGTCTCCCATCGCCTGCGCCACACTGGCGAACTCGCGCGTCGTACCGGCAGTGCACCACGTGACACGATCAACGGCCGGGAGCAACAACGGGAGTTCGTGCCCTGTCAGCACCACCGCGCCACCGGCCCGCGCGAAGGCGCGCAACGCCGAAAGGATTCGCTCGGCGTCGAGCGGCGCGATGCCGCGCAGCGGTTCGTCGAGAATGAGCACGCGCGGCGCGCGGATCAGGCCGCACGCCACTTCGGCACGACGACGCTCACCACCGGAGAGCTGACGCGGCTTCGATGCCAGCACCGCGGTGATCCCCATCAGCTCGCACACGTCACGCACAGCGGCAGTGCGATGGAAACGGTCACCGATCCACGACAGCTGCATCCCAACCGACACGCGTGGATGCAAAAGGTCTCGGTCGGGGAAGAAGAACACGCCGCGATCGGCGAGCCACGGCAGCGACACCGCGAGCCTGCCCGCGCCATCCACGCGCACCACACCGGAATCAGGCGCGAGACTGCCAGCCATGATACGAAGCAATGTGGACTTCCCTGCGCCGTTGCGCCCGAGCAGTCCGATCACGAGGCCGGGGATCGCACGTACCGAGCCGGATTTCAGCACCAGACGCTCACCGTAGCGCTTCACCACACAGTCGGCTTCGAGAATGGGTGGGCCTAATGCGGGCGCGTCAGACACGCGGTGGTACCAACGCCAACGCGAGCACGATCTCGCCCAACAGCGCGGGCGCAGCGGCAACGGCAGCGAGCCGTGTGCGTGAAACACCGAGGTTCGGAAAGAGATCGGGTGCGCCGTTCCGACGCTGGTCGATCGTCACGAGCAGCACCGTGAATCCAACGAGGCCGATGCCGATCATGAGCCCGGCCAGATCCGCCGCCGAATTCGCAGCGAACCCCAAGGGAATCGTGGCCGCGATCCGCACGGCGATGTACACCACTATAGCCTGTCGAAGCTGAAGGAAAACGAACGGATCGGGACGCATGCAGCGTGATACCTATCACCAGCGATACCGTTCCCCAGGCATCGCGCACCCCGGTCAACCCAACTTCACTTCGATCGCCTTCCACTTGCCCTGCTGGAAGCGCCACACGCTCAAGGCGCAGCGCAGTGCGTGGCCGAGCACGATCGCCAACCAGATGTCACGGGGCACGAGTGGGCGCGTCGCCTGCAGCGCGGCAAGCATGCCGATCGGCAACGCGAACTGCGAGACGAGCGTGATGAACAGTGGGCTACGTGTGTCGCCGGTACCCTGTAGTCCGCCGGTAAATGTGAGGGCCACGGTGATGAACAGGCCCGAGACGCTGAGATAGGCCAGCAGCTCGGTGCCGATCCGCACGGTGTCCGGCTGAGTGAGGCCGAACAATCCAAGCAGCGCACCCGGAATGGTGAGAAACAGCGTGCCCACCACGACGGCAATCACGAGTCCCATGCGCGCGGCCTGCCACACCGCTTGTGTGCTGCGCTCCGGTTGGTTGGCACCGAGGTTTTGCCCGGCGATCGCGGCGGCGGCACCCATAAGACCCACCGATGTCCACGTCACCAACGAGAACAGCTGCGAGTACCCCACCGCGTACGCCGCCTGTGCCTCGGCACTCATGCTGGTCGCGCCGATGAAACGCAGCAGCATCACACCGGCGACGTTCATCGCGATGCCCTGCAACCCCGTGGGCAATCCGAACCGGAACAGCGCGCGAATGATGCCCCAATCGGGCTTCCAACTCACGCCGCGAAAGTCGATCACCCACGCGCCGCTGAACAGCTTCCAGATCGCATAGGCCCCCACGATGCCACTCGACAACACGGTACCCATGGCGGCACCGCGCGTACCGAAGGCCGGCACGGGACCGAAGCCGCCGATGAACAGCACGTTGAACGCGATGTTGCCCACAGTAACGGCGAGTCCAAGCTTGAGTGGCGTCCGTGAGTCACCGGCCGAGCGCAGCGCGCCGCCCAGCATGAAGAACAGCATCATGCCGAAGCCGAACACGAACATGATGCGCAGGAACGGGAGTGACTCCTTGAGCACGGCCGGTGTGGCATTCACGAGACCGAGCAACCACGGTGCGGCGAAGTAGCCGATGGGGGCGAGCACGCCGACCGACAGTACGACCGCGAGCAGAAACGCCTGCGACGCCGCACGCTGCACACCAGCCTCGTCGCCAGCACCGGCGAAGCGCGCGATCAGCACGCCCATTCCGCTGAACAACGACGCCAGAAACACCATGACGACGAGGAAGATCTGCAAACCGACGCCGATACCGGCGTTTCCGGCAAAGCCGACGAGATGACCGACCATGGCGTGGTCGATCATTCCTTGCAGCCCACCGATCATGTTCTGCAATACGGCCGGCCACGCCATACGCCACATGGCCGGACCGATCGGTCCATCGATGATGGACCGATCGAGTTTCTTCACGGACGCGGTAGGACTAGCCAACGAGCGCCGGCTCACTCCGGCGCACCAGCGTGAGAATGGAGTAGACCGCCACCGCCTCGTTGTCCTGATTCATCACCTCCACATCCCATTCCACGACGCCCTGCGGAATCGTTCCCTCGGGGGTGTCCTTCGCGGTTTTCTGTTTCACCGTGAGGCGCACGTGAATGGTGTCACCCGGATACACCGGCTTGGTAAAGCGCAACTTCTCCATGCCGTAGTTCGCCAGCACCGGTCCCAGCGACGGCTCCACGAACAGTCCGGCCGCCGCCGATACAATAAAGTATCCGTGCGCCACGCGCCCTTCGAACACGCCATTGCTGCGCGCGTCGTCGTCGTTCATGTGCGCATAGAACGTGTCGCCACTGAGATCGGCGAAGGCTTCGATGTCGCCCAGCGTAATCGTACGCGACTTGGTGATCAGCGTATCCCCGATCTCGAGCTCGTCGAACGATTTCCGGAACGGATGCACGGTGTCCGTGTGCTCGTCGGCACCCTTGGTCCATTCGCGTGTGATCGCGGTGATCATGCTGGGGCTGCCCTGCAACGCGACACGCTGCATGTAATGCGTGACGCCCCGCGCGCCGCCCATTTCTTCACCACCGCCGGCGCGTCCCGGGCCGCCGTGCACGAGCTGCGGCAACGGCGATCCGTGTCCCGTGCTTTCCTTCGCGCTGGTGCGATCGAGCACGAGCATGCGACCGTGAAAGGCGGCCGCACCCAGAATGACGGCGCGCGCCACCTTGGGGTCGGCCGTGACCAGCGAGCCCACGAGCGAGCCCTTACCCATGCGCGCCAGCTGTATCGCTTCTTCAATCGAGTGATACGGCATGACCGTGTTCACCGGACCGAACGCTTCGATGTCGTGCGCCTCGAGACGCGTGAGCGGATTGTCGCACACCATCAGCATCGGGGCGAAGAACGCGCCCTTGTCGCGATCGGCGCCCACCACATCGAAATCGCCACCGCCGAACACCAGTTCGGCGCCATGACGGATCATCTCAGCGGCTGACCGCACTGCGTTCACCTGCGCGCGACTTGCCAACGGTCCCATGCGAACGCCTTCCACCGTGGGTGCACCGATGGTCGTGGAGGCAAGACGCTTCGAGAGGGCCTTGATCACGTCGTCTTCGAGTCCGGCGGGTACGATCGAGCGACGGATCGCGGTGCACTTCTGCCCCGCCTTCGTGGTCATCTCGCGCGTGACTTCCTTGATGAACAGGTCGAACTCTTCGGTGCCCGGTACCGCATCGGGGCCGAGTATGGAGCAGTTGAGCGAGTCGGCTTCCATGTTGAAACGCACGGAATTCTTGAGCACCGCTGCACCGCTCTTGAGCTTCTGCCCGGTGGCCGCCGATCCTGTGAAAGCCACGACATCCTGCTCTTCGAGATGATCGAGCATATCACCGGCACTGCCGCACACCAACTGAATGGCGCCTGCAGGCAGAATGCCCGTGTCCACGATCGTGCGGAACACGGCTTCGGCCAGATGACTCCCCGCCGTGGCCGGCTTCACGATGCACGGCACACCGGCCAGCAGCGCAGGGGCCAACTTTTCGAGCATGCCCCACACGGGGAAGTTGAAAGCGTTGATGTGCACGGCCACGCCTTCAATGGGCACCAGGATGTGCCGGCCCACAAACGTGCCGTTTTTCGACAACGGTTCGGTGGGACCTTCCACATGGAAACACTCGTTGGGAAACTCGCGACGTCCACGACTCGAATAGGCGAAGAAGGTGCCGATACCGCCGTCGATGTCGACCCAAGAGTCGGTCTTCGTGGCGCCGGTGAGATACGACAGCGCGTAGAAGTCATCCTTGCGCTCCATCAGCACCTTGGCGATTGCCTTCAGCATCGCCGCGCGCTGGTGGAACGTGAGGGCACGCATTTTTGGGCCACCCACCGAGCGAGCGTAGTGCATCATCGCCTTGAAATCGAGTCCCTCGCTGGACGACTCGCCGATCTTATCGCCGGTCACGGCATCGAAGAGATCGGCCTTGCGGCCGGTGCCTTCGACCCACTGGCCCATCGCATAGTTCTTGAGCATGTACATCACGTCGTTCCTCCCTCGCGGGTGTTCTTCCAGTTCTTCAACACGCTCGATTGCGTGGGGCGATCAACGGGGACTTCACGCAGCGGCTCCACCGCGCGCCAACTCGCGCGCATCGCCGCCGGTAACTGCTGATACAACTGCGTGCCCGACGACTTCCACTCCAGCATGTCGTCGGTCACGTCCTTCACGATTTTGGCGGGATTCCCGACCACCAGTTTACGCGGCGGAATCTCCATGCCCGTCGGTACGAAGCAGAGCGCGCCGACCACACACCCCGCGCCCACCACGGCGTTGTCCATGATCACGGCATTCATGCCGATGAGCGCATTGGCCCCGATGTGCGCCCCGTGCACAATCGCGCCATGTCCGATGTGCGCGCTCGCCTCGAGGCGGACCACCACGCCCGGAAACATGTGAATCGTGCAGTTCTCCTGCACGTTGCAGCCATCCTCGATCACGATGCCGCCCCAGTCGCCACGAATGGCGGCTCCGGGTCCGACGTACACGTCGCGACCGATGATCACGTTGCCGGTCACCGACGCCTGTGGATGTACGAACGCCGACTCATGCACGACCGGGATGAACTCATCAAACGCGTAGATCACGGCGGTCAGACCCGTTCGATGATCATGGCGAAGCCCTGTCCCACGCCGATGCACATGGTACACAGCGCGTAGCGACCATTGCGGCGATGCAGTTCACGCACGGCCGTGAGCGCTAAACGGGCACCGCTCATGCCCAACGGGTGGCCGAGTGCGATGGCGCCGCCGTTCGGGTTCACGCGCCCGTCATCGTCGGCAATGCCCAGCTCACGGAGACACGCCAAGCCCTGCGCGGCGAACGCTTCGTTCAGTTCGATGACGTCCATCTGATCCAACGTGAGTCCGGCCCGCGACAGCGCCAAACGCGTAGACGGCACCGGGCCCATGCCCATGATGCGCGGCTCGACGCCAGCCGCGGCACTTGTCACGATCCGCGCCATCGGCGTCAGGCCATACTGCGACGCTGCAGCGCCCGAGGCAATCAGCAGCGCGGCGGCGCCGTCGTTCAGCCCACTCGCGTTCCCCGCCGTTACCGAGCCCTGCCCGTCATGCCGGAACGCCGGTTTGAGCTTGGCGAGCGTTTGCATCGACGTGTCAGGGCGCAGGAATTCATCCTGCGACACCATTACCGCGTCGCCCTTCCGTTGCGGAATCGACACCGGTACAATCTCTGCGGCCAGCCGACCCTCACGCTGCGCCGCGGCCGCCTTCTGCTGCGATCGCACCGCAAAGGCATCCTGATCGTCGCGCGACACCCCGTACTGCGCGGCGACATTCTCCGCCGTTTCGCCCATCGAGTCGGTGCCATGCAGCTGCTTCATTCTCGGATTCACGAAACGCCAGCCAAGGCTGGTATCGAAGAGCTGCACGTCCCGCGCAAATGGCGTGGCGCCTTTCGACATCACGTACGGCGCGCGCGTCATGCTCTCCACGCCACCGGCGATATACAGTTCCCCTTCGCCGGCCTTGATGGCGCGGGCCGCGCTGGCCACCGCGTTCAGCCCCGACGCACACAAGCGGTTCACCGTCTCGCCGGGAACCGTGACCGGCAAGCCGGCCAGCAGCGCGGCCATGCGAGCCACGTTGCGGTTGTCTTCGCCAGCCTGGTTGGCACATCCGAGAATCACGTCGGCAATCTGCGCGGGATCGAAGCTGGCCGACGAAGCACTCACGCGCGCGAGCAGTGACGAAATCGCGTGCGCCGCGAGATCGTCGGCGCGCACCTGACTCAGCGCGCTGCCGATGTTGCCGATCGGCGTACGAATGCCTTCAATAATGTATGCGTCGTTCATGATGTCCGGGTCACAGCAGATGAGGAGTCGCAGTGCGGTACACCGTGCCGCGAAAATGTCCGACGAGCACGTCGGCCTGATTCCGAACGCTGACGTCGCAGAACGCCAGGCGCTTGGTGGTGCTCTGTTCGAACGCGGTGGCGACGAGCACATCGCCTGGCTGCACCGCTACGGGAAAGCTGATCGAGCAGTCGACGGCGACGCTGAGCACGCCGCAGGCATTCGTGGCGAACGCCAGCGCGCTGTCGGCCAGCGAGAACGTAATACCGCCATGCGCTGTTCCGAACCCGTTCACCATCTCGTCGCGGATGGTCATGCGCAGCACCGACTTGCCGACAGCGGCCTCGAGCACCTCGATACCGAGCCACTGCGAGTACGCATCACGGGCCAGGAGCGTGCGCACCACGTCGACGGCCGACGGCGTGGTCACGTGTAGCGCCGCGCGTCGAGCAGTGACGCCCCGGCCTGAACGGCGCGACGCAGGCGGATACTGGGGCGATAGCGATCGTCACCGGTTTCCAACTGGAGAACCTGCAACAAGGCGAGCACGTTCGGCGCACCCATCTCGTCGCCCCACTGCAGCAGACCGCGCGGATAGTTCACACCCGTCGTCATCGCGCGTTCGATATCTTGGATCGACGCAAGTTGCAGATGCACGGCATCCACCGCTTCATTCACGAGCATCGCCAGCACGCGATTCACGATGCGCTGACCAAGCGCCGGATCTTCATGCGGTGCCGGCGCGTCCGCACCGTCGCGGTAGTCGTAGAAGCCGCGCTGCGTTTTCCGGCCAAGCCAGCCGGCTTCCACCAGCCGCTGCTGGGCGTGCGACGGACGATACCGCGGATCGAGAAACATCCCTTCGAATACCGATCGCGTGACGGCGAAATTCACATCAAGCCCGATGAAGTCCATAAGCTCGAATGGCCCCATACGGAAGCCACCGATCGTGCGCAGCGCCCAATCGATCGTGGCACAGTCGGCGATCCCTTCCTCGCGAATGCGCAACGACTCACCGTAAAACGAGCGCGCCACGCGATTCACGAGAAACCCCGGCGTGTCAGCGGCGAGCACCGTGGTCTTGCCCCAGGCACTCACGAGCGCACGCGCCGCGGCGATCACGTCGTCCGATGTGGTGATCGCCGGAATGATCTCCACCAGCGGCATCACCGGCGCCGGATTGAAGAAGTGCACGCCCACGACGCGTTCGCTGTCGGTACACGAACCCGCCAACGCGGCAATGGAGAGCGATGACGTGTTCGACGCCAGGATCGCCGTTGGCGCCACCACTGCTTCGAGCGCGCGCAGCAACTGTTGCTTGGCGGCCAGCTGTTCTATGATCGCTTCGATCACGAAGCCGCAGGGCGCAAACGCCTCCAGCTGTTCGGGGCTCACGCCATCCACATACGTTATGCGCGCCAGCACCGCGTCGGCCTGCTCCCGCGTGAAACGCCCCTTCTCCACGTCGCGCGCCAGCGCTTTCGCGTGGCCCGAGCGCGCGCGTGCAATCGACGCCGACTGCGCGTCGGCCAGTACCACGGCATGTCCGTGTACCGCCGCGACCTGCGCGATGCCCGCGCCCATTGCGCCGGCACCGACCACGCCGACCAGAGTCGTCATCAGCGCGTTCATGTCGGTATTCATGCGCCGCGATACACAGGCGCCCGCTTTTCGAGAAAGGCGCGCACCCCTTCTTCGTAGTCGGCCGTCTGCCCTGCTTCATGCATCGCCTGCGCCTCGACCTCGAGTTGCGCCTCGAGCGAATTCGCGAAGCTCGCATTCATCGCGCGCTTGGTGAGGCCGAAGCCGCGCGTGGCCTGCGCCGCCAGTGACACGGCCATCGCCTGCACTGTGGCCATCAGTTCAGCCTTTGGCGCTACGTCCCAGATGAGTCCCCACTCCTTCGCCTTCACCGCCGGAATCTTTTCGGCGAGGAAGAACATGCCCGTAGCACGCTGCGTCCCCACAAGACGCGGCACGAAGAACGTGCCGCTGGTGTCGGGAATCAACCCGAGCTTCGCGAAGCTTTCCACGAAGCTGATGTCGTCGGCGGCGATGGTGAGATCGCACGCGAACGCCAGATTCGCGCCGGCACCGGCGGCGATCCCGTTTACCGCGCACAACACCGGCTTCTCGATGGTGCGAATTGCGCGGATGATCGGGTTGTAGCAGCTCTTCACGATCTCGCCGATATCCGGCATCGGACCGTCGCCCTGCGGCAGCGCCTCGGCCAGATCCTGGCCCGCGCAGAAGCCGCGACCGGCACCGGTCAGCACGATCGCGCGAACGGCGCTGTCGCTCGCCGCATCCCGCAGCGCGGCCTGCAGGGCGGCCGCCATCTCGCGATTGAAGCTGTTGAGGACGTCGGGGCGATTCAGCGTGAGGGTGAGGACACCTTCACGCTGGTTGGTCAGGAGGGAGAGAGCGGGTGAGGACATTCTGTAAAAATACTCTGCGTTCGTTGTGCTTTGGACTGTGGGCTGTGGGCGGCTGTGGGCTCTCAGGTCTCGGGGCTGTGGGCTAACGGCGGTCAGCCATGGGCCGTGGGTCGTGGGCCGTGGGTGAATACAGAGCGGGGCCGAACCCATGGCCCATGGCTCATCGCGCATGGCAGGCAGCTTACAGCCCACAGCCTTCAGACCTGGGAGCCGAGAGCCCACGGCCAACCCAAGCGCCCACAACCTCGTCCTCACCTTCGAACGCCCCTGCCCTCGCCAAGTCCCTCGATACGCCGTACCATCCCTGAAGCGACACATTCGGGACCATCATCGCCCTGGAGTTTACGCATGGACATCACCGCATTGAGCTGGCTACAGCGCATCGGCTGGAGCGCATTTACCTGGGCCCTCGCCAGCGTGCTGTTGGTGAACGCGGTGGCGTTCTGCGCCTTTCTCTGGAAACGAGAGAAATCGTTGGTGAACGCATGGACCGGCCCGGTGGTGGCCATGAACATCGTGCTCGTCGCGATCGGCCTCGGCGTACCGATGGTCACCTCTGCCGCGCGACTGGCCATTCTTGGGATTCGCAGCGTCGTCCCCGATCTGGCGGTTTCCGTGCAATAATGGGTGATCCGCTCCCGATCGAGGTGCGTGTTCGGCAGATTACTCTGTCATGCCTGCCAAGACTGCTGTCCGGCCAGTTACCCGCGCCTCGTCTGCTTCGCTGACGACCCCCCGGCCCGGGTTCGACTGGCGCCGCATTGCCTACCACACGCTCGTGTCGCGCTCGCTCGACGATGTCGAGGAGACGACCAACCGCCTGCGCAATTCGGTGCCGCGTGAGCACGTGGTGTTGTACCAATTCTCGGCGCGCGGTCACGACATGGCGCAAGTCATTCTGGGATCACTCATCGACGGCGCGCACGATGGCGCTGGTGCGTATTACCGGTCGCGACCGTTCCTGCTCTCGGTCGGCCTCTCGATTCCCGACGCGTTCGGCAGTCCCCTTGGCCGCGCCGGTGGATTCAGCGACGGCCGTGATATCGGCGTCGTGTGCAACTTGCCGAACCGCACGGGGTGCACCGTACTCCCGATGTCGGGCGACGTCGGCTCACAGTACACGCCCGCTGCGGGCTGGGCGCAGTCGATCACGTATCATCGCGACAGTCTCGGTGACGCGAGCTACGCCGATTGCATCAGCGTTGCGTTGGGCGGTGACGCCTCGGTAGCCACGAGCGGATTCTGGGCCTCGCTCACGATGGCCACGACGCTCAAGCTGCCGATGTTGTTCTACATCGAAGACAATGATCTCGGCATCAGCGTCCGTGGCGACATGCAGACGCCCGGTGGCGACATCGCGCGCAATCTCGCGTCGTTCACGAATCTGTTCATTCGCAACGGCAGCGGCACCGATCCACACGAAGCGGCTGGCCTACTACAGGAAGCGGTAGCGCACGTGCGCAGCGGCGAAGGTCCCGCGCTGGTGCGTCTCACCGTACCACGCCTCTGCGGTCACTCGGGGCCCGACAATCAGAAGGGCTATCGCACCGACGCGGAAATTGCCTTTGATCTCGCCCGCGATCCGCTGCCGAAGCTGCACGACTATCTCGTGCCCGCGTTGATGTCGGCCGACGAATGGACGGCGCTCGAAGCGGAGGTTGCGCGTGACATTGCCGTCGGCCTGGATGAAGCGCGAGCGCGGGCGATCCCCAATCCAGCCACGATCGCGCAGCATGTGATGGCCGACGAGTCTCCTGATGTCGCCGAGGCGATGGGTGGCTTATCGCGTGCGGAGCGCGCGGCGTTGCCCAGCACGGAGACGCCGGACGACAGCGGCGAGCTGCTGCGCTACGCGGAGGCGATCCGCCGAACGTTGCGCCACGAGCTCGCCGTCAATCCGAAGGTTGTGGTGTTCGGCGAAGACGTGGGTCGTAAGGGGGGCGTGCACCTCGTGACCGAAGGCCTGCAAAAGCAGTTCGGTAGCACGCGCGTGTTCGATACGAGCCTCTCTGAAGAAGGCATCATCGGCCGCGCGGTCGCTATGGCGATCAGTGGACTGATGCCGGTGGCCGAGATCCAGTTCCGCAAGTACGCCGATCCGGCAACCGAGCAGCTGAACAACACCGGCACGATGCGCTGGCGCACAGCCAACCGTTTTGCCGCGCCGATCGTTGTGCGCATGCCGGGCGGATTCGGCAAGGATGTCGGTGATCCGTGGCACAGCCTCTGCGACGAGGTGCGCTTTGCGCACGCGTACGGCTGGCAGGTGGCGATGCCGTCGAATGCGGCTGATGCCGTGGGACTGTTGCGCGCCGCCATGCGCAGCCCGAACCCGACGATCTTCTTCGAGCATCGCTCGCTGCTCATGACTGGCGACGGTAGCGCGCGCTATCCGGGTGACGACTACGTGCTCCCGTTCGGCAAGGCGCGCGTGGTTCGGGAGGGATCGGACATCACCGTGGTATCCTGGAGCGCGATGGTGCACCGTTGCGACCAGGCGGCGGCAGAGTTCGGTGATCGCGTGGAATTGATCGACCTCCGTACCATCGCGCCGTGGGACCGGAGCGCGGTGCTGGCTTCGGTGCAGAAGACCGGTCGCTGTCTGATTGTGCACGAAGACAACATGACCGCCGGGTTCGGCGCCGAGATCGCCGGCGTGCTGGCTCAGGAAGCGTTCTGGCACCTCGACGCGCCTATCCGTCGCCTGGCGCCGATGGATATTCCGGTACCCTACCACACGGTGCTGCTGGAGGCCGTAATTCCCGGCGTCGAGTCGATCCGCGCGGAGATCGAGGCGCTGCTGGCGGTGTAGCCCGCAATACTCGTCACTGAGGCCTCGTCAATGAAGAGCCTGTAGCGAGAGTCGGTTCGCGCATCGTGTGCGAGCATGATTGACTGCTTCATCTCCGCGGTCCGGTTCATGGAGGGTTCGGCTCCGCACCGGTGGTGGCACTATACTCCCGAGCGGAAGACATACCGCCTGAGGATGCGCTGCTGCGCGACCTGATCGTCCACCCCCGCACGCGACGCGAGCCCCCAATGGACCGACGCACCTTCCTCGAGGTCACTTCCGCCCCACTCGGCGCGTCCGCCCTCGCCACGCTCCTCCCCTCCACGATGAGCGCCGCCCCCGCCCTGATCCAGTCGAAGCGCAGTGCGATCGTCGTGGTCGGCAGCGGCGTGTTCGGCGTCTGGACCGCGCTGCACCTGCGAGAGCAGGGCCACGACGTTACGCTCCTGGATGCCTACGGCGCCGGGAGTTCGCGTGCTACCTCGGGCGACGAGACGCGCCAGATCCGCGCCGGCTACGGCGATCGCGAACTCTATGCCCGCATGGCCCAGCGCGCCTTCGCTGCGTGGCGCGAGCGCGAGCAGGAGTTCGGCATCCCGCTGATGATCGAGACCGGACGCCTCGAACTCGCCAGCGACTGGACGCCGTCACTGCGCGCGACGCAGGCGATGCTCACCCGCCTCGGCGTCCCCGTGGAGGCACTCACGAGCGACGACCTCCGTCGGCGGTATCCGCAGATGGACACCACGGGAATGGGTGTCGGACTGCTCGAGCCGACGGCGGCAGTGCTGCGCGCCAAGACGTCGATCATCGCGGCCGCGAGCGCGTTCACCCGCAAGGGTGGCACGCTCTTGGTGAAGCGGGCCCGGCCCGGTAGCACCGATGGACGACGATTGATTGACGTGGAGACGGCGACCGGCGAGCGCTTCGCAGCACAGACATTCGTCTTCGCCTGCGGGCCTTGGCTCCCCAAGCTCTTCCCGCAGCTCCTCGCCGAGCGCATCAAGGTGCCTGGGCGCGAGGTCTTCTACTTCGGCACACCCTCCGGCGACACGCGCTTCTCGTATCCGAACATGCCCAACTTCTCCGAGGACGGGTACTACGGCTTCCCCAGCGTCGATGGGCGCGGCGTGAAGGTCTGTCCGACCACCGGCCCGGTCACCTTCGATCCTGATACCGACGAGCGCATCGTGACGCCTCACGAGGTCCGCCGGGCGCGCGCTTTTCTCGCGAAGCGCTTTCCCGCGCTCAAGGACCAGCCGATCACCGAGACGCGCGTCTGCCAGTTGGAGAACACGGTCGACGAACACTTCATCATCGACCATCACCCCGACTTCGACAACGTGCTGATCGCCGGCGGCGGGTCAGGGCACGCGTTCAAGCACGGACCGGTGCTCGGGGAGTATGTGGCGAAGCGCGCGGTGGGCGAGGCGACGGATGGGGCGTTCGACCGGATGGTGCGGTTGGTACCGTAAGCTCGTGGCGCTCGTGGCGCACTCGTGCTGACGGGAGCACGCCGGCCGCTATCGTCGCCTGATCCCGCCGTCGAAGAGCGCGCGACAGAAGGGAGTTCAATGCGCACTTCGAGCGAGAATACGAACGGCGCGCCCGGCTGCACCTGACGCATAGCGATCTCCAGCCGCTTCGAGTTCGCGTCCCAGTGCTACGTTCCGTCCACCCTGGCGGTACTTTCGTATTCCCTTGCCAAAAACTGTTGCCTTTCCCCTATGAAAATACTGTACCGATTGACCGATCCCTCTCTGAAGACCGTGCGTTCCTGTCTGCGATTTTCACGTTGAACTGGTCACCAACGGGCTGATGTCGCCACTTCTTTCAGGTAGCATTTTCGCGAGCGGCAGGAGACGGGATGCTCCTATAGAAACTCGTGAAACTTGGCCGTCGCAGGACGTGAGATTTGCGAAAGTACCGCTAGGGATCCCGCCGTGGTACAGCCTCTGGTCGAAGAACACGCCAAGGTCCTCTCACGGTGGTGCGCTTCGCCGACTCGCCGGGGATCATGCGGAGTCGGGCGATCGAGCCGGTGTGCCACGAGCACGTGACCGTCGTAGCGTGGTGCAGCATGACCGTCCCGCACTTCACCACCATGGCCCATTTCGTCAGCACGCTCCGCAGCGTGCTCCGCGACAACATCGCGCAGCTGTTCGCGCGGTGCGCACGGTCTGTGACGGCCAGAGACTGATCGGGCGCGAGATGTGTGCGATGGATGGCGTGACATTGCCGAGCAACGCCTCCACGCATCGGAGCGGGACACGCGCCGAGTTCACGCCGCGCACCGAGACATGGGAAGCGGCTGCGCCGACGATGCTCACCGGCACCGCGCGACGGACGGTTTGCCGCACGCGAGCTCCAGACGAACTCGCCGGATCCGTTGCGCGACGCGTCGCGCGAGGCGAAGCCGTCGCCCCCGGTATGTGCGCCGAGTGACTTCACGTACGACGCCGACGCGCGCACGGGTGTGTGTCCGGCGGGGACGTCCCAGTGCCGGAACGGTGCCAGCCACGTGACGACGGCTACGTGGGCGAACATTGTCGCGCCGCGAAGCGCGATGGTGCCCCGTGTGCCATGCGCGCGCCGTGTCTACGCACACCGGGGACCACCGTCGTCCGTGCGTATTTCGGCTGAAGCCGATCACACATCGGTATTCACGGGCCACGCCGGCGGATCGCGGCGGAAATGCAATACGCCCGTAACGGAGGTCGAGTCCGGATCCACGAGGTGGAAGACGCCGTACGGGAACCGAAGTACAACGGCGCGCCGAGTTTCGCCGCGCATCTTGAGATACGCCCCAGGAAACTCCTCGAGAAACGAGAACGTCGCCGCGAGTTCGGCAAGAAAGTCGCTGCCGTGGCCGCGCACGCGCACCTCGTTCCACGCGAAGGCGTCTGCGATGTCAGCGTCCGCTACCGGTGTGGGGAGAACGGGCCGCGGCATCAGCCCCGGCGACGCTGGATCTCATCCAAAGCGACACGCCACGGGCGTCCCCGGCCGGACAGGAAACGATGCAACGCGTCAGGCCGGTCGAGCTCCGCAGCCTGAGCGGGGGTGAGCGGGACGTCGGCGAGCGCCAGGCTCTCCCACAACTCCTCGATAGGCGGAGGCGCTCCTCGACCGTCAGTCCACGCGATGCCAATGCTTGAAGTAGTCACACCCAAAATCTCAGGATGCTTGATCGTCCGCGACACAGGTCGGCCGAGGTGTGGTCGTGTAGCAAAGGCTGGGGTTGCCTGACGACCACGGAAAGACAATCAGGCCTTGGTCCCAATGAGCACCAAGGTCAACCGTGACGTA
>NZ_JBDNFF010000163.1:0-3299 GCF_041689975.1 Gemmatimonas sp.
ACGGGACCGCTGTGCTCGAAAAGCTGCTCAAGGAGCTCAACGGAGATGACCCAAACCAGATTGCCACTTCTGAGGTGATGGGTCTCGAAACGGTCTACCACGGACTCACTTCGGACGCCGGTGCTGTTCACGTATCACTCGCCCCGGTGGCCACCTCAAATTCCCCCAGTCGTGGCCGGGTCAAACTCCCCCAGCGGACGTGCGCGGGACGGGGTGAGGCTACGGGCTCTTGGCCTGCTGCGCAAGACGCGCCGCGGCTTCTTTGAGTCGCCAGCTCTTGCCCTCGAATTTGAGCAGGTGTCCGTGGTGGAGGAGACGGTCGAGGAGTGGCGTGACGACGACGGTGTCGCCGAGCAGACGTGCCCAGTCTTCAAAGGGTCGGTTCGACGTCACCAGCGTGGAGGCTTTTTCGTAGCGGCTCATCAGCACATCGGCCAGTTCGTCGCCCGCCTGCGCGGGGAGTTTGCGCAAAAAGAGATCGTCGATGACCAAGAGATCGACCGCCTTGAGCTGCTTCCGATACGCGCGCAGGTGGCCGAGCTCACGCGCTTCGGCGAGGTCTTCGATCAGCTGGTGCGCTTCGCGGTACAACACGGTGTAGCCGCGTTGCACGGCGAGCAGCGCGAGCGCTTTGGCGCAGTGACTCTTCCCGGTCCCGGGCGGACCGATCATCAGCAGATCTTCTTTTGCGTCGAGAAATTGCAGCGTGCCCAGGGCGAGCACCTCCCGTTTCGGCAGCCGCGCATTGTACGTCCAGTCGAAATCCTTGAGGTCTTTGCGCTCGCGCAGCCCGGAGAGCGTGAAGCGCCGGTCGAGCAGGCGCGAGCGACGCCGATCCAATTCGTCTTGCACCAGCCACGAAAACGCTTCGAGGAAATCCATCTGATGCTGCGCGACCTGCAGCGCGCGGGCCTGCATCGTCGCGCTCATGCCCGACAGACGGAGCGCACGCAGGGCCTGTTCGAGCTCGGTGATCGACATCGTCATGCGGACGCCCCCGCTGGCGTCATCGACGCCTCGTCCGCCGCGTGCTGATCCCAAAACGTTTGGTACTCAAGGGGCGCGCGGATACCCGGACCGGATTGCGTGAGCGGAGCCGCGTCAGCGGCCGCACGGGCGTCCTCGGCGCGCCGCGCCAACGCCGTCTTGATGGCCGTGTACGACACGCAGTCCGCGGCGAGCAGGCGCGCACACACCGCTTCGATGTCGACGCGCGCATACGTGCGCGGCAGACTCGCGAGGCCATAAAGGGCACGCTGTCCCGGTCGCCCGAGGCGTGCGAACAGGACCTGCGCCAGCGCGGCGGTCTGCGGGCCGATCTGCGCCGCGCGGGCCAAGATCCGCGCTGTCTGTCGCGACGGATTGAAGAGGCGATCCGATTCGGCCATCACGAAGGCGCCTTTTCGCAGCGCCTTCTGATGACGGCGCAGGACCGCGCCCGTGCGATCCAGAATCTCAATCGCGTGCGCATACACGCGGACCGTGACCACACTCGCCAGTGCGGCTTCGCCGGCCGCGTAGTACGCGCCCTCGATCTGCACGAGCCCCGCATCATCGACCGTGCGCACGCCTTGCGTGAAGTATCGAAAGCCCTCGAGCGGAAGCGGCAGCAAGTGCGGCTGTTCCTCGCGATAGAGTTCACTCACCTGGCGCTTCTTGCGTCCATGAATGCGCGGCGACGCCCAGCGCGCTTCCCACTCCACGAGCCACGCGTTCTGCGCCTCGAGCGTCTCGAAGGTGCGTCCTTTCAGGGCGGTACTCTGCGTGTGCTGAATCGCCGCTTCGACCGTGCCTTTGCGATTCGGATCCCGCACGCGACACGGGTCGGCGACGACGCCATAGTGCGCGAGCACGGCGGCGTACACCGGATTGAGGCCCGGCTCGTACCAGTCGGGCCGCACCACGCCCTCTTTCAAATTGTCGAGTACCACGTAGCGGCAGCAGCCGCCGAAGGACCGAAACGCCTCTTCATGCAGCTGCGCCCACACGGCCTGCGACGTCTTCCACACCACCTTCCGAAAGCTCTTGCCCGAGTACTTGAGCGTCATGACAAACAGGATCGGGCGCTGATATTTGCCCGACGCCGTGCGCGTCGGCGCGCCTTGGCCGTAGTCGACCTGCGCCTCTTCGCCCGGCGGAAATTCCAGCACGTCGAAACGCTCCGGCGCACGCGCCTTGAGCGTGGCCACGAAGCGTTTGACCGAGTTGTACTGGTGCGTAAAACCGTGCTGGCCGACCAGATCCTGAAACACACTCACCGCATTGCGGCCGAGCGCGACTTGGGCTTCGATCCACGTCCGATGGGGCGCGCAGGCGGACGTCGTGGGGCCGGACTTTACCCGATGTGGCACTAAGGCCGCAGGCTCGAGCGCGTCGTCACCCGGTGGCCGGGGTGGGGGCATTTCCGTGGCCATCGCCTCCGGGCCGGTGGCCACCATGGGGGCATTTGCCCCCGCGGTCAGCGCGGCCCGCGCGTAGCGTCGAATCGTTTTCCGATCCACGCCGGTACGCTGCGCGATTTCATGCTGGGACGCGCCCCGCGCCAGCAGCGTCGTGATGGTAATCCGTAGATGGGCTTTCAAGACGTTCACTCCTTCCTCCCTCACCGCGGTGAGAGAGGTAGCGTAACGTCCCGCGGGTGGCCCCCCGAATTAGAGGCTCACACCCTCACGCCAGCTGGGGGAGTTTGAGGTGGCCAGAGATGGGGGATTTTGGGTGGCCGCCGGGGGTCAAGATTGCCATGAACGATGAGCAGGCCGCGAATCAGCTGATTGACCGAACGAAGGCCACACGGAATCCCTTTGACGCGAAGTACAGCAAGGTCGAGGATGCGGACTGGGAGACGTGTGCGACGGTGTTAAATGCGGTGAGCGTGAAGGAGCTGTTGTCAAAACCGTGGTAATGTTTCGTCAGGTCGACTCTCCGCTGCCTAAGGATCGAGCCGGTCAACAAACGGCGCGACCGGCACCAGCTTTCGACGTTGATCACAGTAAGTAACGTATAGCATGCTGTTTACGACCACGTAGATAGCGTCCTGTCGGAATTGCATGCCGATCTCGAACGCATCATGAACGGAAAGGCTGCAAGCCCATCCGCGTTCTTCGTGGCCGGTCGATGGAGAGTATCCGGCTATACGTGAAGGCTCAACGCCGCGCCCGCGTAGCACTTGTTCAAGTTCTGCGTCCGCGAGCGAGTTCTCGGATTCCGTCCAGCACTCTCCCGTCGTCGTGTAGGCCGTGATGATCGCGAAGTTGACCGGCCACGAGTCAAGCGCGTGATCAATTCGGAATCGCGTTTCG
>NZ_JBDNFF010000164.1:0-21790 GCF_041689975.1 Gemmatimonas sp.
CGTGAAACTGTTCGTGGCAGAGAACAAGGCGGACGTTCGCGTGATGCTGTGGCCGAGATGAGGGCTCCCGTGCGCCGACATCTCGTCCGCTGCCAGAAGCACCCGCAGATCATGCAGAACCTGTTCCACGAGCAGCACGTGCAGTATGCCGCATGACAGCACTATGCACTAATTAGCGGCCTGGTCAGTAACCCCAAGAGCCATATGTGTTGGACTGTTCCTCTGCGTGCTCTGCGCCTCTGCGACCTCCGCGTGATCAGTTCAGCAGGCTGTCCGTCGATGAGTGATCCGTTCAGGGGCAGATCACTGGCGGCGATGCTCGGGTCGATCGAGCACTGATCACGCAGAGCAACGGAGAACGCAGAGGCGCAGACGTCTCTTACCGATAGGTCCGCGGCCATGGTCGGTGAGGCAACGCAGCGGGCCGATGGGCAGCGAGTCACCCACACGAAACCCCGAAGAGCTGAGGGAAAGAGGTGGTGATCAGTTCAGCGATCTCAAGGTTACGCGTCACGCAGGAACTGCTCAAGATCTAAACGGAAGCGCTCGGCGAACGCGTACGTGCGCTGCGGGAAGTGATCCGATCCCACGTAGTGCACAATGTCGAGCGACGGATTCACCGTGCGAATCCGCTCCGCATGAGCATCAATGAACGCCGCACCCAGCGTGGCATCACAGCGGATCAGCTTCGTTGGCCGACGGAACGGCACCGTCGTGTCGAGCCCCGCAAAGCTTTCCTGCACCGGAATCCGCCAGCAGGTGGGATCTTGGCGCTGCAGCGCCGACGCGTGGCTCATTATCTGCCGGTGTCCCATATGGTCGGTGAAAACACCGCCCGACGGATGCGGCGTATTCGCCACCGCAGCGACCCAGGCATCGAGAGGAGCTGCAGCCTCACGGAGCTGCGTGATCATCCCGATCAACAGCGCGAACCGCTTCGGATACACCGTACGTGCAAACTCCTCGGGAATGCCGAAATACCATGCCGGGTCCAGCATCAGCACCGAGTGCACCAGAGCACTATCGCTTTGGGCCAGGGCACCGGCCACGACGCCACCCAGCGAGTGACCGACCACATGCGTCGGCGCCCCGATCACGGCCAGCATCGCTTCCGCGTCCGAGACATAGTCGGCGATGGCGTAGCGCCCGGCGCGCCCCGAATGCCCGTGTCCACGAAAGTCCAGCGTGTACACGCGATAGCGATCGCTCAGCTCGACGGCCCAGTCGTACCACACGTCACGACTGTTACTGATGCCGTGCAACAGCAGGACCGGCGGTGCGTCCGGCCGGCCGTACACCGAGGCCGCGAGGGCCAAACCGGCGTTGTCGATCGTGAGGTCGTTCATGGGCGCTCGCGTGTCCGAAATAAGAAGAGGGAAGGTACGCCGTGGGCCTCTGCATTCCCAGCGGAGGGCCCGCGCGCCATCTTTCCGCAATGACCTCACATCCGCTTCGCGTATTCATGCTCGGCGCTACCGGCACCATCGGTCGCGCCACGGTGCGCGCGTTGATTCGCCATGGACACGCGGTCGTTTGCTTTGGTCGTGCGGGTGCGACCGCCTCCCCAGGCGTGACCGTACGCGAGGGTGATGTCACCGACCCCGTTTCGATCGCCCGCGACGGCTTCATGGGTCAGCACTTCGACGCGGTCGTGTCCTGCCTGGCCTCGCGGTCCGGCGTGCCACGCGATGCATGGGCCATCGACCATCAGGCGCATCTACAGGTCCTCCGTGCGGCACAGACCGCCGGTGTGCCGCAGATGGTGCTGCTCTCGGCCATCTGCGTGCAAAAGCCACTGCTGGCCTTTCAGGAGGCCAAGCTCGCCTTCGAAGCGGCGCTTGTAGAATCCGGGCTCACGTGGTCGATCGTGCGCCCCACGGCGTTCTTCAAGTCGCTGTCCGGACAAGTGGACCGCGTGCGGCGCGGCAAGCCGTTCCTCGTGTTCGGCGATGGCACGCTCACCGCGTGCAAGCCGATCAGCGACGACGATCTGGCCGAATTTCTCGTGGGCTGCCTCACCGATCCTGCGCGGCAGAATCGCGTGTTACCAATCGGCGGTCCCGGCGAGGCACAGACGCCCCGTGAGCAAGGCGAGCAGCTCTTCGCCCTGCTCGGACGCGAACCCCGCTTCAAGCATGTGCCGGTGTTATTGCTCGATACCATCATCGGCGTGTTGAGCGTGCTTGGTCGCGTGGTACCGCCGCTCGCCGACAAGGCACAACTGGCCCGTATCGGTCGCTACTACGCCACGGAATCCATGCTCGTCTGGGATGCGTCGGCGCAGCGCTACGACGCGGCGGCCACGCCGTCTACAGGCCAGGATACCCTCGTGGACTTCTTCGCCAGGCGACTGCGTGGCGAAGCGGCCGACGATCGCGGCGAACACGCGGTTTTCAAATGAGTAATTCCTTCGGTACGGTGGTCGTGTCCGATGCCGCCGAGTGGCGGACAACGCTGCTCACGGTCATCATGCGCACCGGGCTGATCCTCGGCGTGCTGGTGTGCATTCCCAGCGTCATCATGGCGCTTCGTGCCGGGCTTCTCGGTGTCGTGTTGATCGATGTGCTCGCGGTGGTTCTACTCGCGACGCTCGTTGTGCTGAAGCAGCTGCCCTTCACGGTGCGCGCGACAGTGTTCTGCCTGATCCTGTATGGCCTCGGCGCGGGGCTGGTGGTGTGGGTCGGCTCGATCAGCCAGATCTTCTTGCTCGGCTTTTCGATCATGACGACGCTGCTGCTCGGAACGCGCGCCGGGTTGGCGGCCACGGTACTGAGTACGATCACGTTGCTCCTCATCGGATCCGTCGGATTTGCCGCGCCGGACACGTTCATGGTCGCGTCGTCACAAGGTCGGAGCGGCTGGATCACGATTACCCTGAATTTCGCGCTGATCGCCATTCTGCTCACTCTGGCCATAGACGTCGTCATTACGGCCATGGAGAAAGCGCTGCGTCAGGAGATTCTCGCCCGTTCGTCCTTTGAACGCCAGCAAGCCGTGCTGCGCACACTGATCGACGCGATGCCGGACGTCGTCTTCACAAAAGACAGCTACGGCCGCTTCGAGCTTGCCAATCGCGCCGCCTGCATCCAGTTCGGGAAGGAACGCGAGGATGAAGTCATCGGACTCTCGGCGTTCGATATTTGGCCGTCGGAGTTCGCTGCCGTGCGTGACGCCGAAGACGCGCAGGTGCTGTCCGGTAACGCGATACTCAATTCAGAGGGATCCCGCCCCCTACCCGATGGCAGTACGCGGTGGTTCCTGGTGATCAAGGTGCCGTTGCGCAACGCGCAGGGGGAGATCACCGGACTGGTCGGCATCAGTCGTGACATCACCGATCGTAAGCTGGCCGAGGTGCAGCGGAATCAACTGCAGCAGGAGCTCCAGCAGTCACAGAAAATGGAGGCGGTCGGACAGCTTGCCGGTGGTATCGCGCACGACTTCAACAACCTGCTCACGATCATCACCGGTCACAGCGGGCTCCTGCTGTCACTACCGGATAGTTCACCGGACGTGCAGGAGTCCGTTCAGGAGATCTCCGACGCGGCCGATCGGGCCGCCGCCCTCACGCGCCAGCTGCTTGCCTTCAGTCGACAGGCATTGTTGCTGCCGGAAGTGATCGATGTGAACGCGATCGTGCTCAATACGTCCAAGCTGTTGCGCCGCCTGATCGGTGAGGACATCTCGCTCAGTACAACGCTCGACTCGCACGTCGCGGCCGTACGCGCCGACCCGAGTCAGTTGAATCAGATCCTCATGAACCTCGCGCTGAATGCTCGTGATGCGATGCCGACCGGTGGTGCGCTCAGCATCGAGACCCGCAACGTCGAGGTTGATCACACGTTTACCGGGATGCAGCTGGGCGTACCGCATGGCCCGCACGTGATGCTCCGGATCACTGACAGCGGAACCGGCATGACGCCCGATGTGCTCTCGCGCATCTTCGAGCCGTTCTTCACCACCAAGGGCCTGGGCAAAGGCACCGGACTCGGGCTGTCGATGGTGTTCGGCATCGTGCAGCAGAGCGGCGGCGGCATTCACGTGCACAGCGAAGCGGGACACGGGTCGACGTTCAGGATCTATCTACCCGCCGTGTCCACATCAGTGTCCACCATCGTCGAGAACGGCACCGGCAGTGTGCGAGGCGGTGCGGAAACGATCCTGCTGGTAGAAGACGACAGCGGTGTCCGGGCCCTCGCGTTGCGTGCGTTGCAGTCGCAGGGCTACGACGTGCTGACCGCACGCGACGGCGTCGAGGCGCTCGAGGTCGTCGCCTCGACCGCCAAGCCGATTGCGTTGCTCGTGACCGATGTGGTCATGCCGAATATGAGCGGCCCGGCACTGGTGGAAGCCCTGCGGGAACGACTGCCGCAGATTGCGGTGCTCTACATGAGCGGGTATACCGACGATGCCGTCCTTCGGCACGGCGTACTGGAGGCGGAAGTCGACCTCATGTCAAAGCCCTTCACGGCATCGACGCTCGCGCAGAAAGTCCGCGCGGTGCTCGATGAGCATTCTATACGAGCGAGTTCATGACCTTGCTGCTCAACATCCTGTGGTTCGTCATCGGCGGCGGCTTCGTGGCCGGGATCGCGTGGATGCTGCTCGGACTGCTACTCGCGATCACCGTGGTCGGCATTCCCTTCGCCGTCGCAGCTTTTCGCATCGCGGGCTTCGCCGCCTGGCCATTCGGCCGCACGCTGGTCGACGCGCGCACCGTGGGCGAAGACCAGATCGTGGGTACGGGTTTCGCCAACCTACTCTGGATCATCTTCGCCGGCATCTGGCTCTGGATTTCGCACGTGCTTGCCGGCATTGCTTACTGCGTGACAATCATCGGTATTCCGTTCGGCTTCGCGCACTTTCGGCTGGCTGCGGTGTCGTTTGCACCGCTTGGCAAACGCGCGGTCGACCTCCCGTAACGCCCGCCATGTCGCCTACTCGCCGCGAAGCCCTCGCACGGCTCAGCGCCTTGCTTGCCATGCCTATGGTTGGCTGGCCCGCGCGTGCCAGCGATCCACTCGCGGGCACGATCGCACAGTATCAGGCGGGACGCCTCCGTGGTGATTTCTCCGCCGTCGAGGTCACCAATGAGGCGCTCACACGCAGTCGCGCCTGGAATGGCACGTTGCGCGCGATCGATCAACTGGCCGATAGTGCAATCGCCGAAGCGCGCGCGTCGGACGCCCGGGCACGACGCGGCGCGTTGATCGGCCCCCTCGACGGCGTCCCGCTGTTCGCCAAGTCGATCTACGACATGAAAGGGCTGCCCACCACGGCGTCGAGTGCGGAGTGGGCGCGCCTTTTCCCCGCGCCGGCCACCCGCGATGCGCTCGAGGTGCAGCGGCTTCGCGCAGCTGGTGCCGTGCTGCTCGGCAAAACGACCGCCGACGATTTCGCGTACCGCGGCAACGGCACCAGCTCGCTTACGGGACAGGTGCGCAATCCGCACGATCGTGCCGGATTGCGGACGCCCGGCGGATCGAGCGCGGGATCGGCGGTGGTCGTTGCCTGCGGTATGGCCTTCGCCGCCCTTGGCACCGACGACGGCGGATCGAATCGCATCCCTGCTCAATTCACCGGGGTCGTGGGAATGAAGCCGTCGTTCGGGCTGGTGCCGCGCACCGGCGTCATTCCCACGTGGCCCTATCTCGACACGCACGGCCCGCTGGCACGCACCGTGGCCGATGCCGCGCTCATGCTCGATGCGATTGCGGGCCCCGATGCATCCGATGGTCTCGCCGATCGCTCCCCGTATACCAGTGGCCGGCTCGGTACCCTTCGCGACGACGCACTCGTGGGCGCTCGACTCGGACTCGTGGAGTTGCACGTGCCGCGCGCGCGGATGACTGCCGAATGCATCGGCGTGTTCGACCGCGCGATCACGGATTGTGTAAGCGCCGGTGCCGTGGTCGAAGCGTTCGTGCCACCGGTGGATCGCGTGAACGTGCGCAATGTGTTCGCCACCTTGGCCACTGCTCGCGGTGACGTGGTCCCGAATCACAACGCACCCGCACCAACAGCCAACGCACTCCTGCGCTACTTCGCCAGACGTGGTGACGCAGAGCGAACCGTTGAGCGCAACGTCCAGCGTGGCCTCGCAGCCTTCCGTGCCTTCTACGACGTACTACCCGCCGACTGGGATGCCGTGCGGCAACTCATCGTGCAGCCGTACGAGGAAGATGCCGCGAGTATCTCGTTCGCCCGTTCGCGCGAACAAGCCGTGGCACAGCTGGCTGCATCATTCGCGGCAAGACGTATCGACGCCATGGTGTACCCCACGATGCCGTTCGGTGCGCCAATCGCGACCGATCCGTGGCCCGACGTGCGCACCACGCTGGGCTACGGCAACTGGCTCGGACTGCCCGAGGTCTCGGTGCCGGCCGGCTACGGCGTGAACGGCCTGCCCGCCGGCAATCTGTCGTTCGTGGGCCTCCCCGGCAGCGATGTGCGCCTGCTTGCGCTGGCACACGCGTATGAGCAGCGCTCGCAGCGCTTCGTGGCACCGCCAACACCGGCGTGATGGCCAGTCTACTGGTGCGTACGCGCGCCATCATCCCGGCCCTCACGGTGACACTCATCGTAACGGTCGGCTGTCGCGGCGACGTCAGCAATGGGCCGCCGTTTGATGCTCGTCTCGCCGCGGGCAGGTGGGGTGGCGACAGCGCCGGCGTGCTCGTGAACGACACGATCGCGCACGTGCATGTCGGTTGCACCTACGGCAATAGACGCGGCCGCGTGCCGCTCGACGCCGATGGTCGCTTCACAGCCGTGGGCAGCTTTCTGCTGCGGGCCTATCCCGCCGCGATCGGGCCGACGATGCCGGCGCAGTTCGTCGGTCGCGTGTCCGGGGCGAAACTTACCGGGCGTCCGCGCCGCGCTTTCCTAATCTTACCTTCACTCATCAGATCATGCGCACACGTTTCACGACACTGCTTTTAGCGTTGGCCCTCAGCGGCTGCGCGTCGATCGCGCGCGCACGCGGGCCGAACGTCGACCTACCCAGCGGCGATGCCCGGCGCGTTGCCGTCATGGCTGTCGTCGACTCGGCGCTCGGACACATCAATAGCGGCGACCTGATCGCGCTTTCGGATCTCATGCTCCCCGAAGCGCAGTTCTTCCCCGCTCGGGAGCAGACAGGTCGCGGTGGCACCTACACGGTGCGCACCATGGCAGCGCAGCGAGCCGCCGGCAAGCGCGCGCCGATCATCGAGCGCGGCTATGACGCGACCGTGCGCGTGGCCGGCACGATCGCGAGTGTGTGGATGCCCTACGATTTGTGGGCCGAAGGCAAGTGGTCGCACTGCGGCATCGACTTGCTCACGCTGGTGCAGGTGGGTTCCACGTGGCGCATTGCCAACTTTACGTACACGGTCGAGCAGCCCCCGGCGTGCCGGATGCATCCGGATGGTGTGCCGGCAGGCTACAAGGCGCCTCCGAAGTGATCGCGGAGTCGCTGGTCCCTACTTCGCCATCCACCGCGCCTTGAGCACCGCGTAAGCCGCCAAATGCGCCTTCGCTGTCTGCACCATCGCCTCCGTAGCCGGCGCGTCGCTCTCCTGCAACACGTCGATCACGGCCTGGTGTGAAGCGGCAACGCCCCCGAAAGCATCCTGACCCGCGAACGTCGTACGCCCGCTCGATCGAGCCTCGGCGGCCAGGGCCTGCGCTTCAACCATCGCGTCGTACAATGCCAGCGACAGATCGTGCTGCTGCGTAAGCCCGGCCCGCGCTGTCTTCACTCGCGGGTCCATGCGCACGGTGAACGTGTGCGACTGTATCGCGCCATCGACCGTGAGGCGAGCGGTATAGACACCCGGCATCACCCACGGCCCCTCGGGCTCGCACTTCGTGTTGTGGGGCGTGGCCGAGATCGGCAGTGAGCACTCGAGGCTTGGTCGCGCATAGTGCAGGTCCCACGTGAAGCGCTGCAGCCCGGCCTTGGCACTCGGTGCCGCGGCCGCGCGGAACCAGTAGCGCGGCCAGTTGCCGGCGTCGGTGGGCAGCGGCGTGGGATCTGTGCTCGTAAACGTGCGCAGCACGCGACCCGCCGCGTTCAGAATCTCGAGCGACACCGCCTGCGCATCACGTGACAAGAAGTAGTCGATCATTGCGCCGTCGGGCGGATTCTCCGCCCGCGGTTCATCGGGGGGCACCGGTGTATCGGTGTACATCGAGTAGCGCACGCGGGTGGCGACCGCCGGCTTGAACAACGTTGCCGGCGCCGTCGCGCTGTTCTCGTTCCACTGCCGTAGTGCCGTTGCGTTGTCGAGAATCCAGAAACCACGACCGTGCGTCCCCACCGCGATGTCGTCGTCCTTGATCACGAGATCGCGGATTGAAATCGCCGGCATATTGCCGCGCAGCGAGTGCCAGTGATCGCCATCGTCGAGCGAGAACCACACCTGTGTTTCGCTGCCCGCGTACAGCAAGCCGCGTCGCTTCGGATCCTCACGTACCACGTTGATCGGCGCATCGGTAGCGATGCCGCTCACGATCTCGGTCCATGTGGTACCGCCGTCGCGGGTGCGATAAATATGCGGCCGCAGATCATCGAGGCGTAGCGTATTCACCGCCGCATACGCCGTGGTGGCGCTGAAGTGTGACGCGTCCATGATCGACACTTTCCACCATGCACCGATCTGCGGCGGGGTCACGTTGCGCCACGTTTTACCGCCGTTGCGCGTGATGTGGACCAGGCCGTCGTCGGTGCCTGCCCACAGCGTATTCGAGTCCACGTAGCTCGGCGCGATCGTGTAGACCACACCACGGCGCGTGGGCTTGGCGGCCGGCGTACTCGCGTACTTGCCCACGCTGGCGGGCACGCTCCACGTGTCGCGTGAGAGATCGTCACTGAGTCGCGTCCAGCTGCTACCGCCGTTCACGGTACTCCACACCACGTTGGTGCCGTAGTACAGCTTTCGCGGATTGATCGGCGAAAAGAGAATCGGCATGGTGCGTATGCCGCGGAAGTAATCCGGCCCGCTGCCCGCCGCACCTCGCGTGCGTCCCACGGTGGGACTCACGTTCTGCGTCTGCCCCGTGCGACGATCGAATCGCGACACCGTGCCACCGTACACGATGTCCGGGTTGAGCGGATCGGGGGCCACGTAGCTGTACTCACTCGCACCGACCGGGCGCCAGTCACGGTAGGTGATACTGCCGTCGTCGCCACGACTGCTCACGCAGGCCGAACCCGATTCCTGCTGGCCACCGCACACGCGGTACGGCCACGCATTGTCGGTGGTGACGTGATAGAACTGTGCGGTGCCCTGATTGTACCACGAGCTCCACGTCTCGCCGTCATTCACCGTGATCACCGCGCCCTGATCGGCTACCAGCAGCATCGTGGTCGGCACCAGCGGATTGATCCACAACCGCTGATAGTCGTCGCCCCCCGGTGCTCCGCGCAACGCCGTCCACGTCACGCCCGCATCAGTGCTCTTCCAGGCTACCACGTTCATGGAGTACAGCGTGTTCGGATCGCGCGGGTCCACCGTCACGGCGGCGAAGTCGTCACCACGTCCGAAAATGCGATTGTCCGACGTGGTCCGCGTCCAGGTCGCCCCGGCGTCGTCGCTGCGATAAAGGCCGCTCCTGGCCCCCGCCGTGGCCGTCACGTAGATGCGCCGCGGGTTCGTGGGGCTGATACCGACGCCCAAGCGTCCGAGCCCCTCGGCGGTGGTGGGCAATCCGCCCGCCAGCTGGGTCCACGTGGCGCCGCCATCGGTGCTCTTGAACAGCCCCGAATTCGGTCCGCTCCACGCCGCGTTCTCCCATGGCCCTTGACGTGCTTCCCACAGCACCGCGTACACCGTGTTCGGATCGTTCGGCGAAAGCACGACATCGGCGCCACCGGTGTTCTCGTCTTTGTAGAGCACGCGCTCGAACGACTGTCCGCCGTTCACCGAGCGGTAGATGCCACGCTCCGTATTCGGCCCGTACGGATGACCCAACACCGCCACGAACAGCCGCTCGGGGTTGGTCGGGTCGATCGCGATGCGCGGAATCTGTTGCCCGTCACGGAGTCCCAGATGCGCCCAGGAGCGACCGGCGTCGTTCGACCGATACATCCCATTGCCCGTACTCAGATCGGGGCGCTGCAGCCCTTCTCCGCTGCCCACGTACAGGATGTTCGGATTGGACGGTGCCACTTCCACCGCGCCCACCGAGCCCGTGTTCTGGGCATCGAAGATGGGATTCCATGTGCGGCCGGCGTCGTTGGTCTTCCACACGCCGCCGTTGGTGGCCGCCATATAGAACACATTCGGCTGCGTCGGTACCCCCACGGCGCTTTTGGTGCGCCCGGCGCGGAAGGGGCCGATGTGACGCCAGCGCGGCCCCTGCACCGCTCCGCCCGGGAACGTGGCTTGGGCCGCGACCACGCGTGAGAGCGCGAGCATCGGCAAGGCGGACGTGAGCAGGAGCGCGGAGCGGACAAGCCGACGGAAGCGGAGCACGAGCATCTCGGAGAAAGGATCAGAACGGATCAAGGAAGGGAACGCGGGTGCGCGCGAAAGAACTCCTGCATCTTCGCATGCACCAGCGCCGACTGCTCGATGTGCGGCAAATGCCCCGCCGAGTCCACGGCAAAGAATTCAATCGACGGCATATGCGTGCGCGCCACCGCGGACAGCGCGATGGGCACCGTCCGGTCCTGCTTGCCCCACACCAACAACGCGGGCACGCCCGTCTTGCCCGCCGCCGCAAACAGCGCGCCGAAATCCGTGCGGCGCATCGTGAACGCACTGCGCAGCAGCGCGCGACCGAAACCGTCGTAGCGCATCTGCGGTCGGTATTGTTCGGCCCACGTGGGGAATTGCTCCGGATGCAGAAAGTCCGAAGCCTGCCCCTCGGCCATGCCCGGCACCTGCGTGGTCTGCCAGATCCACGGGCCCACCACCGGCCACGACAGGAATCCCGGCAGCTCACGCGCCGTACTGGCCGGGTCGATCATCGTGAGCGTGCGCACGCGCGCCGCATGTCCGGCCACGTAATGCGACGTCACGTATCCACCGAACGACAGACCAACCAAATCGATCGGTTGCGTGATATGCAGCGAATCGAGCAACTCATCGAGCTGCGCATCGTACATCGCGCCGTCGTACGCCGCATCCGGACGGTCGGACCAGCCGCGACCGTACACGTCGTACCGAATCACGCGGTAGCCGGCCGCGCTGAGAGCCGTCGACGTGGAATCCCAGATGTACGACGGCACCGAAAAGCCGTGCACCAGCACCACCACGCGCCCCGTGTCGGGGCCGGCAATGTCGTAGTGGGTCACGCCGCCCGAGAGCGCCACGAATTGACCGGGCACGCCGGTGCGGGCCGCCGCATTCAGCGGCCCCTGCTCGGGGTTCCTCCACGAGCCGTAGCCCACGAGCGCCGCGCCAACGACCGCGAGCGTGACGATACCGAATCGAACGAAACGCACCATTGCACCCAAAGAGAGAAGGTCGTGAATGACTACGCGATGACGTGCGCCCTATTCGACAGGCATCAGCGCCCGGGTCATTCTCCACGAGGCCAGCACCGTCTCGGGGACATGCGCACTCGTCGCCCTCGCGTCGGCCCATGGCAGCATCGTGCGTGCCGCATCGGTGCACAACAGCTCCGGCCGCGGCGTGATGCCCACGCGGCCCAGGTCGAGCCGGTCCGCATCCCAGCAGGCCAGCAACGTCGGATGGCCGGTGGTGTGGCCATCGGTGTGCAGCAAACAGGCTTCGTACAGCAGGTCGAAGCGAGCGTCGTCGAGATGCACCAGCGTGCCGCGCAGCGAACGCGCGAGCTCGCCGCCCCGTTGGCCATGACCGTCGTCGCGATGCTGATTCACCCGTCGTGAATCATGAAACAGCGCGAACAGCGCCACGACGTCCGCGTCCGCGCCGTTCGATTCGGCCACCCGCAATCCGTTCTCGATGACACGCGCCCAATGCACCACGCCGTGAGCGCCGTCCAGCGGCAACGCGTAGCCGCGCAGGATTTCTTGCAGAATCAGCGCATGATCATGCATGTCGCGCGCGCGCAGCGCTCTTCGGCCACGCCGTAGTGGCATGCAGGAACGAACGTCCACCGCCCCAGCAGAAGCCCACGATGCCGTACTTCGGCAACGCCGACGGCAATGACATCCCGTACTTCGCGACCGCATCCAGAATGCGCGTGCCAACCTCCGGCGTGACCTGTCCGATCGCCGCGCGCCCCTGATCGGACGCCGAATCGGCCTCGAGATCCCCCGTGCGGTACATCGTCGTGAAATCAGGCGCGATAGCGATGAACCCGTCGGCCACCAGCTGTTCTGCCACCGAACGCGTCCACGTGTTGATCCCGGTGTTCTCGTGCAACGCGATCACGACCGGCGCCTTGTCCTTGCGCTCCGGATAGACCACCCACGCCATCACACTGTCCGTCGCATTCACCTTGGTCGCCACCCACTCGGCGTGACGCGGCGACGCCGCAAGGCGAGCGGCCGCGGTGCCGGCCGACGCCGGGATCCCACCGGATTGCTGCGCTGATTCGCTCGGCATGGTGGAGACCACGACGACGGGCATCGACGACATCTCGCGCCTGGCGTGCTCGTCGGCAGCGGCGGCCATCGACGCCGTGGGTGTCGCGGCAGCGGCGGGTCGCGCCCGCCCGGCGGCGAAGCCGGATCCGGCGAGGGCAGCGGCGGCCGTCAGGACAGGAATCATGCGCATGGAAGCTCCCAAGGGTGGTGTGTCAGTATGGAGCTAAGCGACGGGACATAGGGTCCGTCAAGGCGCTATCGTTTCGGCTTCTCGACCTCAGCCAGGAAGGCACGCACGGCGGCGATGTACTCCGCCGGTTTTTCACGCATTGCCGCGTGCGCCCCGCCCGGAATCACCACCAACCGTGCATCGCGCATGGTCTTGCGGAATTCCTCGAGCGTCGTCGGGCGTGCTTCATCGAATTCGCCCGCGATGAACAACGTCGGCGCGGTGATCTCGTCCATATCCGCCGAGCGCGTCCATGACTGGAGCGTTCCGTTCGACAGGAACTCCGTGGGTCCCCACATCTGACGGTAGATCGTATCGTTCCCCTTCACGCCGGCACAGCGCGCGATCGGCACGGTCGGCAACCGCTTCACGTGTCGTGCGTAGAACGAATCCGTGGCTGCGGCGTACGCCGGCGAATTCAGCGTACCCGCCTTCTCGTTTTCGTCCAGTACCTTCTGGATCGATTCCGGCAGCTGCTCGCGCAGACTGTCAGCGTCAGCAATCCACCGCGGCGTCGAAATGAGCGGACTGCTCAAGATCACCGACTTCACCCCCGTCGGCTTGGTGGCAATCATGTATTCGGCCGCCAACGAACCGCCCCAGGAGTGACCGAGCAGGTGGACACTATCCAGCGCGAGCGCGCGGCGTACGGCGTCCACTTCCTGCACGAAGCGCGGGAAATTCCAGAGGGTTGTGTCGGTCGGATGCTCGGAGCGACCGGAGCCCAACTGATCGTAAAAGATGATCGGCCGATCGTTGGCAAGTGGCGCAAGCACCTCGAAAGAACACGACGTGCCGCCGGGGCCGCCGTGCATCGCCAACAGCGGCACGCCCGCGCCGTTGCCGATCTTACGATACCACACCTTGCCGCCGGGCACGTCGATCATGCCTTCCTGCGACGGGAACGTATCCGTCACGACCGCCGCGACGGTGGTGTCGGCCACGGTTTCGGACTTCGGGGTGCAGGCAGCGAGTGCGCAGGTAGCGGCGAGCGCACTCGCGGTAACGACACGCGATACGACAAAAGGTGAGATCATCAGTTACATCGCCAGCGCCTGCAAATCCTGCAGCGCCTTCTTCAGCAGGTCCACCTTCGCCGGATCGCAGCTGCGATTGGATTCCACGTCGGTCACCAACTTGCTCAGGGCACCGTTTCGCGCCGCGCCGCTCGCCTGCTCGGCGCTGGCGATCTGCGACCGGATGTCACTGATCCTGGCCGGCGCTACACAACCCTTTCGCTCCAACTGATCCGTGAACGCCTTGGCCAGCGCGAAGCTGGGCGGCCACGAGATCTTCGGCTGGCCCTGCGCATTGAGATAATCCCACTTCACCGTATTCGCGGCATCGATCTCGTTCTGCGAGATGAACTCGCTCGGTATCAACTGCGCCACGTCCATACCACGCGCGATTTCCGAGCTCACGATGTTGCCGTTGTACCAGTACACCGACCACGAGCCGCCCATTTCCATACGCGTGCTGTCTACCGGACCACGATCGAAGCTCGCAATCTCCTTCGGGTGCGCCGCATCGGTCCAGTCGAACACCGAGATACCGCCCTGGTACCACGACTGCACCATCACGTCACGACCGGGAATTGGAATCAGCGAGCCGTTGTGCGCCACGCAGTTCTCGTTCTTGCTCTGATACGTGGGAATTTTGTAATAGCTCTGGAACACGAGCTTCTTGTTCACGATCGCGAAGATCGCGTTGGCGCCCCATTCCGGCTTGTCCAGCGCACGGCATTTCGGCGAACCACCACCACCCCACTCGTCGCTGAACAGCATCTTCGTGCCGTCGTTGTTGAACGTGGCCGAGTGCCAGTAGGCGAAGTTCGAATCGGCCACGGCGTCGAGACGTACGGGTGCGATCGGGTTGCTGATGTCGAGCAGCAGGCCGTGTCCTTCGCAGGCGCCACCCGCCAAACCAAGCGCGGGGTACACCGTGATGTCATGGCACTGCGACCCTTCGCTTACACTGGTGGCAGCCACCGGCGGCTTGTCCATGCCCTGCGCGGCGAACATGCGCGTTACGAATGCGTTGACGACCGGGCGTGCCGCTGCGGTATCCGCAGCCGTCGCAACCGTTGCACCACGCGCCTTCATGATGCTGTCCAGCACCGGCTGTACCAACTGATTCGGCAGAACCACCTCTTCGTTCATGGCCGGAATCATGATCGTGAACGCACCCTTGGCCTTGGCCGCATCCATGTCAGCCTTGTCGGCCGGCGACGCCCCGTGGCTCTTCGACGCGCCCAGTCCCGCGAAGATATTCGCGCGACCGACGACGGCCGCCGCAGCCGGATCGGCGAGCGGCACCTTGATGATCTCGATACGCAACCGCGACGAGTTCGCGTCGCCGCTGGGCGCGGCCACGCACTCGGCCAACTCACCGGCCGGACGGATGCCCGACGAACCCGACACGTAGATGTAGACGTTGTTCTTGTCCTTCGGATCTTCGAGCACCGTGTGCGTGTGTGAACCGCGGCACGTCTGCACATTGGCCACCAGCTTGGGCTCACGAATGTTCGTGATGTCGAAGATGCGCACGCCACGCACGCGGTCCTTGCTCACGACGTCCTTCACACCACCGGGCTTGCAATCCACGCGGCCATTCATCGCTTCGGCCGACATGAACATCAGATTCTTGTACACGCTCACGTCGTTCTGCGAGGCCGGGCATTCGTACGCGACCACCAGCTTCGGCTGCGACGGGTTGCTGATATCCCACACCACGGGGCCGTTGTAATTGCCCTGAATGACGTAGTTGCCCGTGAAGGCGAGGTCGGAGTTGGTCTCGCCGAGAAACCCCTTGGGCGACACGGACCTCGATACGACCTTGAGGTTCGACGTGTACTCCGCCGCGTCGAACAGACCGGCCTTGAGGTTGTTACGGGGATCGCTCGCGGGGGAGGGCGCGGTAACCGGCTTTCGTGGCGCACAGGCGGCAAAGGCCGCCGCAGCGGCAACGACCAGCACGGCGCGGGTAGGAAGAGTATGCATATGGATTCGCGGGTGGCGGGAGTAAAGAATATCAGTAATGTACGGTGGGACAAAAGTAATGTTTCGCCGGCGCCTCACAGCTACCGGGCCAACGCGTCTCTCCAGGGAGCGAACTCGCCGTACAATCGGCGCACCAACGACTCAGAGAGCTGAATGCGCGTGACGTCGCCACCTCGTGTTGCATCGCGTACCAGCACTTCGACCTTGGGGAACGTGGCGTCGTCGCGCGGGATGAACGCCGTGGGCGGAATCGTCGCCACAAAGGTATTGAAAACCTTCTTCCCCGCCGCGAGCTGCAAGGCGCCGTTCACCACGGCGGGCAGCTGCGCCGCACCATCGAGGTGCACTGCCACACCATCGCGGAGGAGCTCAACCGCAGTCACGTCGCCCTTCTTGAAGTCGACCACACGATCAGGCTCGAGCGTGGGCCACGGCGTCTTGTCAGGGGCTACCTCCAGCACATACACGGCGCGTCGGCTCGACACCAAGCCATTCCACGCACTCCATCGCTCGATAGGGTCGGCCGCGTCGTAAGCGCTACCGTCTGCTTTCGTCGTGTTGTCTTTGAACACCCGTGCCGTCTCGGCACGCGCCATGAACATCGGCGTCGCCATGATCACCACTCGCACATCGTTGCTTTTCACGATGTGTGCCTTGACATCGATCCCACGCTGGATCATCGCGCGTGCCGGCGCCTCCGGATAGCGCGCCCGTACCGCTGACGCGCTGGTAATGCTGTCGGCCAGAAGCTTCGCACGCGTTACGGTCAACTTCACCGAGTCGGCCTTAGCCTTTTTCAGGCGACCGGTCGCCGCCTTGTCTCCCGCATCGACACTGGTCGGTGCAGGCACTTTTCTCTCGGCAGCTGGAGGCGTAGACGTGCTCTCGGGCTTCGCCGACGAGACCGACGCGACACTTCGCGCCAACACCGGCGACGTGACCGCCGCCATGGAATCCATCACGGTCGGCACTTCCGATGTCGCCTTACCACGGCTCACCAGGTACAGCGCTACCGCCACCGAGACGGTCATCACTCCGCCGATGATGAACGGCCAGCGCGCCTTTGGCTTGGCGGTCGGCGCTACCGTGACCGCCGCGCCAGCGCCATTGGAACCGGCTCCCGCCACGCGCATGCTGCCGCTGCGAGAGTCGACCGCTCGCTCTCCCGACAATACCAGAGCACTCGCACCACCGGGCGCACGCGCGACGATGCTGGCGGTCCGTGCGTCGAGGGCGCGACGGTACATCTCCGTCGTTTGCGTCGGCGTCATGCTGTTGATCGTTACCGACAGTGCCTCGGCAAAATTCGCGGCCGATTCAAACCGTTCCGACGGCTCGGGAGACAAGGCCCGGTTGAACACCTCCTGCAGCGACTCCGGCCACTCCACCCCTTCGCGAGCCTGCTGCAGCGACTGCGGTCGGCTCGTGAGCCGCAGGATGAGCGCCTCCTTCGTTGAATAAGCCGGAAACGCCTGCTTGCCAGTGAGTGCCACGAACGCGACCAACGCCAGCGAATACAGATCACTGCGCGCGTCGAGCAAGTCGCCCGCCAGCTGCTCCGGCGACATGTACTCCGGCGTGCCCACCGCGTAGCCCGTTCGCGTGACCTTCTGGTCTCCACCACCGATCGTTCGCGCGATGCCGAAGTCCACGAGCTTCACGAAATACGTGCCGTCTACGCGCTTACCGAGCATGATGTTGTCCGGCTTGATGTCGCGGTGCAACATGTTCATGTCGTGCGCTACTTGCAGACCGTCAGCCGCCTGACCGATGATGTCCGCGACCTCTTGCGGGTGCAGCGACGTGTCGCTGGCCATGACCGCAGACAGTGTCTCGCCATCGATGTATTCCATCGCGAGATACACCACGCCCTCCGCGCTCTCTCCGAAATCGAAGATCGCTGCGATATTCGGGTGTGACAGCTGGCTGGCGTTCTCCGCCTCTCGCGTGAAGCGCTGCAGCGCCTCGACCTCATGTACGAGGGACGGTCGCATGATCTTGACCGCGCTCTTGCGCTTCATGCGCACATGCTCGGCCAGGTACACCTGGCCCATGCCACCTTCGCCAAGCTTCGACACGATACGATAACGTTCCGCAATGACGCTGCCGATCAGGTCTGCCAACTGTCCACCACGAATGAGACGGGAACCGTCTTTCGCGCAGAAGTCCACGTCGTCGTCGTAGGCTTCGCTACAGCGGGGGCAGATATTCGACCGAGTCACACGCAGCGTGGGGAGGAGGACGAAACCTGTAATGCATTGGGGGGCATGTACACAGTTTAGCACGGAGCACGATCTTGCGATTCGTCGATCGGCCGGCCGCCGGTACTTATGGCGAGCTCGTCTATTTCAAGCTGCCGTGACGACCCGTCCCGTGGGAAAAGAACACAGCGGCGGTCCGCCCGACGCCGTGCGGACCGCCGAACGAGAGCGGAACGGTCAGGTAGATGCCTCGACCACGCGGCTCTGACGTGTTTGGGCTGGCCAGCGATCCACCAGTCGTCGAGTGAACGGGAACGCCGCTTTAGGCTTTCTATGCGATAACAGCTCGACGCCGTAGATGAGCAACTCGGGATCCGATTCACCCGCGCACTTACGTGCGCAAAAACGCACCAATGCCGCGTTCACGTCGAGGTCAGGATGCGCCGCCGCGCAGTCGAGGAGCGCGCGTTGCGTATCGACATCGCTTTCAGCACGCAGGCCGGCATCGAGTGCCGAAGCTGACGGAGCCGCGGCGATATGTGTCCACGCCCGCCAGGCCGCCTCACGTACACGACCGTGAGAATCACCGACGGCGCGATGCAAGGCACCCAGAGAAGCGGGTGTCTGCAACGCACTCAAGGCGGTCACCGCCGCGGCGCGGACACGCGAGTCCTCATGGGAGAGAAGGACACAGAGCGCCTCGTCGGCCGTGACGACCCGTCCTTCTCCGAGCAGTGCGGCCGCGTTCCGTGCAACGAACCACAACGGATGAGCGAGCGCCGTGATCAGATGCGAGCAGCCGTCCTTGATCTCGAGAATCGCCTCGTAGAGCATACGACGTTGACTGCCACTGGTCGACTCCGCCAGTAGCAACAACAGCGCCTCCGTAGCCTGCGCCCCCGCAGCCCGAAGCGCGTTTCCCATCGGGCTGTTCTCGCCGACGGACGCGCCGGTGAGCACTTCGCGACACAACAGAAAAAGCTCATCGGCCATGATCGCGCGCCCAGAGCCATGCGAAGCGAACTCGGCCAAGAGGCTCTGCACCTCTAGAGAGGTGGCAGACGACGCTTCGGGTCCGTTCGGCTCGACCGTCGCGTGAATTCGCCACGCACCGAGCTCGTGCCATAGTTCAGTGAACGATTGCGCCGCTGTTGACTGCGAGGTGACCAGTAACGCGAGGAATTGGAGAAGTTCACGGTCGCTTGCGCCGGCCGCGAAGCTGACGCGCTGCACCCGATGCTGTGTCATGAGGGCATGCCACGTGCGATTCGTACGCGTGCCGAGAGCGGAGCCGTTGGCGCGCACCCTCCCGCTTTCCACCACCAGCGTTATTTCCCCACGCCGCAGCAACACCATTGCGCGCTGCAGATAACCATGCAAGCTCAACCCCGGTGCCCCCGCCGACAACAGGTCGAGCAATTGCCCACAAAGGGTGGCGAAGTCGGCAGCAGGCAGAGCGGGCAGCTCGACGTCATTTACGGGCGCTGTGCTTTGCTCACTCACGACAGGCCTGCGATCGTGCGCGAATCTCGGCCATCGCCGCGGCTGCCAGATTCTCGAGAAGACTCAGGTCGTCGTCCGCCCACGCGCGAGGCTTGGTATCGATCGCGCAGAACGCCCCGAGCGTCTGACCCTCTGCGTTGCGCAACGGCACGCCGGCGTACGCGACAACGCCCAGATCGCGGCGCGCGAGGTTGTCGCGCACCAGTTCACTGAGGGCAGCGTCCTCGACCAACATAGCGCAGTCGCTCGTCACCACGTACTGGCAGAACGAATGTGAGAGCGGCGTACCACGGTCGTCACCGGCAAACCCCTCAAGACCGGCAAGCCCCGGAAAGTGCTGCCCGTGATCGTCGACGAGCGAGACAAGCGCGACCGGCACCGCGAGCAACGCACACGCGATGCGCGCGAGCCGATCGAGAATCGGCAGACCGACGCCGTCGAGTAGGAGCGAGGCTTCGAGCGCCGCGAGTCGGGCAGGATCGGTGAGCCGTGCCATGTGCACGGCGGGCGAAAGCGGGACGGAGTCGCTGGAGAAGGGCATATGCTGCTGTCGGAAGACCGCGTGCGCCATCCAGTCGGCCGAAGGGCGAGCGACTACGGCGCCGCTCAAGGGAAGACGCCGTAAACTCCGCATCGTCACCCCGGAATCGCCCTAATCCAGCTGGTCGCGGCTTGCGATCAGAACGACGCATGACGGAAGCCACGTGGCGCTTCGAACATGTAGCACGAGAGTTCGACCTTGACGTCGTTCGGATCACGGAGAGAGAGAGTCCAAGAAGCCCCGATCGCACTGTTCACCGCGGATGCCGAGTTGCTGGAGCCGCGCTGGCGGCTGTTGCAACGTGGCCTTCGACACGCTGAGCGCGATCTGCTGCAGCCAACCGACCACACGCGGGGCGGAGCGGCCCGCGTCGGGCGTATGCTCGGTCGTGACCACTGTGCGCAGGCGTCCGTCCCCAGGATCGAAACACAAGTGATTTTCGGACTCGCGCCCGAGGTTGGGCTGTTCGACGATGAATGGCATCCCCGAACGCCTTGCCAGAAGTCTATCGCAGACTGACGCGCCGAGCCCACGAGCGTGATGTGGTGGACACCCTGAACCCGAATGCGCTGCATACTCACTCGATCGCGAGAGCGGCGGCCTGAAGAATGCTGCAACGTGCACTGATGAACGCGAGATAGAAAATCGAGCGCCTCCGGATTGTGCCGACGCGCTACCTTGGAACACCGGGAACGATACGATGACCTCTTTCGCCGTGCGAGACTGCGCGGCAGCACCCCAACTCACGGCGACGCATGAGCCGATCACGTATCGTATGGTGCGCACTACTTCTCACCGCATTCGGCGCGGCGGAACCCGTCGACTTGCTCCGCCTTCACACCATCCGCCTCGGCGGCGGGCTGCCACCCGTGTGGAGTGCGATTCCGGTACGCCGCCAGCGTTCCCCGACGGCAACGGTTCTCGATTCTGCCGGCACGCGATTTGTGCGGATCGCCGGCACCGGGAGTGCGGGTTGGTTCGTCAACCGTCTGGACGCACCGGAAGCTCCCTCGACCATGCGACTCGCCGTCTCGTGGCGCGTGCTGGTCGCTCCCGCCGGCGCCGACCTGCGTGCAGCCGCTACTGACGATGCCGCGCTGCGCGTGTTCGTGGTGTTTGCCACGCAGGGAATTTTTGAACGGACGCCGCGCACGCTGTTCTACACATCCGGTACCGGTGAACCGTCGGGGTATAGCCGGCCCAGCTTTCAGTCGCGCACACTCCATGTGATCCGGCTCGAGCCGGACGCTGCCTCGACCGCGTGGGTCGAGACCGTGCTCGATCCGTTCAGCGACTATCAGCGTATCTGGGGCGGCACGCCACGTGCCGTCGTCGCCGTGGGCCTGATGCAGGACACGGAGCAAACTGGCGGCACCGCCATCGCCGATGTGCGCGCGCTCTCGTGGAGGTCGCGACGGTAGTTCGCGCCGCGCCGACACAAGGATCGCTGCGCCGTGAAGAGAAGCACCTCACCGTAAGCGATACAGCTCACCGGTCGGTTCGAAGGGACGGTCGTCGAACACGTGGAGCACGTCTCCGCGAAGCATCAACGCCGTGGCCACGCCCGTGGCGGCCGCCGACGTGAGCGCGAAACGGGCGCGCAGCCATCCACTGAGTGCTCGTCCGGAAAAGCTGTTGTCATACCAGAGCAGATGCCGTCGGCGCGCGCCCACGGCGATGCCATCTGGATCGCGGAGGCGACGCGCCACTGCATCGAGATCCGGTAACGATTCGTGGGATGTTACGCCGTCGTTTGCGTTCGCGACGAAGCGAAAGAATAGGAATGCATCGGCGAAATCATGCTCGGACGCCACA
>NZ_JBDNFF010000165.1:0-3369 GCF_041689975.1 Gemmatimonas sp.
ACGGGACCGCTGTGCTCGAAAAGCTGCTCAAGGAGCTCAACGGAGATGACCCAAACCAGATTGCCACTTCTGAGGTGATGGGTCTCGAAACGGTCTACCACGGACTCACTTCGGACGCCGGTGCTGTTCACGTATCACTCGATGCACAACTGTTCGATTGGTCCTACGTGTCAGCACCTTATCCCGCCTACTTTGGCCTGATAGACGGTCTTCAGCTGAAAGCATGGTGGAAGCAACATGCCCGGAGGCTTGTTGCTGCGAATATTCGGCATGCGCTCGGTGCGACTGACGTCAATACGCAGATTCGCCTTACGGCGACAACTGCACCTGAGAGCTTCTGGTATTTCAATGACGGAATTACCGTCGTCGCAGACGCAGCCGTGAAGGCGCCCGCAGGCGCGGCCTCTCGGACCGCTGGAAATTTCACCTTCACAGGCGCCTCGATCGTCAACGGTGCACAAACAGTTAGTTCGCTCGGTGGCATCGATGACGACGAGAGGCTCGGAAAGATTCGTGTCTCCATCCGAGTGATCGTACTTGAGTCAGCGCCTGTTGGTTTTGGGAAAGAAGTGACTCGTACGAACAACCTCCAGAATCGCATTGAGCCGCGAGACTTCGCTGCGCAAGATCCAGAGCAATTGCGACTACGCCAAGAGATGTCTATGGAAGGAGTTGATTACCAGTTTGTTCGTAGTGAAGAAGCGGCTCCAGCAGCCATGTCATGTGAGCTTCTCGAAGTAACGACCGCGCTTGCGTGCGCTTCTGCTGACGCTGGTCTGGCAGTGCAGGTAAAGACCGGCCTCGGACGCTTCTTTAACGACCTAACCAAGCCGCCTAACAAGGCGCTATTCAATCCGAGCACTACGGGTACCCGCGCATTCAACGCGACGCTTGTGCAGAGGGCAATTGATGGTTGGATCGATGCGAAGCGGAAGGGCCTAATCAAGAAGAGTGGGCCGACTTGGGGAGTTCTCGTGCACGGCAATCTCATCTTGGCGGCCCTTGCCTTCAAGGCGCTCGGTCAAGCGAATCTCAGGCGGCCAATTCAAGAGTTTCAAAAGACGTTCAAACCTTTGTCGCTTGATTCGATGCTTGAAAAGGCACTTACAAAGAGCGTTGCCACAATCAAGAAGCATTATGACGGTCGCCACCTAGCGGTTCTCTTCAAGAACCCGAGTGCGAGTAAGCAGGTGTTCGATCTCGCGTCCGGATGACGCCTTTCGTGCTTGTCCATTCGCTGCGGAAGCCGACCCAGTCGCGGCGCACAACGCTGGCTAACCGTGCGCTGCTGCAGACAGCGGCTTTAAGGTTTACGGTCATTGCTCACTGCGTTCGCTGACTGCATCCTTTAATGAGCCGCTGCAGTAGAGCGCGATTGTTAGGCGGCCACCAGTCATCCGCGCTCTCTCGCCACCCGCGAGCGTCGCATTCTAGACGCGGCGTACGCGTTCGGCAGCGGTGATGGCGAGACTGATCGCGAGGTGGGTTTTACCGACGCCCCGGAGACCCACGACGTGATGCCCATAAACTCTGCATCACGGTGTAGTATCCGTGGCTTGCAGTGCACGGCCAGACGCTCGAGGTCGAGCGCGAGCTGACGGCTGACAGCGCGCGCGTATGTCATCACGATCGCGGATAGCAGCTTGACGCACCTTCCGGTGTGGATGACGGAGACGACCGGCGCTGCGCCGGCCACGCTGCTGGCGAGTCCGTGGGCCAGTGTCGACGGCTTGGTCGCGCTCCGCCGACTGCTCGACGGCGTGCTTGACCCCATGCCGCTCGAGGCGGACCGTCGAGGACGCCCATGAGCGACCCCCGCGCATCGTGGCGTGTGACACGTCCTCCACGTCCGAGGTGGTGTATGGCTCGCGCTCCCCGTCCCCGGTGCTCCGGCGCCCGTCGTCCTGATCCTAGCGTGCAGGCGCATCTCGCCCTCAGCCACGGCACTGTCGCGTGGCACATGTTGCCCGTTCCGGTCCGCGACCAGGTGGTCGCGCTATGGATCGAGTTGCTCCGGGCGCACGCGCGCCGTCGGCGTGTCGGTGGTGGGGCGCTCGTCGGTGGCCCCGAAATCGAACTGCGCAAACTCGCCCGCCACGCCCTCGAAGCGGACCACCACTTCGACGGGGATCGTGGCCCGCACCGGGCCGAGCAGCCGGTAGATCGTGGACAGGGCGAGCGGCGTGCCGAGTGCGCGCAGCCGTCGCTGCACTTCCCCAGGCCGGAGCGTCGGCTCCGCCTCGAGCCACTCGCGGAGCAGCGTCATCCACCGTCGTCACCGGCGGCCCCAGCGCAATCCGCTGCACCGTGCGCCGTGAGATCCCGAGCTGGTGGACAATCTTGCGGAGCGTCTGCCCCGCGTGCAGCAACGCCTGAACGGCGTGTCGATCCAACATGCGGAGCATCCGACTGCGGCGGACGCGGAGGCAACGATCGACCAGATGCGAGTCGTAGTCGCGTCGGTCTGGGAAAAGGCAGTCATGTCACACGGCGGGAGCCGCGCAGACTGCGAAGCAATTCGACCAGCATTCGACAATCCCGGATTTGACACCCAGAATTAAGTCTTCGACCGCATGGAAATTTGCTTACTGACTAGGCCGCTAGTTGGTGCGTAGTGTCGTCTTGCGGTGTACTACGCGTGCTTCTCGTAGAACAGCAAAAATGATCGATACGGGCATCGCGCCGGCGAACCTGGGCGCGTCGAACCACCACTCCTGTGGTTGCTGTGCTTCGCGGGCCTTCGCGATCTTCGCGGACTTCGCGCGAACGGCGGTGCGTGCGGCTGCTTCGGAGCTGTCGGAGCTGTCGGAGAGTCGGCAGGTTCGCGCGAAGCTCGCGAAGCACAGCAACACTGATCAATACCGGCATCGCGTTGGCGGACCCGGGCGTGCCGCACCACCACTCCTGTGGTTCCGGTGCTGCTGTGCGTGACCGTCCCGCGCGCCTCCGCGCAAACGACCGCCATGCAGCGCCTCGCCGGTCACGTCGAGACCAGACAAAACGACCCCATTCCCAAAGCACATCGATAACGGACGCCGTTCCAATGCCAAAACGTTGGGACGTAACTGCAGATAATACAGAACTATTTGCCGCACTGATCAGTAATCGGTGCGGGCGCCGCCGTTCTGCACGAAGATTCCACCGAGGGCCGATGGCCCATCAGCGTGCCCAGCGGCCACGTCAATCCCGCCGCCCGAAACAGGTGAAATCTTTTCCCACGAAGCGTGGCGTGGCACTCGCCTTGCTCCCCGTTGTCGAGACGCCGCCCCACACGCTGGAGTACATCGTCGAAGTGTACCCGTTGTTCACGGTCACGGATGTGCCATGCCAATCGCGACGTTGTCAATGTCCACACATGAGCTTTCGGAG
>NZ_JBDNFF010000166.1:0-1904 GCF_041689975.1 Gemmatimonas sp.
GGGCAGGGGTGAGCAGTGATGCGAGCACGCCGGCCTGACGCGCGGACACCACGTTGCTCGGGCCGATGCGTTGCGCGATTCCCGGTGGCGACAGCCAGGTGGGCGTGGTCATCACGTTCGCCGAAAGGAAGGCGAGCGCTGCTTGCTGGCGCGACTTCGGTACCACGCGATAAACGGCGCCGCTCTGCTCGGAGGTCTTGAGGTCCACTTCAACACCACCGACGATCGTAGCCACATGGTTCATGTTACCGAACCAACGCGACACCGATTCCTCGTACAACTCTCGGAGCTCGGTGTAGTCCTCACCCGGCGTTGAGGTCCAGGCCACCAGGTTGGGGATCATGCGCTTGTAGTTCATCGTCGAGAACGTCGACGCCTTGATCGGATCGTCGCCCAGATCCTCGGTCTGGTTGCGCGGGTCGCCGGCCGCGAGTTGCTGCGAGGCGAAGCGATATGGGAACGGGCCGGTCTGCTGCGTGAGCCAGCGATGCAGCGTGGCGCGCTCGGCTTCGGCTGTCGGCGCCGCGATCACGCGATAGCCCCAGTGAATTGCGAACTCATCGAACGGTCCCACGCGACGGATGAAGTCCTTGGGCTGCAGGCCGTCACCCGGCTGCGCGATGTAGTTCTGTCGCGCATAGTCCATGATCGTCGCGCTCACGCCGTACACACGCGTGAACGACGGGCTCCGCAGTGAGTCCACCGGGAACGACGCCGAGGCGATCATGTTGTGCTGCAGGCCAAGTGCGTGACCGATCTCGTGCGTGATCACCTGACGCATCGTTTCGCCCATCAACTCTTCCGGAATGTCCAGCGTACGCGCCGACGGATTGGCGGCGCCGGTTTCCATCATCAGCCAGTTGCGGTATGAGCGCATGTGGTTGTGATACCACGTGATCTCACTGTTGATGATCTCGCCGGAGCGCGGGTCGTGCGTGTGCGGACCGGTCGCGTTGCGCGTCAGGCTCGCCGCCCAGCGCACCACGGAAAAGCGCACGTCGTCGAGATCGAAATCCGGATCTTCGGCTTTCGTGGGCGCATCCTTGGCGAGAATGGCATTCTTGAAGCCCGCCTTCTCGAACACCCGCTGCCAGTTCTCCACCCCCTCGCGCACGTACCGCTTCCAGCGGGTCGGTGTGGCCGGGTCGAGGTAGTACACGATGGGCTTGACCGGCTCGACCAATTCACCACGGGCGTAGGCCGCAGGATCTTTGGGCTCGAGACGCCACCGTGTGATGAACTCCTGAGCCTCGGCCTTCTGCACGTCGAGTCCATAGTTCACGCGGTTCACCGAGAAGTACCCCACGCGCGCGTCGGCATAGCGAGGACGCATTGGCGTCTTCGGTAGCAGCACCAGCGACTGTCGTGTTTCCATCGTGACCGTCGCGCCATCGGGGTCACTAGGTGGTGTGGCGGCGTCGAAGGTTTGGACCTGTCTGACTTCGATGTTGATCGGGAAGCTGCGCACGCTACTGATGTAGCTGCGGGCGGCGTCGTACCGGCGCACGCCATACGCGCGACGCTGATTCGCGTCGAGGCCACTGGTAGCGGGATTGTCGTTCGCGAAGAAGTCGGTTACGTCGATCACGTACGCCGCACTGTCGCGACCGAACGCGGCAATCGGAAACGCGCCGATGATCGCTGCATAGTTGTTTTGCGCCACACTGCGCGCGATCGGCAACGAATCGTCGGCCACGGCCGCCGTGCTCATGCTCTTCAGGAGCATGCGGTCGTTCACGCGTTCCCAGCGAATCAGTCGCTCGTTCAGCGAACTGCCGGCGCTTTGGAATCCGCCGGCGCCGGCTGGTACGCCAGCCACTCGCGTTACCATCAGGAAGTCGCGACCGACGAGCGAGTCCGGCACTTCGAAGAAGTAGCGGTCATCGACGCGGTGCACAGTGATA
>NZ_JBDNFF010000167.1:0-4357 GCF_041689975.1 Gemmatimonas sp.
CCCTCGATCGTGGTGATCGCCTTGCCGGTCGTGGCCGACACTGGCGTCACACACGAGCGCACCGGCACGCCGTCGAGATGCACCGTGCATACGCCGCACGCGGCAATACCGCAGCCGAACTTCGTACCCGGCAATCCGAGCTTCTGGCGCAGCACCCAGAGCAACGGTGTGTCGGCGCTGACCGTGACCCTGGCTGGTGCTCCGTTCACGAGCAGCACAATTGGAGCGGTCATGATACGTCCTCGTTGGGCATGCGCAGCGGCAGCGAGCGCAAGCGCGTGCCGGTCAGGGTGAACAGCGCGTTCGCCACGGCCGGCGCAATCGGCGGCAATCCCGGCTCGCCAATTCCCGACGGTACTTCGAGACTCGGCACGATATGCACTTCGATGGCCGGGCACTCGTCGATGCGCAGCAGTCGGTAGTCGTGGAAGTTCGACTGGCGAGGCGTGCCACCCTCCACTATGAGTTCGCCGTTGAGGGCGGTGGAGAGTCCGTCGATGATGCCACTCTCGATCTGCTGCGCAATGATGTTCGGATTCACCGGCAGTCCGCAGTCCACCGCGGCCACCACGCGATGCACCCGAATACGTCCATCGGCGGCGACCGATACCTCGGCCACCTCGGCGACGATCGTACCGAAGCCCGCATGCAGTGCGATGCCGCGCGCGCGCGGGCGACCGTCGACGGCGTTATCCATCGGTTCTCCCCATCCACTCCTGGCGGTGGCGAGCTGTAGCACGCGTAGTGCGCGCGGATGTGTCTGCAACAGCGCCGCGCGATACGCTGCGGGATCCTGTTTCGCCGCGGCCGCGAGTTCGTCGATGAAACTCTCCACGAAAAACGCCTGATGGGAATGCCCGACACTACGCCACGAGCCCACGGGAATCGCGCTCGCGGTCTCACTGTGTGACGCGTGCAGGGCGGGGAAGGCGTAGGGTTGATCCCACGTCCCCTCGGATGACGTGCGATCGGGCCCCGCCTGTGTAAGCACAAATCCTACGCGTTTACTGTACGCTTTGAACGGCGCCTGGCCGGCCGAGTGCGCCACGAAGGCGGTCACACGTCCGTCCACGTCGAGAGCTGCACGCAATCGCGACACCGTAGCGGGACGATAGAAATCGTGTCGCATATCGTCTTCGCGAGACCAGATCATTTGCACTGGCACATCGGGTACGGCCTTCGCGATCGCCGCTGCTTGCGCGATGTAGTCGACATCGAGCCGTCGACCGAAGCCGCCGCCGAGGATATGCTGATGCACCGTAACCTGTTCGTCGTTCAAACCGAGCACGTGCGCCGCGGCGACACGCGCGTAGCCCGGCACCTGCGTTCCGGTCCACAGTTCGGCATGATCGTTCGACGCCCGCACGGTGGCGTTCATCGGTTCCATCGTGGCGTGCGCCAGGAACGGCGCTTCGTACGTCACATCGAGCGTACGGGCGGATGCGGCCAGCACCTCTTTCGCGCCACCGAAAAAGCGGATCGGCATGCCCTCGTCGTTGCGAACGGTGTTGCGAATGTCCTGCATCACGGTGGCTGTCGACACCGACTTCGCGTCTGCGTCGGTGCTACCGGTTGCTACGAACGCCGCCAACGCGCTGGCCGTCTTGCGCGCCTGCCACCACGACTCAGCTATGACCGCCAGCGCCGGCGGGTCGCCGTACTTGCTACCAGGAAGCGAGACGACAGTGCGTACTCCGGGCATGGTGCGACACTGCTGCATCTGCGCAGCTGACACCGCCGGCGCCGCCGCCGCGCCGAACGGGCTCATGACAACCGCTGCGTAGAGCATGTCGGGCAGCGAGACGTCGATACTGTACGTCGCGGTCCCGTTCGACTTTGCAGCGGAATCGAGACGCGGCACTGGCGTGCCGAGCAACGTGAAGTCCGCCGCGGCCTTGAGCGTGATCGTGGCGGGGCGATGCTGCACGGCGAGTGACGCGACTTCGCCGAAGCGTAGCCGACGACCGTCACTACAGACGACGACGCCCTGTTCCGCGCGACAGGCCACTGCCGCCACGCCCCACGTGGCGGCCGCCGCCGCGATGAGTGATGTGCGCGCCGACGCACCTGCTTCGCGCATGGGTATCCAGCAGTCGCGCATACTCGACGATCCGCCGGTCATCATCACGCCGAGCTCGCGCGCGGTCTTGGCCATGATCCAACGAATACCGCGAACCAATGTGCCGTTTGCTTCGGGTGCGAACGGGAGACCTTCCACCAGCGCCGAGACATTGCCGTAGATCTTGTCGATCGGACTATGCTCCACGCGCACCTTGGCCCAGTCGCACCCAAGCTCCTCAGCCATGAGCATGGCCAACGCGGTGTGCGTACCCTGGCCCATCTCGGCCTTGGGCACCACCACGGTGATCGTGTCATCGGGGGCGACAGTGAGCCAACCATTGAGCGCGACGGCGTTGCCGGTGGTATCGGGGAGCATACGCCCGACCAGCCGCTGGCGCGGTGGCAGCAGCGCCCAACCCAGGAACAGCGCTCCGCCCGTGCCTAGCCCAGCCAGCAGAAAGGTGCGGCGTTTCATGTTCTCATCGGCTTCTCGTCATATTGTACGGAAGATGCTGCACGAAGCCCCCGCCGACCACTCCCCGCCTTCCTACGTCCGATCGTTCATGTCACACGTGTCTCGCACTCTCTTGGCTCTGACCACGATCGGCTGCCTGGCCTGCGGCGAGAAGCCCGCGAAGTTGGCCCAGGCGCAGACGCTCGGACCGGAGGACATGCAGCTCGTGTCGTCCGACAAGAGCTTCGCGCTGGAGCTGATCGGCGACACCGTGCATGTGTACATGCCGGGCAGCCGTGTCAGCGTGCCCTCCACGTACATCGAGAACATGAAGTACGCCGACGGCCGACTCCGTTTCGACATCCGTGGACTCGGCGTGCGGATCTTCGAAGTGGGTGATGGCACCGAGCAGGGCGCCGCCATCAGCCAGCAGGAAGCGCTGCTGTTCATGTCCGGCGTGATGCGCAATCAGGCCAAGCAGGAAAACGCGGGGAGGTAGGCGGTAAATAGCTGCCGTTACGAGCTACAGCTCAGCATCGAACAGCCGGCTTTCACCCGCGCCCACTCCGGACGACGCGCGGCAAAGTGCGCGTACTCCGGCTGCTCGTCGTACGGACGGCGCATGACCTCGAGCAACGTGTGTACGAGTGAGGCGTCGCCGTCGGTGGCGGCGTCGATTGCCTGCTGCGCGAGATAGTTGCGCAGCACGTAGCGCGGATTCACGGCATGCATCGCGGTGCGCCGTTCGCCGGTGCTCTGGCCGTGCCGCTGCACCAGTTCGTGCCAGCGACGTAACCACGCGTCGAGTGCGTCAGCCTTGGCCTCGCGTTTCGCATCGTCGTAGAACACATCGCCCAGCACGCTGATCGGATTCTCCGCGGGCAGTGTGTCGCCGATGTCTCCCAGTGCGCGGAAGAACAGCGTGTAGTCCACCTCGGCCTCGTACAACAATGCAAAGCCTTCGCGCACCAGCAGCTGCTCAGCTTCGCCACGTGCCACGAAGCCGAACTTCGCGGCGTTCATCGCTGCGTACTCGGCCAGGTACACATCGCCGAACCGTTCGATGCCGCTCTGGAGTACGGCGGCGGAATCGAACAGCGGCGCGATGGCCTCGGCGAGGCGCACGAGATTCCACTGCGCGATCGCCGGTTGCTGTCCGAACCGATAGCGGCGATTGGCGGCGTCGGTGGTGTTCGGAGTCCACGTGGGATCGAAGTTGTCCAGCCAGCCGTACGGACCGTAGTCGATGGTGAGTCCCAGGATCGACATGTTGTCGGTGTTCATCACGCCGTGCACGAAGCCCACACGCATCCAGTGCACGATCATGTGCGCCGTGCGTTCGCAGACGGTGGAAAACCATGCCACGCGACGTGCGGTGGTATCAGCAATACCGGCCAGCTGCGGGAAGTCGCGCGCGATCGTGAAGTCGACGAGCTGCGCGAGCAGCGCGAGGTCGTCACGCGCGGCGAGAATTTCGAAGTTGCCGAAGCGAATGAACGACGGGGCCACGCGACAGACGATGGCGCCCGGCTCCGGTGCGGCGTTGCCGTTGTAGAACATGTCGCGCACCACGCTGTCACCGGTGGTCACGAGTGACAGGGCCCGGGTGGTGGGGACACCCAGATGGTACATCGCTTCGCTGCAGAGAAATTCGCGAATCGAGGAGCGCAGCACGGCGCGTCCATCGGCGGTGCGCGAGTACGGTGTGGGACCGGCGCCCTTGAGCTGCAGCTCCCACCGCTCGCCGGCGGCGTTCACGACTTCTCCGAGCGACATGGCCCGCCCGTCGCCCAACTGACCGGCCCAATTGCCGAATTGATGCCCGCCATAGCAGGCGGCGTA
>NZ_JBDNFF010000168.1:0-8886 GCF_041689975.1 Gemmatimonas sp.
GCGCTGATCGACGTCATCTCGCCGTGCGTGACCTTCAACGATCACGAAGGCTCCACCAAGAGCTACAAGTTCACGCGTGAGCACGAGGTCGAGATTTCGGCGGCGGATTTCGTGCCGTTGCGCCGCGAGATCACGGCGCCGGAGACCAACGACGACGTGTCGGTGGTGCCCATGCACGACGGCAGCACGGTGCGATTTCGCAAGACGGCGGACAGTTATGACCCCACGAACCGCGAACAGGCGTACGCGCACGTACGTGCCTGCCAGCTCCGCCACGAGGTGGCCACCGGACTGTTGTTCATCGACGAAAGCGGGCAGGACATGCACGCGATGTCCAAGACCGTTGCGCAGCCGCTGGTGGAATTGCCGTTCGCCGATCTCTGTCCGGGGAACGCGGCGCTGCAGACGTTGATGGAGCAGTATCGGTAAGAAGCGCCGCGCGACCAGCTGGCTCTCCGATCGCTCCGCAGCAGCCGCACGCACCGCAGTTCGCGCGAAGTCCGCGACGATCGCGAAGGCCCGCGAAGAACAGCAACAACAGGCGTCGTGTTCGCCGTGTTCAGGTGACCACGCACCTCTGGATCGCGAAGCGAGGTCTACCGCTTGACCGGCAACGCGTGGACGAAATGTTACAGATCCCGAGTGTGGCCCTGTTCGAGCAAGTCCCGCTCCAACAACTACTTACACCACCACCTGGTTATTCAGACTCTGATTTCGAGCCCGTTCCACTCGTTCTCCTTTCAAAAAGGTTGGGACGCTACCGGGTCAGAATGTAAATGTCCAATGGCCGAGTTCCGCTGAAAGAAGTGCAGTCCAGCGGCTGCACCCCACGCGGCCACGGTAGAGGCACTCGCACTCTCACGCCGTAACGCCTATGTTCGGTTGCGCGACGAGTCTCGGCCGTGATGGCGATCTGCCTCACCGCCACCTCCGCCCGCTCCACTCCGCGCCCGTGGTTCGGCCCGACTTTCTCTCCGCTGAATACTCCGATGAAGCGAACCTCCACGAACGGCGGCTCGGCGGGCGATGGCTCCCCGCACGACGGCCTTGCACGCACGAAAGTGCGCTCGGCGAAGCTCTCGCCCGGGAAGCGACATGGAAAGAGCGCGGGAGCTCCCGACCTGCCGGATGCATTCGAGGTCGTCGCGGTCGCAATGCCTCCCCGGTCGGGCGCGGACCTTCCGCTCGGCCTCGACCGCAGCCAGCTGCTGCTCGCCCTGCAGCGTGTACGCGCCGGCGATTTTACCGTTCAGCTGCCGGGCGACTGGTCGGGGCTCGACGGCAAGATCGCCGACACGTTCAACGAGATCATTGCCGCCAATGAAAAAATGGCGTTCGAGTTACGTCGCGTCGGCCAGGTGGTCGGGAAGCAAGGCAAGACCCGCGAACGCGCGCGCTTCGACCTCAAGCGCGGTGCGTGGGGCGAAATGCAGGACTCGGTGAACACTCTGGTCGACGACCTACTGCGGCCCACTACAGAAGTGACGGGCGCGATTGCGGCCGTCGCCCAGGGTCACCTGAACCAGACGATGCGACTCGACGTCGATGGACGTCCGCTCGAAGGGGAGTTCCTGCGATCAGCGACGATCGTGAACACGATGATCCAGCAGCTCGGCGTGTTCACGTCGGAGGTCACGCGCGTGGCGCGAGAAGTCGGCTCGGCCGGCAAGTTGGGTGGGCAGGCGCAGGTGCCGGGCGTATCCGGTGTGTGGAAGGACCTGACCGAGTCGGTGAACTCGATGGCGTCGAACCTCACGGCGCAGGTTCGCAACATCTCGGAAGTCACCATCGCCGTGGCATCGGGCGACTTGTCACGCAAGATCACCGTCGACGTGCGCGGTGAGATCCTGCAGCTCAAGGAAGCCATCAACACGATGGTCGATCAGCTGCGCTCGTTCGCATCGGAAGTCACACGTGTGGCGCGCGAAGTCGGTACGGAAGGAAAACTGGGCGGCCAGGCTGTGGTGCCCGGCATGGCCGGCACATGGCGTGACCTCACCGATTCGGTGAACGCGATGGCTGGTAACCTCACGGCGCAGGTGCGAAACATTGCCGAAGTGACGACCGCGGTGGCGCGAGGCGACCTCTCGCGCAAGATCACCGTGAGCGTGTCCGGCGAAATTCTGGAACTCAAGGACACCATCAATACGATGGTGGATCAGCTCAATGCTTTCGCCGGCGAGGTCACGCGCTTGGCGCGCGAAGTGGGCACGGAAGGGAAGCTGGGCGGCCAGGCACAGGTGCCGGGGGTGGGCGGCACGTGGAAGGATCTCACGGACAACGTGAACTTCATGGCGTCCAACCTCACCGCGCAGGTGCGTAACATCGCCGACGTGGCCACCGCCGTTGCGCGCGGCGACTTGTCGAAGAAGGTCACGGTGAACGTGTCGGGCGAGATCCAGCAGCTCAAGGAAACGCTCAACACCATGGTGGACCAGTTGAACGGCTTTGCATCGGAAGTCACACGCGTGGCGCGCGAGGTCGGCACCGAAGGCCGCCTGGGTGGTCAGGCCGTGGTGCCCGGCGTGGCCGGCACGTGGAAGGACCTGAACGACAACGTGAACCTGCTGGCCGCCAATCTTACCACGCAGGTGCGTAACATCGCCGAAGTCACCACGGCCGTTGCGCGAGGCGACCTGTCCCGTAAGATCACCGTGGACGTGCGCGGCGAGGTGCTCGAGCTCAAGGTCACCATCAATACCATGGTCGACCAGCTCAATGCCTTTGCCGCCGAAGTCACGCGCGTGGCGCGAGAAGTCGGTACCGAAGGAAAACTCGGTGGTCAGGCGCAGGTGCTCGGCGTGGCCGGCACATGGAAGGATCTCACCGACTCGGTGAACTCCATGGCGTCCAACCTCACCGGTCAGGTGCGAAACATCGCCGAGGTCACGACCGCCGTCGCGCGAGGCGACCTCTCGCGCAAGATCACCGTGGACGTGAAGGGCGAAATCCTGGCGCTCAAGGACACCATCAACACGATGGTCGACCAGTTGAACGGATTTGCCTCGGAAGTAACGCGCGTGGCCCGCGAAGTCGGCACCGATGGACGACTCGGCGGGCAGGCCGTGGTGCCCGGTGTCGGTGGAACCTGGAAGGATCTCACGGACTCCGTGAACTTCATGGCGTCCAACCTCACCGCACAGGTGCGCAACATCGCCGAGGTGGCCACGGCGATCGCCAACGGTGACTTGTCGAAGAAAATCACGGTCGACGTGTCCGGTGAGATCCTGGAGTTGAAGAACACGCTCAACACGATGGTGGTGCAGCTCAATGCCTTCGCGTCGGAAGTCACGCGTGTGGCGCGAGAGGTAGGAACGGAAGGAAAACTCGGCGGGCAGGCACAGGTGCCCGGCGTCGCTGGCACCTGGAAAGGTCTGACGGACAACGTGAATTTCATGGCATCGAATCTCACGGGTCAGGTGCGCAACATCGCCGAAGTGGCCACCGCCGTGGCGCGAGGCGACCTGTCGAAGAAGATCACCGTGGACGTCAAGGGCGAAATCCTGGAGCTGAAGGACACCATCAACACGATGGTGGACCAGCTCAACGCGTTTGCGGCCGAAGTCACCCGCGTCGCGCGCGAAGTCGGCACCGATGGCAAGCTCGGTGGCCAGGCTAAGGTTCCCGGCGTGGCCGGTACGTGGAAGGATCTCACGGACAACGTCAACGTGATGGCGGCCAACCTCACGGAGCAGGTGCGCGGCATCGTGAAGGTGGTGACCGCCGTGGCCAACGGCGACCTCAAGCCGAAGCTCACCGTGAACGCCAAGGGTGAGGTCGCGGCACTCGCCGAAACCATCAACAACATGACGGCGACGCTCGCGACCTTCGCCGACCAGGTCACGACGGTTGCACGCGAAGTCGGCGTGGAAGGGCGACTGGGCGGTCAGGCGAACGTGCCCGACGCCGCCGGCACGTGGAAGGACCTCACCGGTAACGTGAACCTGCTGGCTGCCAACCTCACGACGCAAGTGCGCGCCATTGCCGAAGTCGCGACGGCCGTGACGCAGGGTGACCTCACGCGCTCCATTCAGGTCGCGGCGCGAGGCGAGGTGGCCGAGCTCAAGGACAACCTCAACACGATGATCGGCAACCTCCGTCTCACGACGGACCGCAACACCGAGCAGGACTGGCTCAAGACGAACCTGGCGCGCTTCACGGGAATGTTGCAGGGGCAGCGCGATCTCTCCACCGTGGGCCGGATGCTGCTCTCCGAGCTCACTCCGCTTGTGAACGCGCACCAAGGCGTGATCTATCGCGTGGACGAATCGCCGGGACAGGAGCTCCGGCTCATCGCCGGCTTCGCCGACGATCCCGTTACCGGCCACCGCGAAACGCTTCGCGTTGGGCAGGGGCTGCTCGGCCAGTGCGTCTCAGAGAAGAAGCGCGTGGTCATCAATGACCTACCCTCCGACATTTCACCGATCACCTCCGGCCTGTTCCAGGCAACGCCGCGCAGCGTGATCGTGCTGCCGGTGCTGTTCGAAGACGAAGTAAAAGCGGTGATCGAGCTGGCCTCGCTCAGCACGTTTACCACGTCGCATCTGTCGTTCCTCGAGCAGCTCACCGACTCGATCGGTATCGTGCTCAACTCGATTGAAGCCACGATGCGGACGGAAGGGTTGCTGAAGCAGTCGCAGCAGCTGGCCGCCGAACTGCAGACGCAACAAGGCGAGTTACAACAAACGAACGAGCAGCTCGCCCAGAAAGCGCAGCAGCTCGCCGAACAGAACGCCGAAGTGGAGCGCAAGAATCAGGAAATCGAGCAGGCGCGCCGCGCGCTCGAGGAAAAGGCGTCCGAGCTCGCACTGACATCGAAGTACAAGTCGGAATTCCTTGCGAACATGTCGCACGAACTGCGCACGCCGCTCAACTCCATCCTGATTCTTGGACAGCAGCTCGGCGAAAATGCGGAAGGCAACCTGTCACCCAAACAGGTGGAGTTCTCGAAGACCATTCACGGTGCGGGCACCGACCTGCTCAACCTCATCACCGACATTCTCGACCTGTCGAAGATCGAGTCGGGCACGGTGACCGTGATGGCCGAAGAGGTGATCGTGCGCAACCTGATGGACGGTACCGCACGGCCCTTCCGTCACGAAGCGGACAATCGTCACATCACGCTCGACGTCACAACCGACCTGACCGGCGACGCCACCATGGTCACCGACGCGAAGCGGCTGCAGCAGGTGCTCAAGAACCTCCTGTCCAACGCCTTCAAGTTCACCGAGCAAGGCGGTGTGCGTCTCCGCGTCTCGCAGGCCGCGGGTGGCTGGAGCAGGGAGCACCCGATTCTCAAGCGCGCCCCGAGCGTGGTGGCGTTCGAGGTGTCGGACACCGGCATCGGCATCCCGCTCGAGAAGCAGCGCATCATCTTCGAGGCGTTCCAACAGGCCGACGCCGGCACGTCGCGCAAGTACGGCGGCACCGGCCTCGGCCTCGCCATCAGCCGCGAACTCGCAGCGCTGCTCGGCGGCGAAATCCAGCTACGCTCCACGCCGGGGCTGGGCAGCACCTTCACGCTGTACCTGCCGCAAACGTACATCGGCCCGTCAGGTTCGTCGCTTCTCGGATCGACGACGATCGCGTCGCCGGAAGACGCGGACGGCATGCCGAGTCACACCACGAGCCTGTCGTCGGTGCGTACGTGGGGGCGTCCGCTGGAGGCTGTGGCCGACGACCGGCACGACCTGCAGGAGCACGACGCCCGACTGCTCATCGTGGAGGACGATCCCCACTACGCCCGCGTACTCGTCGAACAGGCGCGTCTGCAAGGGTTCAAGGTGCTGGTGGCGGCGCGTGGCGCTGATGCGCTCGCTCTGGCGCGCGAGTATCAGCCCACGGCCGTGTCGCTCGACGTGTACCTGCCCGATATGCTGGGCTGGACCGTGCTCAGCCAGCTCAAGCAGGATCCGACTACGCGCCACATCCCGGTGCAGATGATCACGCTCGACGAGGACCGGCAGCACGGGCTTGCGCGCGGCGCGTTCAGCTTCCTGCCGAAACCGACCACGACGGAAGGCCTCGAGGAGGCGCTGCTGCGCATCAAGGAGTATTCACGGCCCCGGTCGCGGCGGCTACTCGTGATCGAGGACAACGAGGCCGAGCAGCTCAGCATTGCCGAGTTGCTGGCGTACAAGGATGTGGAGATCGACACCGTCGGCACCGGCAAGGAAGCGCTGGCCGCGATGCGCACCGGCTCGTACGACTGTGCCGTGCTCGATCTTCGCCTGCCGGACATGACGGGTTTCGAAGTGCTGGAACATATGCGGGACGACTCGACCATTTGCGATGTACCGGTGGTCGTGTTCACCGGCAAGGAACTTTCACCTGAGGAGGACGCGCGCCTGCACACGCTGGCGCGAAGCGTCGTGGTGAAGGGTGTGGAGTCGCCGGAGCGTCTGCTCGACGAAACAGCGCTGTTCCTGCACCGCGTGCTGGCGGACCTGCCCCTGGAAAAGCAGTTGATGCTGGACCGCCTGCACCGCTCGGACGACGATCTTGTCGGCAAGATGGTGCTGGTGGTGGACGATGACGTACGCAATATTTTCGCACTGAGCAGCGTACTGGAACGGCGCGGCATGAACGTGCTCACCGCGGGCACGGGTTACGAGGCCATTTCGACGCTCGAGAGCACCGCCAACGTGTCTATCGTGCTGATGGACATCATGATGCCGGAGATGGACGGCTACCAGACCATGCAGGCCATTCGCCAGAACCCTTCCATGAAGCGCCTCCCGATCATCGCCCTCACCGCCAAGGCCATGAAGGGTGATCGGGAGAAGTGCATCGATGCGGGCGCGTCGGATTATCTCGCCAAGCCGGTGAATACCGAGCAACTGCTCTCGGCGCTCCGTATGTGGCTGCATCGCTGAAAATGACAAACATGCTCGAGATTCCGGACGACGAAGGAAGCGACGTGTTTCGCAACACCTTTGATAAGGTCAACATCCTGCTGGTCGATGATCAGCCGGGCAAGCTGCTCGCCTACGAGGCGATACTCAGCGAGCTCGGGGAAAACCTGATCACGGCCAGCTCGGGGCGCGAGGCGCTGGAGCACTTGCTCAAGACGGACATCACGCTCGTGCTGATGGATGTCAGCATGCCGGAGCTCGACGGCTTCGAGTTGGCGGAGATTATCCGCCAGCATCCGCGTTACGAGAAAACGGCGATCATCTTCGTATCCGCCGTGCATCTGTCCGACCTCGACCGGCTCAAGGGATACAAGTCGGGCGCGGCAGACTACGTATCGGTGCCGGTGGTGCCCGAGCTGCTGCGGGCGAAGGTCACAGTGTTCACGGCGCTTTACCGGAAAACGCGCGAGGCCGAGCGACTCACGGCGGAGCTTGAGCGCCGGGTTGCGGAGCGCACCGCCGAGCTCGAGGCATCGGTGGTTCGACAAATCGAACTCGCCGAGCAACTGCTCGATGCCGACCGGCGCAAGGACGAATTCCTGGCGCTGCTCGCGCATGAGTTGCGCAACCCGCTGGCGCCGATTCGGAATGCGGCGAGCATCATGCGCATGAAGGGCGTACACGATCCGGAGCTGATCTGGTGTCACGACGTGATCGAACGTCAGGCAAAACAGCTGACCCGCCTAGTGGACGATCTGCTCGACGTCTCTCGCATCTCGAAAGGAAAGATCCGGCTTCGTTCCGAGCAGCTCGACCTGCGCAACGTCGTGCATGGTGCCGTGGAGACGAGCCGTCCGCTCATCGACGAGATGGGCCATCAGCTCACCGTAGAGATGCCGGAGACACCGCTGCTGCTGCGCGGAGATCCGGCGCGCCTCACGCAGGTCGTGGCCAACCTGCTCAACAATGCGGCCAAGTATCAGATGGAGAACGGAACGATCGCGGTGCGAATCGAGCATGATGGCACCGATTCCGTCATCGTGGTGAAGGATCGTGGTATCGGCATCTCGCGCGAATCCATGCCCCACATATTCGACCTGTTCGCGCAGGGCGAACGTGTATTTGATCGTGCTGCGGGCGGCCTCGGCATCGGCTTGTCACTCGTGAAGCAGATAGTCGAACTGCACGGTGGCACCGTACGTGCCGAGAGCCCTGGGCCGGGACTGGGAAGCGAGTTCGTCGTCTACATCCCCACGTCGATCGACTCGATGACCACGACGGCCAATGACACGCCCGAGGCATCGCACTCTGCTGAGGCATCGCGTCGCATTCTCGTCGTCGATGACAATGTCGACGGCGCCGATAGCCTCGCCATGCTGCTTCGCATGCGCGGCCACGACGTGGTGGTGGCACACAACGGGCCGGACGCTCTGCGACTTGCCGAAGAACGGCCGCCGTCGGTGATCCTGCTCGACATCGGTCTGCCCGGCATGGATGGCTACGAGGTGTGCCGGCGGATCCGCGCGTCAGGTCTCAGGGAGACGCGCATCATCGCGATGACCGGCTACGGCCTCGAACAGGACCGCCAGCGCGCATTCGAGGCCGGGTTCGACGTCCACACCACCAAGCCGGTGGCCTTTGCCGAGCTGGTGAAACTGCTGGCGGAATAACGGAGGAGCACCCACCGCCTGGCGAGGAATGCTGAGTGTGCTCCGGCCGGCGATTCGCGCTTGGCGAATCGCTAGCGGAAGATGTCGAAACTGCCCAGCAGCCACCACAATAGCGCGAAAACAAGGATCGTGGTGAAGCAACCGCCTCCCAGCTTGTTGGCACCCCACCCGGCGGCGACTCCACGCAGTAGTTTGCTCATCGGCGCTACTCCGCCGTCTCGCCGTCGCCGACGATCGCATCGACATTCACCGAGAGCGAGATCTCGGTAAGGAGCAGGTCAGTCGCCTGCTCTTCGTCAAGCGTCAGCTGCAGCAACTCCGCTTGTTTCGGAAAGCCGAGTAACTGTGCATACGTGCGTGCC
>NZ_JBDNFF010000169.1:0-6495 GCF_041689975.1 Gemmatimonas sp.
CCATCGCGTGGTCTGAGCACACGCCCCTCGTCACCGCATTCCGCGGACACCAACAACTGGCCGCCGGTCCACTGCCAGACGTCGCGCGCGTGGTGTGGCGGGCCATCAAGGAAGCCGAGCCGCCACACGAAGCCGTGCTGGTGTTCGACGACGCGACCGGTGGTGTGATCGATCTCGAGATGCGCGGCGACGAGCGCCGCATGCTGGCGCACCTCGAGGCCACGTGGCGCGTGGTTGAGGTCGTGCGTGATCCCGAGGTGGGCATTGCAACGGCGCCGCGCGCGCGTGGACGTCCGAGGCTCGGCGTGGTGGCGCGTGAGATCACGCTGTTGCCGAGGCATTGGGAATGGCTCGCAACGCAGCCGGGTGGTGCGTCGGTGGCGCTGCGAAAGCTCGTGGAAGCGGCACGTCGCACGCATAGCGACGACGATCGCGCGAAAGCCGCACGTGACGTAGCCTATCGTTTCATGAACGCGATCGCGGGGGATCTGCCGCAGTTCGAAGAAGTCATCCGCGCGTTGTACCGCGGCGATGAAGCGCGCGTTCGCGAGCTCCTGGCTGAGTGGCCGGACGACATTCGTGATTACGCGGTGCGGTTGGCGTTCGACAGCAACAGCCAGAAACAACAGCCGGAACACGGAGATCACGGATTACACGGGAAACAACACGGATAAGCGAAACAGCGCTGTTCATCTTATCCGTGTTGTTTCCGTCCATCCGTGATCTCCGTGTTCCGGCTGTTGCTGTTGCTGTTGCTGTTCTTTTCGTTGCGGCAACCGACGCATGGATCCCACTGCTCGCCGCTACTTGAGCCCCGCCGCCCGCTGTTCCAGCTGTGCCGCCAACACGCCCCGGTTGGTGGCCCGCAGCAGCGTCGCATAATCACGCAGCGTTTCCCGCAGGTCCGCCGATCCGTTGCCGATTTCGCGGATGGCGAGCGCACGCTTATACAACGGCTCCGCCTCCGCCTCGCGCTTGCTGTCACGCAGCACACCCGCCAGCCCGTTCAGCGACACGGCAATCGACGCGTGCCCCGGCGCATACAACCGCTCCTTCGACGCGAGCGCCTGACGAAACAGCGGCTCCGCTGTCGTATATCGCTCGAGCTTCCAGAGTACTTCGGCCTGGTTGTTCATCACACTCACCGTGAGTGGATGCTCGACACCATACGCCCTTTCCATGATGAGTCGCGCCCGCTCGTAGTACACGGCGGCATCCTCGTATTTTCCGTCGAGATAATAGTACGCTCCGATGTTGTTGAGCGTGCTTCCCACGTCGGGATGATCACTGCCCAGCGTACGCTCCTGTCGCGTGAGCGTGAGACGCCAGAGCGAATCGGCCGCCGCATTGCGCTGCTGTGCGCGATACACCGCGGCCAGCCCGCGCATATCACGCAGCGTCCGCGCATCATCCGGCGTGCGCACCTTCGCGTCGATGGTCAGGACGCGCTGATACAGCGACTCCGCCTCGGCCAATCGTGTTTGCCGCCAGCGCAGCGCTGCCAGCATGGACAACGTGGAGGCCACATCGACATGCGACATCCCATAGCTCTGTTGGCGAATGGCGAGCGCGCGCGTGAGGTACGTGTTGGCGGCATCCAGATCGCCGAAATCACGCGTCAGTTCGCCCAGCGAAGTGAGCGTCTCACCCACCAGCACATCGTTCTCACCCAGCATGCGTTCGCGCGTGCGCAACACGTCTTCGAGCAGAGCTCTCGCTTCGGGATACCGCCCCAGCGCCGTCTGCACCGTGCCCATGGTTTGCATGAGACGGGATTGCAGCAACGGCTGCGACGCGAGGTCGGTGGTGACACGGCGAATACCTTGATCGAGAATCGCCTGCGCTGTGACACTGCCACGACGCGATACCGTGGGGTCGGACTGGCGGAACAGGTCCACCATGAAGTCAGCCACCTGCTTGGCCGACTCCGCTTCTCGCGCCGCCATCTGTTCGGCCCGGCGCGCGCGTACAAAACCCACCGTGGCCGCCACCGAACTGGTAGCTACCAGCACCGTGGCCACGCCGACCACGATCACGCCGACCTTGTGCCGACGGATGAACTTGCCCATCCGGTACCGCGTGCTTGCCGGACGCGCCGACACCGGCTCGTTGGTCAAATAGCGTCGGATGTCGGCGGCAAATCCGTTCGCCGTTTCGTAGCGATGCGCACGGTCGGGGTGCATCGCCTTCATTACGATCCAGTCGAGGTCCCCGCGCAGTTCCGCCTGCAGGTGGCGCCAGTCGGTGCGACGGCGATGCGCGATCGTGTCGCTCTGCGCGACGGCACTGGAGAGTCCCACACTGGGCGTGGGCGGAATCGTGTCGCCGCTCGAGAGTCGCGCCAGAAACTCGTAGTACCCCATCTTCGCCGGATCGATGGGCAGATGACCCACCAGCAACTCGTACAGCATCACGCCCAACGAGTAGATGTCGGCCCGCGTGTCCACATCGATCGCGGTTGAACTGGCCTGCTCGGGACTCATGTAGGCCACGGTGCCCATCGCAAAGCCGGCCAGCGTCTTGGCTGTCTGGTCCGACTGCGGCGGCCCCATCGCCTTGGCGATACCGAAGTCTATGATCTTCGCCTGCGGATGTCCGTCTTCTTCGGTGACAAGAATGTTGGACGGCTTCAGGTCGCGATGAATCACGCCCTTCTGGTGCGCATGCTGCACCGCTTCGCAGATCCCGATGAAGAGCTGCAGGCGATCGCGCACATTGAGCCGACGCGTGTCACAGAACTCCGAGAGCGGCAAGCCGCGCACCAGCTCCATGGCAAAGTACGGCTGACCCGTTTCGGTGCTGCCGGCCTGCAGTACTCGCGCGATGCCGGGGTGATTCATGACCGCCAGCGCACGCCGCTCCGCGTCGAAGCGTGCGAGCAGATCGCGCGCGTCGTCGAAGCCGGCGCGTATCAGCTTGAGCGCGACACGACGTCGGACTGGTGCTGTTTCTTCGGCTTCATACACGACGCCCATCCCGCCTTCACCAAGTAGCTGGATGATGTCGTACGGGCCGATGCGGGTAGGATGGGCGAGCGTCGTCTTCATCAACTGTGGCTACGCGACGTCAATTCACGATGATGTCGGGGTCGATGACCACGCGCACGGAGTCTCCGCTCACACCGATCGCACACGCCAGGCGCACGTTGTACCCGTAGTCGCCGTTCTTGTCCTTGATCTTCGTCTTCGCATTCCCTTTCAGTGGGGAGGCCTCGTCGAACGGCCAGCTCTCCGCCGTTTTTTGCGTGAGCTCGAACGCAGCACCCGTCGTGGTCTGCATATTGAACGTCACGTCGCCCTTCTTCTTCATGCGCAGCACCCACTTGTCGACCACGACGTCCACCTGGTTTCCAGCGGCACAGTTGGCTGTGATGGTCACGGTCTCCTGGTTCCGGAATTCAACACGGGGATCCGCAACGGGCTGCTTGCACGCTGACATCGCCACGACGGCCGTAGCGATGGTTCCGGTAAAGACGCACTTCAATGTGTGGCGCACGTAAACCTCCTCGGTCTCGGCGAAAGGGGAATGGCTCCAGTGAGCTGGACATTCGTATTCCCGGATAGCTTGGAGCGCCGCGTATCCCATGGCAAGTGCGGCGAGTGGGACACGCATGAGCTTGCGCGTTACGCGATAGCCAGGCGTTCCGGCAGCAACGGGAGGCGCACGACAAACTCACTCCCGCTGCCACGCCCCTCGCTGCATGCCGTCACGGTGCCCCCGTGCAAGTCGACCAGTTGCCGTACAAGAGACAGCCCGATTCCCAGCCCGCCCTCGCGCGCATCATTCCCGCTTCCGACCTGGGTGAACAACTCGAACACGTGACATAGCATATCAGGCGGAATGCCTGCCCCGTCGTCACGAACGCGGATCACGGCAGCACCATCCTCGCTCGCCGCCGAGAGGCTGATATGCCCTCCAGCGGGCGTGTACTTGGCGGCGTTGGCCAGCAGGTTGGAGACCACCTGGGCCAGCCGCGTGGGATCGCCACTCACCCACAGCGGGTCGGCGCACGGAGCGATCTCGAGCACGTGCTGGCGGCTTTCGATGAGCGTTGCGCTCAGCTCGACGGCTGATAGCACGACCGTCCGTAGGTCAACCGGCTGGCGTCGGAGCGTGAGCGTACCGCGGCGCACGCGTGCCATGTCGAGCAGGTCCTCAACCAAACGGGCCATGTGCGCGGTTTGTCGCGCGATGATGCCTGACGCGCGTTGGCTGACCGCGCTATCAGCCTGAGGAGATTGCAGGAGTTCGGTCGCATGCGCCAGCGCACTGAGGGGACTGCGTAGCTCGTGTGCCACAGCTGTCAGGAAGTGATCTTTCTGTCGGTCTGCCTCTTCCAACTCCCGCGACCGCGCGCGCAATTCTTCCTCCAACCGCCAGTGATCGGTCATGTCGCGGATGGCGCTGGCAAAGAGACCCCCCGACTCGGGCGGCAGGGGACTGATCGCCACGTCGATCGGGAACTCACTGCCGTCCTTCTTTACGCCGAACAGGTCGAGGCCATGGCCCATGGGCCGCGGGCGTGGATCCACCGTGTACGCGCCACGATGCGCGATGTGCGTGCTGCGTAAGCGCTCCGGCATGAGCACTTCGAGGGGACGGCCAACGATTTCCTCTCGGGAGTAGCCGAACAGTTTCTCAGTTTGGCCGTTGATGTGCACGACCATGCCGCCACCGTCGATAATGACTACCGCGTCGGGGGCGGCTTCGAGAAAGCCGTGGAAGATCCGCTCGGGCTGACTGGCTGGGGGCATCGGCCGCCGGGGTGAGTGTAGAAAGTCGAGCATGTTGCCCGAGGCGGCCAAAAGCAAGAAGGGTTTGGACGACGCCGACAGGGCCGATTATCGGTTCGGGACCGAACCAGCTTCCGCGGCAGCGGCGGTGACAGCGTCGACCGGAGCGCCTAGCGGCGGTGCTCGTCGCTCGGGAGGTGGCGGCGTTCGTGCGCGATCGCCAGGACTTCGATCGTGTCGTTCCCGGTTCGATAGGACGCGCGGCGAACACGAGCTCGAACACGCGTCAATGCGGCCTCATGCTCGACAGTGCGCCCCGCGTCTCGCTCTGAGACTACCGTCGCGGCGACACCCGCCAGAGTTCTCCGTTCGACTGGTCAGTCACGATGTACAGCGCGCCATCAGGACCCTGTCGTACATCGCGCACGCGCTGGTTACGACCGTCGAGCAACACCTGCTCGCCGGTAACGCGATTGTCAGCGATCGTGAGTCGCACGAGCCGCTTACTCTTCATGTCGCCGACGAACAGGCTGTTCTTCCAGGCCGGAAAGGCATCACCCGTATACCACTGCGCGCCCGACGGGGCGATGACGGGATCCCAGTAATAGACCGGCTGCTCCATGCCGTCGAGCTGTGCACGAGCACTGCCGGCCGGGCTGGTGATCGGGAATGCGCCCGTATACTCCATGCCATACGCCTGCAGCGGCCAGCCGTAGTTCTTGCCCTTCTGTATCTGATTGAGCTCGTCGCCGCCGCGCGTCCCGTGCTCGATCGTCCACAGTTTGCCCTGCGTGTCGAACGCCGCCGCCTGGATGTTACGATGCCCGCGTGACCAGATCGCCGGTCGTGCACCCGACTGGCCCACGTACGGGTTGTCGGGCGGAATCGCACCGTCACGCGTGATGCGCAACACCTTGCCGAGATCGCTGTTCAGCTGCTGCGCCTGTGGACGCATCGGGGTATCGGAGCGCTCGCCCATCGTCACGTACAACATGCCATCCGGACCGAACGCCAAGCGCGAGCCGTAGTGCATGTCGCCGTTGTACACGGGCATGGTCTGGTAGATCACCTTCACGTTTTCGAGGCCACGCTGATCGGTGGCCATGGTGCCGCGCGCCACACTGGTGGCATTGCCGCCTGGACGAGGCTCGGCGAAGCTCCAGTAGATGGTGCGATCGGTGGCGAAGTCGGGGCTGAGCGCGACATCGAGCAGGCCGCCCTGACCACGTGCATCCACGGCAGGAAGACCGGTGAGCGGTTCACCCACGACACCGGCGGCGGTGACGATGCGCATGCGGCCCGGCTTTTCCGTGACCAGCAGACTCCCGTCGGGCAGCGGCTCCACCGACCACGGATTGACGAGCCCTCTGGCCATCACGGTCACATCGAACGCCACGCTGTCGGAGAGCGCACAGGCGCGCGTCTGCTCCTTGAACGCAGGCTTTTGGTCCGCAACTTCCGGCGGGCGAGTTTCGATGGGAGTGCAACCCACGGTGCCTGTGGAGCCTGTTGCAGCAGCCGATGTGTTCGAATCGTTTGTCGCCTTCTGCCGACCCGAACAGGCGATCATGCCTGAGAGGAGGGTGAGGGTGAACAGCAGTGGTGATGTACGCACGCGATCCTCCGAAAGCTCATGTGTGGACATTGACAACGTCGCGATTGGCATGGCACATCCGTGACCGTGAACAACGGGTACACTTCGACGATGTACTCCAGCGTGTGGGGCGGCGTCTCGACAACGGGGAGCAAGGCGAGTGCCACG
>NZ_JBDNFF010000170.1:0-28806 GCF_041689975.1 Gemmatimonas sp.
GCGCTAGGAGTTAGGGGCGCTAGGAGTTGGGGGCGCTAGGAGTTGGGGGCGCTAGGAGTTGGGGGCGCTAGGAGTTGGGGGCGCTAGGAGTGGCGGCGACGGGCTACGGCGAAGAGGCCTACGAGGCCGGCGGCCATGAGGGCGATCGTTTGCGGCTCGGGCACGATGGCGGTGTAGCGCGCGCAGTTGGTGCCTGCACATTCCACCAAGGCGCAGTTGGTGCTGGTGGGATCGCACTTGTACGAAGTCGCGGCGTCGACGCTGGGCGCGAGGGACTTGGCGCGGAATCCGAACAGCACATTGTTCGCGAGCTGGGCGGGGGCACCGGTGTAGGTGAACCGGAATGTCAGATACGCGGTTGGGTCGTTCACGTCGGCATTCGCGGTCTGCCAGGTGGTGCCGCCGCCGGCGGAGCCGTCTTGGCCGACGATGCCACCGTTGGTACGAGTCTTGGCCGACAGCGACGGCGCGGAGACCGGTCCGCTGATCCATCCGCTGGGTGTCCCGTCGATCCAGCCGGCACCGGCGTTGGCCACGGTCACGTCGCTCGAGGCGCTCCAATTGTGGAGCGCACCGCTGATGCCTCCCACGTTCCAGAGGGCGATGGATTCAATGCGCGCCTGCTGATTGGAGGGACTCGCATTCCACACGCGCAATGACAGCCCGGTGGTCGTGTAGTCGGTGATTTCGTAGCCCGCGCAGAGCGACGAGCCCATCGCGCAGGGAATGGACTGGGCGCTCACCGGTGCAGGCGAGAGACACAGGAGCGCGGCGGTGCACGCGACGACGAGGCCAGACCACTGCATTGCAAGACTCCGATCGATGAGGGTCGCGCCGACCGCGTCCATTGTGGACAGGCGGGCGCGTCTGTGGAGTCAGACGGTCGAGCACGCGATCACATCACATTTGCTTTCGTTCACGGACGCATTGCATGGCGGGAAAACAGAACCGCCTCGGCGACTGGCCGAGGCGGGTATTTGGTGGAGCAAGAGGGACTGGTGCGTGTGGTACGGGGGACGCCTCAGACGTTGTTGCGACGGCGACGGGCGAAGCCGAAGATGCCAAGGAGGCCGGAGGCCATGAGGGCGTAGGTGGAGGGCTCGGGGACGGACGTGAGGTTGAACACTCCTGTTCCACCCATGGCGATCCACTGTGACTGACCGCCAGGGCCGCTTTGTGCGTGAAAGCCGAAACCGATTGGCGTCGCCGTGTTGTCGCTCAGCGTGAAGTTGAACGTCGCGCTGGCACCAGCTGCGAGGCCCTGCCCGTTGTTCAGAAAGTCAAACTTGTATACGGTCGGGCATCCGATGCCGCCGATCTGGTTGCAAAGGCTACCGTTGAACCAAATCTGGCCATTGAAGTCTCTCGTATCGATTACCCAACCCGTGGGCAGCGTGTTGTAGACCGACGCCGTCGCCGTCTTGTCGAGGAACATGAGAATGCTCGTGAACTTCTGGGAGGCATCTTCGTTCTTGACTTGGAAGCTGAAGTAGTTCGGTGACGTGTACTTCAGCATCTTACCATCGGCGCAGGTCTGAAAGACCCCCGTGGCGCAGACGTTCTGCAGGTCGAACAACGTGGTCTGCGCGGCCGACACCGTCGGGGAGGCGAAGAACGAAGTTGCAGCGACAGTCGCTGCCAGGAAGAGCTTTTTCATGATGCTCGGGGATATTGTTTGACTGAACGCGATACGGCGCACCAGCATGTTGGATTCTTCATTAGGATACATCAATGTTCGTGCCATGACCACACGCTGGAGAGCTTAGCCATGACGAGTCGTTAAGTCGTTGATTCAAAGACACTTAGAAACCATGCTAATGTGAATTGAAATTCATTATATTTTCGTTGTCGAAGACAGTGTTGCAAGAAGGCTACAAACTGTGCGATTTTGCAACAACAGCACGTGACTCAAGTGTATGGCAGCTCAATTCTTAGCCAGGTACGCGTGTTTTTTTCTTCACAAATAAATACGCCACGTTTCGCTGGTTCGCTCGCACTGAAAGCACTAGTGCGACCACCAGCGCCCCGTACGCGCACGTCACTCGATGCAGGAAGTCCGGAAATTCTCAGAAAACTCACACTGGCCCTCGCGGCTGCTTTCCTCGCCGCCGCACCGCAATCGGAGCAAGCGCAAACAATTTTCACCGGTCAGGGCTAGCGGCCTCGCGTTCACGTTTTGCGCGTCGTGGACGGGCACCTACATCGACGACAACGCCTTCGATCTGTTCGTCTCGAACACGTCCCGGGCCAAGGCGAACAACACCAATAGCGCCTTCCCCCAGATCGGTATCGGCAAACTCGCGCTCATCGATCCGACCTCGATGGACGCCGTTACGGGCTGGCAGTTCGATTCCAGCATCAATGGCTTCAGCGGGCTGGTCCCGAACCAGATCGGCACGATCACTCAATTCCAGCGGCGCGCAGAACACCAGCACGTATAACATCGTCCCCGAGCCCTCCACCTACGCCCTGATGGCCACCGACCTCCTCGGCATTTTCGGCGTAGCCCGTCGCCGTCAGAGCAGCGCCGCGTAACCACCTCGCCGTCGTTCCACGCGAAACAGCTCGAGCCACCCCACCAACCCAACGCGGGCCCGGTCAATCGACCGGGCCCGCGTTGCATTACCTCCCTACCCCACCGGCCCAATCAGGCCGTATGAGGCAAGAGGCTTTCCGCCACACACACGCGGTCCCGACCATTCTGTTTGGCCTTGCACAGGGCCTTGTCGGCACGAGCAATCCATTCATTCACCTCTTCGTGCGCTTCCAGCTGGGCCACGCCCACCGAGGCGCCAATTGAGAACTCCATCGCGGGATGCGGCGCCGGCATGGCGACGACCTGCTCCTGCAGTCGGCGCGCGAGGGTCTGCGCCATCTTCCAATCGGTGTTCTGCAGAATCACCGCGAACTCGTCGCCGCCGTACCGACACAGCACGTCGCTCTGACGCAGGAAGACCTTCGACAGCGCTTTGCCGAGGTTGCAGATGGCCTGATCGCCCGCCTGATGCCCGTACATGTCGTTCACGAGCTTGAGCTTGTCGAGGTCGATCATGAGCAACACCACCGGCTGACGGCTCAGCGCATACATCTGTATGGCGCGCGGGCCCATCACGTCGAACAGCTTCCGATTGCCGATACCGGTAAGCGGATCGGTCGTGCTGTCCTTCCGCGCCTCTTCGAGCTGCTTGCCCATACGATCCAGTTTCGTGGCCAGTGACACGTACTGCTCCTGCTGCTGATCGCGACGCGTCTGTAACGCGCCTTCGATCGCCAGCACGGCGCCGAGCACTTCTTGCTTGATCGATCCCGTCTGCATCCGTTTGAGCGCGTCCATCGCCCGATCCATCTGCGTACCGGTCGACGTGTCGGCGGTATGATCGATTTTCACCGCGTTGTGCACGGTCTCGACGCAGGCCCAGAGGGCCTCACGGAGTTCGGTGATCGACGACTCCACGTACTTGTGCTCATCGCGTCGCTGTTCGGTGACCGCACGAACAACGCCGCCCCAGTCGCGATCGTTCACACCCACGGAACCCGTGCCGGTGCCTTCTTCGAGGGCGAAGCCGAGGGTGGCGTGGCGCTGCCATCGTCCGATTTCTTCGGCGCTCTGTTCTCCCGGTCGATCGGGTAGATCGATCGGGTAACGTGAGAGTGCACTCAGGACGCCACCCAGCGCATCGAGCACCAGGCCGAGACCGGTCTCGCTACTCTGCGACGTGTGTGCAACGGAAGTCGCAGCAGCTTGACCAGCGCCACCGGAACCTGCTTGCAATACTGGGGAGCCGGTCGCGCCGTTCGAACTGCTTCGTTCGATCGAGGGGCGGGGCTCGGACAAGAGCTTCTTGAAGAACATGATGCGGGTGAGAGGTTGCCTTGGTTATCGGCATATCTGACCCGCGAGTTGAGCGCCGGCACGCCAGGCGTTACGCCGCGGGCACGACCGTCACGCCAATCGGCTAGAACTCGTCGTCGGCGAAGGCCATGATAGGCGCCGACCCGGCCTGAATGGCCGCCAACAGGGTTGCTGCTTCCGGCAGCAAACGCCCGAAGTAGAAGCGCGCCGTTTTGAGCTTGGCTTGCAGGAACCGCTTGTCGCCAGTGCCTGCCGCCAGCTGCTGCTGCGCGACGGTCGCCATGCGAAGCCACTGCCAGCCCACCGCCACGTAGCCCATCAGGTGCAGATACTCCGTGGCCGCCGCGCCTACTTCGTCGGGATTCGCAAAGCCTTTCTCGGCCAGCAGCATCGTCGCCTTCTGCAACTGATACAGCGAGCCGCCAAGCGCCTTCGCGAACTCCTCGAGTCCTTCCACCTGCACGGCCGTGTCCACGTCGCCCTTCACCAACTCGAAGAAGCGACGCACCAGGCGTCCGCCTTCCATTGGCAACTTGCGACCGACCAGGTCGAGTGCCTGCACCGCGTTCGTGCCTTCGTAGATCTGCGCGATGCGTGCATCACGCACGTACTGCTCGATGCCGTACTCCTTGATGTACCCGTGCCCGCCGAGCGTCTGCAACGCGATGTTCGTGTTGTCGAAGCCCTTGTCGGTGAGGAACGCCTTGATCACGGGCGTCATCAGCGCCACAAGATCTTCAGCCGCTTCACGGACCGCCGGATCGGGATGACGATGCTCGAGGTCGATCCGAATGCCGACCCAGTATGCCAGCGAACGCATGCCTTCGTTGAACGCCTTGATGCGCAGTAAGCCTTTGCGCACGTCGGGATGCACGAGAATGGAATCAGCCGGTCCCGACGGATTCTTGGGGCCGGTGAGCGACCGTCCCTGCAGGCGGTCCTTCGCATACGACAGCGCATTCTGATACGCGACTTCCGACAGTCCCAGACCCTGCAGGCCCACGGCGAGACGCGCGCCGTTCATCATCACGAACATCGCGCGCATACCCTTGTGCGGCTCACCCACCATCCAGCCCGTCGCGTCCTCGAAGTTGAGCACGCAGGTGGCGGACGCCTTGATGCCCATCTTGTGTTCGATCGAGCCCACCGTGACGCCGTTGCGCGTGCCGGGTGTACCGTCTTCTCTGGGCAGATATTTGGGCACGAGGAACAGCGAAATCCCCTTGGTGCCGCCCGGCGCATCGGGCAGCTTGGCGAGCACGAGGTGCACGATGTTCTCGGTGAGGTCATGGTCGCCTGCCGAAATGAAGATCTTCGTGCCGGTAATCGAGTACGCACCGTCGCCGGTCGGAACGGCCTTCGTGTTGATCATGCCAAGGTCGGTGCCGGAGTGCGCCTCCGTGAGGCACATCGTGCCGCCCCAGGTGCCGTCGATGAGCTTGGGAAGGAACCGCTCCTTGAGCTCGTCCGATCCATGGCTGAGCAGCGCACTGACGGCGCCATGCGTGAGTCCCGGATACATGCTGAACGAGAGGTTCGCGGAGCAGAGCAGCTCCTCCATCACGAAGCGCACCGCCTCGGGCAGCCCCTGACCACCGTACGCGGCATCGGCCGACACGCCGGTCCAGCCACCCGCCGCGTACTGCGCGTAGGCCTCCTTGAAGCCACTCGGCGTACGCACTTCGCCGTTCTCGTACTTCACCCCTTCCGTGTCACCGCTCTGGTTGATCGGGAAGAGCACCTCCTCGCAGATCTTCGCGCCTTCAGCGAGCACGGCGTCGATGAGGTCGGGCGTGGCCTCCTCGAACCCGGGGAGCGCGGCCAACTGCGCGACGTCGTGCACGTCATGCAGGAGGAAGCGGATATCGTCGAGCGGAGCTTTGAACGTGGGCATGGACGGGCGTCCTCCGGGCGGGAAAACAGCGGGGGTGACCTGCTCGCTTGGAAGCTGTGGGTGGATCGGTACGCCGGCAAGCCCCAATTGCGACGCAACCGTCATGTTTTGAGGGCGGCCCTCCGCGCGTGTACCCTTCGGGAGCTTTTTCGACGCGACGAGCGTAGGAACTACAGACCCTGTTTGCCGATTTCACTCGAGTCCGGACAATGATGAAGCAGTTTCTGACCGCCATCGCCGCCAACCTGCTCACGATCGCGATCTGCGTGGTGGGTGGCATCCTGCTGATCGCGGGCATCGCCGCCTCGGCCGGTTCCAAAGAACCCGTGAAGGTCGCCGACGGTTCGGTGCTCGTGATCGATCTGGATCGTGCGTTTTCCGATCGCCCGGCGGAAACGAAGGCGGGCACGTTCCTCGACGATGCGCTCTCCGCCGGACGCGGGGACGCGATCCCGCTGCGCGCGGCGACGATTGCCCTCAAGGCGGCCGCCGACGACGATCGCATCAGCGGCATTCTGTTGCGCGGCTCCATCTCCGCCGATGGCTACGCCTCGGGGTTCGCCGCGCTGCGCGAACTCCGTGCCGCGATCGCCAGCTTCCGACAGTCCAGGAAGCCGGTGCACGCGTATCTCGTGAATCCGGATACGCGCGATTACTACCTCGCTTCAGCCGCCAGCGTGGTCACCATCGATCCGTTCGGATCGCTGCTCATGCCCGGCCTCGCCTCGGAGCAGCTGTTCTTCGCCGGCATGTTCGAGAAGTACGGCATCGGCATGCAGGTCAGCCGCGTAGGTCGGTTCAAGGCGGCCGTCGAACCGTTCACGCGCAGCGACATGAGCCCCGAGAGTCGTCTTCAAACGGAAGCGTATCTGGGCGATTTGTGGAGCGAAGTGAAGCGCGGCGTAGCGCAGAGCCGCGGCATCGACGCCATCGCGTTGCAAACCATCGTGGACGCGCAGGGCATCATTCTGCCGGCCGACGCCAAGGCGGCCAAGCTGGTGGATCGTGTGGCGTACTTCGACGATGTGCTCGACGACCTGCAGAAACTCGCCTCGGCGGCACGCACGGCCGACGGCGTCAAGCAGAGCCCCAAGGACAGCATCCGCGCGGCCGAAATGGCGACGCTGCTCGATCGCCCCACGCTGCCGCAGATCACGCTCGGCGAGTACGCGCCAATCGCGGTGGCGAAGGACCGCAGCTTCAGCGCGAGCCAGACCATCGCGATCGTGTACGCCGAAGGCGACATCGTGGATGGCGAGGGCGGCGACGGCATGATCGGCGGTGCATCGCTGTCGCGCGAGCTCCGGCGCGTGCGCAACGACGCGAAAGTGAAGGCGGTGGTGCTGCGCGTGAACAGCCCGGGCGGCAGCGCGATTGCGTCAGAGCAGATCCAGCGCGAACTGACGCTGATCCTGAAACAGAAGCCGATCGTGGTGTCGATGGGAACGGTGGCGGCGAGTGGTGGCTACTGGATCAGCACGGCGGCCGCGCGCGTGTTCGCACAGCCGAACACCATCACGGGGTCGATCGGCGTGTTCTCCCTCGTGCCGAACATCAAGGCACTGGCCAATCGCAACGGCGTCACATTCGACACCGTGAAGACCGGTCGATACGCCGACCTGTTCTCCATCTCGCGTCCGCGGTCGGACGCCGAGCTGGCGGTGCTGCAGCGCGGGACCGACGCCGTGTATGAGGCCTTCATTGCGCGGGTCTCCACTGCCCGCAGGCTGACGCCGGATTCAGTCCGTGCGATTGCCGAAGGGCGCGTGTGGTCAGGCGAAGATGCCATGCGCATCGGCCTCGTGGACTCGATCGGCGGTCTCGATGCGGCGCTCAAGAGCGCCGCCACGCTGGCCAGGATCACCGGCGACTACGATGTGCGTGAATACCCGCGCGTGAAGAGTGCCACGGAAAAGCTGACCGATCTTTTCGGGCGCAAGCCGACGCCCGTGGCCGCGGCCATCAGTGCGGCTACCACTCCGGGCGCGAGTGCGCTCCTCTCGGGGCGCGGCCCCGCCAGCTCATTCGCTCGTGCCATCACGCATGAGCTGGACGTGCTGCTGCGCTACAACGACCCACGCGGCGTGTACGCGCGCCTGCCGTTCGTGCTTCGCATTCGCTAGCGCATTCGCTCGCGCCTACTCACCCTTGGCGGCGTAGATCACTCGCAGGCGCTCGGCCCACAGCGCACGTTCCGCGCGCGCGATGGCGAGCGTTGTCTGGGCCTTGGTGATGCAGGCGGGGAGGTTCTTCGCCGTCACGTCGCCCAGCGCCCACTCGGCGGCCTTTTCGCGCGCCGTCGCTTCCCGCAGGCGCTGGTCGTAGCGCTCCGCGTGTGGGCGACTCCACATCGCGACCGGCCGGTCGTCGTCGATTCCGGACAGACTCCACACCCCGTCGTGCAGCGGGATGAAGTCGAGAAGAAAGCCGTCGAAATCTTCGGGAACGGTGGTCGTATCGTTCATAAGCAGCGGGTCGGATCGAGGAGACTGGCGCGCGCGAATCGTGACATCGTACACTAACGGCCGCACCGGACACGGGTTCCCGCGCCTTTTAGATTGTGCCATGACCTCTCGTGTTTTGCCGCGCGTATTCGCGGCTTCGATCCTTCTGGGCCTTGCTGCGACGCGGTTCGCTACGTCGGCGGTGGCACAGAGCTCCACCAAGCCTTCCAGAAAGCCTTCCACCAAGCCTTCCGATAAGGCCGCGCCAAGCGCCGTCAAGATCGACTCCGGCCCCAAGTACGCGTATCCGGCCAACGGAACCTCGGCGGCGGCCCGAGCGCTCGCCGGCAAACCGGCGCCCGTGTGGCCCGTTCCCGGGCCCGCGCCGTTGGCCGGCAGCGTGCTTCCGGCCAAGCGCATCATTGCGTACTACGGCAACCCGTTCTCGAAGCGCATGGGTGTACTGGGCGAGTATCCGAAGCCCGAGATGCTGGCCATGCTCGACCGCGAAGTCGCGGCGTGGGCGAAGGCCGACCCGTCAACACCGGTGCAGCCAGCGCTGCATCTGATCACGACGGTGGCGCAGGCTGATGCCGGCAAAGATGGCAAGTATCGCATGCGGCACGGCGACGCACTCACCGAGAAAGTGTATGGCTGGGCGAAAGAGCGGAACGCGCTGCTCTTCCTCGACGTGCAGGTTGGCCTGAGTACGATTCAGGAGGAACTGCCGCGCCTCGAGTCGTGGCTGTCGCGGCCCGACGTGCACTTCGGCATGGACCCGGAGTTCTCCATGAAGGACGGCACCAAGCCGGGCAAGAAGATCGGCAGCTACGACGCGGCCGACGTGAACTGGGTGATCGACTATCTTGCGAAGCTGGTCACCGACAATAAGCTGCCGCCGAAGATTCTGGTCGTGCATCGCTTCACCAAGCCGATGCTCACCAACGCCTCGAAGATCAAGCGCGATCCGCGGGTACAGGTGGTGATGCACATGGATGGCTGGGGACCACCAAGTCTCAAGCGCGATTCTTACGCGGCGTACGTGTACGCGGAGCCGGTGCAGTTCGCGGGATTCAAACTGTTCTACAAGAACGACCGGCGTTCGGGGAGCAGGATGATGACGCCGCGCGATTTGCTCGCGCTGACGCCGAGACCGTTGTACATCCAGTACCAGTAAGGTGAGCAACGCTCAATGCCTGGAGCTCAGAGCTCAGTCGCCAGCGTCAGCGATCAGACTTCTTATAGTGTTCGGAATTCAGCAACGATAGTGCACCGTTTCGAGTGGTTTGATGGTGTGCGTTCTCGCGCATCGCGGTGAGTGCCAAATAGCTCGGTACGGTGCACTATGGGTGCTCGTGTCTGAACACTATAAAGAAGTCTGATGCCTGCGCCTGAACATCCGGCGTTTTGACCCCTGAATCAGTAGCGGTCTCATTCCGCCTGAATCCTCATCACGAACGTGAGTCGGCGCGGGAGTCCGGGTTCGAAGAAGCGCGAGCGCGTGGCATTGATCACGACCGAGCCCGCGTAGCGACGATCGAACATGTTTTCGATCCCGAGTGTCGGCTCGAGCCGTACGTGCCCCACGCGCGGGGCCGTGTAGCCGGCGCGCACGTTCCACGCTGCGTAGCCGGCGGCAAACACCGTGCTCGCGTCATTGGCACTCACGCGCGATGATGCCGTGCCGTCGATGGTGGCGAACCATCCGGAGTGACGGGCCGTGAGATACGTCTGCAACAAGTGGGCGGGAATACCCGGGATCACCTTCCCGTCGTAATTCGCCGTGCCCACGCGGTACGTGTCGAAGGCGAATTGCGACCAGGTGTGCGACACACCGATATCGAACACCGATGTCGACGTACCGAGGCTGGTTTCGATACCCTGTCGCGACGTGCGCCCGGCGTTCCGGAACGCGCGACGCCCCGGCTGGTTCGGGACATCGAACGACACGAGTTCATCACGCACGGTGGCGCGGTACAGCGCGACATCGGCGCGCAGGCGTGACCAGAGCATACCCTTCACGCCGACTTCTGCGGTGCGCGTACGCTGCGGATCGAGCAGGGCGTTCAGGCCGACGGCCCCATTGTCCTGATTGGTGAGCTCGGTAACGGTCGGAGTCTCGAAGGCTGTGCTCAGATTGGCGTACACCGACAGCAGCGGCCGTGCGCGCCATGACACACCGAACATCGGGCTCACGGCGCTGAGCACGCGCGCTCCCGAGTCGTCGAGATTGGTGGGCGTGATGAAGCGGTCGCGCACGGCGAAGTCCACGCGATCGTATCGCAGCGCGGCGCTGGCGAAGAGCCGATGCGGCGCCTCCACTTCCGCGCGCACGTAGCCGCCAAGCCCACCCACGCGCTCCTGTTGCTCGAGACGCGTCGCGCCTCGCTCGTTGCCAGGCCTCGGACAAAGCGCCGTGGCCGCCGCCGTCGCGGCGAGCGCGGCGCAGTTCTCGAGGTTGAGTCGATCGTCGACTTGGCGTTGCGCGTCGACGCCTCCCCCGAGCCGTACCGGCCACGGCAGTCGCGTGGTGCGGAACGCGCCATGCAGCGATCCACCGGCCACCTGTCGATCAACGGCCACGACCGCGAACGGGAGCGGATTATCGAGCGTACGCGTGCCCACGAACAGCGAGCCGTTGAGCGTGTTGGCACCGTCGCCGCGTGCCGCAGCGAGTGACAGTTGCGAGTGCTCCACCGCTTTGCGCGACCGACGGGTGATGTTCAATGAATCGGGCAGCCGCGGATCACGCGCCAGCTCGGCCGCCGTGAGCGCCCCCGTGTTCTCGGCGCGCGGTGTGTCATAGCGCGTGCCCTGCACTTCGAAGCGGGTTCCCCCCACGGTGGCCAATGCACGGGCGAACGCACTGGTGGCGTCGAGCTGCGACCATTGCCGCGGACCGCCGCCGGTGGTGCGTGTGACCGACCCGAGCCAACCGCCACCCTGCACCAGCCCCGTGGTGTCGCGGCGGCTGCCGGAGGCGAGCACCGAGCCGCGCTGCATCCCACCGCCATCCCATACCCGTGCATCGATCGCAAAAGGACGCTCCGACGGCGCACGCGAGCGGAAGTCGATCACGCCGCCGGCCGCATTGCCATACAAGGCGGCCGCCGTGCCGCGAATCACATCCACGCGACCGACCGACTCTAGGTCGAGCCAGTCGAGCGGCGTCTGCCCATCGGGGAGCGTGAGCGGGATCCCATCGCGCAGCACGCGTACGCCGCGCACGCCGAACGCTGAGCGCGCGCCGAAGCCGCGAATGGCAATGCGCGGGTCTTGCGACGGGTTCGCCCGATCCTGCACCTGAACGCCCGGCACACCGAGCAGCAGCTCACCCACGCCGCTGCGTCGCAGCGCCGGGCGGTCGTCGATCGTGGCACGCGACCAAGCGAAGGGCAATTCGAGAGGCGAACGGGCCGCGTCACGGGTGAGCGTGACGCGGACCCCTTGCAGCGTCTGCGCGTTGCGCTGACGTAACTCGCGCACGCGCATGCTGTCGGCGGCGGCACTGTCGGCGCGCGCGCGGTCCGGTGTGCGCGGCGGCGTACGCACTTGGGCGAAGGACGGAGCAGCTGACAGCGTGAGCGCGAGCGAGCACGTGAGCCCGCTGACGACGACCATTTGGGCACGCCGGGCGATCCGGCGCGCGCGCGGAAAAACATCTTTGATATGCACGCTTCGATTTATCGCCCGCAACGGTGGATCGGAACCCGCCACGGCGATTCCGATGCCCTATCTCTCCGAATCCCGGCAGACGGCGCGGTGATCATTGGGGCCTTCGTCGAACAATTCGCCGGTCTTGTCGCAGATCACGCCCGTCGCGCTGTCACGCACCGATATGAACCAATGTGACGCGGTCGCGTTGGACTTCACGACGGCCTGATCGGCGGAGAGGCGCATACCACGGGCTTGAAGCTCGCGCCACGTCGCGAAGCGCTGGTTGAGTAGGCGAAACGTGGACTGCTTTTCATGCACGGCCGTGAGCGTGCCGGTCACCGCGTCTTTGCTCGTTGTCACGCGCATACCGCCCCGCACACGCACGGACGCGACCACGATGACCACCAGCACGAAGGCGATGATCAGACTGGTCACGATCTGGCTGTCCTGCCCGGACTTGATGATGCCCTTCGTGACTGCCCTGCGTCGGACTGCGGCAGCACCCGGAGCTCGCGCTCCGGAGGGGGCCGTCGCGGCAGCCGCAGCCGTCCGCGCGGACCACGTCATTGGCGTTTCAGCGGGGCGTGTCGAAGCACGCGGGGCAGGCGCCCAGCCGATCGGCCGCTTGGCGGCGGAGAACTTGTCCGCTGACAATGTCGACGGGCGGCGCGGGGGATTCGTGGACACGAGAACATGCTAGCCCAACGACGACCAAGCGGGCATAGCGACCTCGGCACCGCCGTTACGCTGCGGGAATTGTCTCAAACTTTTTGTGACAAGCCGCTCGGCCCGAGGCTCGGTATATTCCAACGTATGTTCTTTCGCGAACTGTATGACCAGGCACTCGCTCAGGCGAGCTATGTGATCGGATGCCAAGCCACCGGCGAAGCCATCGTGATCGATCCGCTTCGCGATCCCGCTCCGTATCTCGACGTGGAGCGCGCTGAAGGGCTGCGCATCACACACGTCGCTGAAACGCACATTCACGCCGACTTCGTGTCCGGCGCCCGGGAACTGCGCGCCGCCACCGGTGCCCGACTCCATCTGTCGGCGGAGGGCGGCCGCGATTGGCAGTACGCGTTCGCCCTACAGGATGATGCGGTACTGTTGCACGACGGCGACCGGATCATGGTCGGCAACATTCAATTCGATGTGTTGCACACCCCGGGGCACACGCCGGAGCACCTGTCGTTCGTGGTGACCGATACGCCACGCGGTGCGGGGCCGATGGGCATTCTCACCGGCGATTTCGTGTTCGTAGGTGACGTCGGTCGACCTGATCTACTGGAACGGGCGGCCGGCCTCGCCGACACGATGGAGGCGGGAGCGCGAACACTTTTTCATTCACTGCGGCGCTTTCGGGCACTCCCCGACCACCTGCAGGTATGGCCCGGACATGGAGCGGGCTCGGCTTGCGGCAAGGCGCTGGGCGCCGTGCCCTCGTCCACCGTCGGCTACGAGAAGCTTTCAAACTGGGGCGTGGCCGAGCACAACGAAGCGGCGTTCGTGGCGGCCGTGCTCGAGGGTCAGCCGGAGCCGCCGCGCTACTTCGCGTCGATGAAGCGCATCAACCGCGACGGTGCGCCGGTGTTGGGACAGCCACCGGTGGCGACAGCGATGTCCACCGCCGACGTGCTGGGCGGCCTCGACCGCCCTTCTCGATGGACCATAGACTTACGACCAACCAGCAAATTCGCCGACGGTCACATCGACGGCAGTCTCTCGGTGCCGTATTCAAAGAGCTTCAGCACGTGGGTAGGATCGATCGTGCCGGTCACCGACGAGATCGTGCTCCTTTCGGACCACGATCCCGATACTGCGTCGGAGGCGTTGCATTGGGCGGTACGTGATCTGTCTCGCATCGGCTTCGACCGGATTCTCGGCGCAGCAGACGCCGAAAGGACGCTCACAGCGTGGCGCGCCGCCGGCCACATTCTTCACTCAATCCCGCAAGCGACGGTCGATGACGCGCGGTCCGCGGTGGCTGACGGGACGGCGGTGATCGTGGATGTCCGCGGACGAACGGAGTGGGATGCCGGTCATGTGCGCGATGCGATCCACGTGCCATTGGGAGATCTACGCCAACGGCTCACCGAGCTGCCCGCCACGCCGCTGTATGTGCACTGTCAGTCCGGAGCGCGTTCAGCTATTGCCACCAGCCTGCTGCATCGACTGGGACGGGCCGATGCCGTGAACGTCCGCGGCGGGTTCGCGGCATGGCATGCATCTGGGCTACCGTACCTGGGACTAACCGAATGACGCAGGACTGACGCACTCACACTACAATGGCTTAGCGGGTCGAACCGACCTGCTCCGTGACGGCACAGACCGATACCGGAATTCCGCGCTGTGTGTTGGTGCTGTCAGTCGACTGTGTGAATTGGTTCATTGCAATGAGCCGCCCCGAACTCCGGAGCGGTTCATTGCAATGAGCCGCCCCGAACTCCGGAGCGGCTCATTGAGTGTTCTCCGGACGTCAGGCCGGCCGCGTCGGTCGGCGTGAGGCCATCTCAAGCCGAAAAGATGCGTTGCTGCAGGATGGCCGCGGCTGCGGCCCGCTGCTCGCTGTTCCCGACTCGGATAACGTCGATGCAGGCCAGCAGGTGATGGAGCCGGGCGTCACGGGAAGCGACCTTCGTGACGCCCTTGAACAGAGGCACCAGCGCCTCACCGCGCATGGTACCGCCTTCCATCGGCCAGACGAGTGACTTCATGGCCGAACCATCACCGACCAGGTCCGAGAGTTCGGGGTGCGAACCGGCAGTGGGCATACCGAGTCGCTCGGGACCGTGGACGGGTGGGAATGCATAGCGTACCCCGTGCACCAGGAACTCCCGGCAGGCGCTCTGATTGACGGTCCGGCTGGCCGGCTCGCAGAGCCCCGCGTGTTGGAGTCGCGCAACCGACCGGTGTGCAGCGCTGGTGCTGGTCGCCAGCGCGTTGGCCAGCGGCTCGTAGCGGTCCTCCGGCTCCAGGAGGAGACGGAGGGCCACGGCAACGTCAAACGGGCGGAGTGAAGGCTGAGTGAGCATACCTGAGGGTAATCGTTTTCCCGATTCCGTATAGAGCATACCACAAACATTCCGTCCCCGTATTTCTGCGTCTCAGCCCACACTATAGCATATTGGTCCCGCTTATCTCACGTTTCAGAACATGGGCGTTAAAGCGACCTTAATGTCCGCGACGGCGTTGGTCACGGGCTCACACGTTTCATCCCCCAGATGTTGTTCGTCCGATCCACGTCCAGGAGGCGCTGCTCGGGATCGAGCTCGATGCGCACGAGCTGCTTTGTCATGAACGCATACTCCCGCAGGTACCGTCGCGAGTTGGTGCTCCACACTTCTGCGGGATACACGAACTCTTGCGTGGTGGCATCACTGAACGTGAAGCGCGCACGCACGGGTAACACACCGCGCTCGCGATTGCCGTACAGCACGCCGACGAAGATGGTGTCGCCCTTCGTGCGCGTCGTAACGCTGTCGACGCTCTGATCGAAGCGCGCGTTCTCCACGAACCACTGACGCCAGAACCAGTCGAGACGTCGGCCACCCACGTCTTCCATTGTACGGAAAAAATCCGCGGGCGTGGGATGCTTGTACGCCCATCGCGCGATGTAGGTGCGGAACGCATCGTCGAAGGCTTGCGGTCCGAGGATTTCCTGTCGCAATAATTGCAGTCCCACACTCGGCTTCACGTACGCCGCTTCGCCGAGCAGCGCCGGATTGATGCGATCAGGATTGATATCCACCGGCTTGTCGACGCCCCGTACCATGTACTGCTCCACCAAGCGCCGTTCTTCCGCCGCGCGAGCGAGCTGGTCGCCACGCTCCGGATAGCGCCGAGCTTCGGAGAAGGTGTTGATGAACGTGTTGAAGCCTTCGTCCTGCCACATGTACGACCGCTCGTTGCTGCCGACGATCATCGGGAACCACATGTGTCCGATTTCGTGCGTGACGACGTTGTACAGATCGTAGATATCGTTACTGATGTTCTCCATGGCGATCATCGGATACTCCATGCCGCTGATCGGTCCTTCGACCGCCGAGATGTGCGGCCATGGATACTGAAACCAGCGCTCCGAGTACTCGATGATCGACAGGCGCGACTGGTCAGCCGCATCGTGCCAGTTCACCGCCGCCGAGGGGCGATAGTAGGCGTAGGCCATGATCCCCTTCCAGCTCGAGGCATCCCACTGGAAGTCCGGTGACGCCGCCCACACCGCGTCGCGCACGTTCTTCGCGCTGAAGCGCCACGTCATCATGCCGCTGGTGCGCGCGCGCGCAGTGCCCTTCGCCAGCTCGTCGGCGGTGATCAGGCGAATCACCGTATCCGACGTGGCGGCCATGGCGTGACGCGCGATCTGCGTGGGCGTGAGCACGTCGCGCGGATTCTGCAGCGCCCCGGTGGCGGCGACGATGTATCCGGCCGGCACCGTGATCGCCAACGCGTAGTCCCCGTAATCGAGATAGAACTCGCCTTGCCCGAGGTACGGCTCGATGTTCCATCCGTGTACGTCGTCGTACACGGCCGCGCGCGGAAACCATTGCGCGATTTCGTAGAGCGCACCATCGCGACCCATGCGATCAGCACCGTGCTCCGGCACCGGAAACGTCCACGCCATGTCCAGCACGGCGGTCCGGCCGGGCGCCAACGGTTCGGCGAAATCGACCTTCATCATCGTTTCGTTCATCCGACGGGCGAGCGGCGTTCGCTTGGGCGCCCCGCCCTTCGCCACCGCGACGAGCTGATCGAGCCGCGAGAACGTGTAGCCGCCCTCGAAGCCGCGAGCGCCGAACCGTGATGCTTCGGGGAAGATATACGAGTTGAGCGACTTGCTGCGGAAAGCGTTCTGCTCGACCTGCAGCCACATGAAGCGCAACGTGTCGGGCGAGCGATTGGTGTAGCGCAGGGTGAGTTCGCCTTTCACAGTCTTGGCGGCGGTGTCGAGCGTGGCGGCGAGTGTGTAGTCGGCGCGGTTCTGCCAGTATTTCGCTCCGGGAGCACCGCTGCCACTGCGATACGCGTTGGGCGTCGGCAGCACGAGTGGTGCAAACACCGACGTATCGGACACGGCGCGCGGTCGTGCAGCCTGCGCGTCCTGCGCACCGGCGGCATATGGCACGAGCGCGAGAACGAAGGCGAAAAAACGAACCGGGCGAGTGGACATGCTGACGCGGAGCGAAGGGAAAGGGCGGGTCCCGAGGTGCCGGCTACGTCGTACCCGCGAAAGATAGTAGCTTTCCGCATGTCTTCCGCTCCCACTTTTCATACGACGCCGGTGTTTCCGCGCGGCTTTCGCTGCGCTAGCCGCAATGTCGGCCTCAAGCCGTCGGCGCGCGATCTGACGCTGTTCGCCAGCGAGGTCGACGCCGCGGCAGCGGCGGTGTTCACTCGCAACCACTTCCCCGGTGCGCCGATCATTCTCGGTCGCGAGACGATCAAGGGTGGCGTGCTGCGCGCGATCATCGCCAACAGCAAGGTGAGCAACGTCGCGACGGGCTTGCGTGGCGTCGAGCATGCGCGACGCATGGCCACGGCGGCGGCCGCTGAGCTGGGCACGAATCCCGATCGGGTGCTGGTGAGCTCGACCGGCGTGATCGGCGTGCCGCTGCCGATCGAGAAGATCGAGTCGGGCGTGGTCGGCATGACGGCCGATCTGCAAGATGATCCGATGGTCGGTGCCGAAGGTATCATGACCACCGACACGCATCCGAAAGCGCTGTCGGCGTCGGTCGGTAACGCGACGATCACCTGGGTGGCAAAGGGGTCAGGGATGATCGAGCCGAACATGGCGACGATGCTCTCGTACATCTTCACCGACGCCGCCTTCGACGCGTCGACACTGGATCGGCTACTGCGCGTGGCGGTGGCGCCGACGTTCAACATGCTCTCGGTGGACACCGACACGAGCACGTCGGACACCTGCGCGATCCTGGCCAACGGCTTGGCCGGCGCGATCGACGAAGCGGACTTTCTCGCCGTGCTCACGGCGGGCTGCCAACGGATGACGGAGATCCTGGCGCGCGACGGCGAGGGCGCCGAGCATCTGGTGCGCGTCACGGTGCGCGGTGCGCTGAACGACGCGGAAGCGCACGTCGTCGCGAAGTCGATCGTGAATTCCCCGCTCGTGAAGACGATGGTCCACGGTGCGGATCCGAACGTCGGTCGTCTGCTGATGGCAGTCGGCAAGTGCTTCGATTGTACGATCCGCCCCGAGACCACCGATGCCTGGATCAACGGGTTCCAGGTAGTCGGCAACGGCGAGCGGTTGGCTTTCGACGACGCCGTGGTGCGCGAGACGCTCTCACGCGAAGTGGTGGACCTGTCGGTGTCGCTGGGTGTCGGCCACGGTGACGCAGTGGCCTACGGCTGCGACCTCACCAAGGGCTACGTGGACGAGAACGCGTCGTATTACAGCAGCTGATACAGGAATCGAAACAGCAACAGCAAGTGCAACAGCAACAGCAACAGCCGGAACACGGAAACTGGGGATGACACGGAAAAGCACCGATAAGCGAAACCGCGCTGTTCATCTTATCAGTGCTTTTCCGTGTCATCCGAGTTTCCGTGTTCCGGCTGTTTGCTTTTCGTTGTCAATCAGCGCGACGGCAGCACGGGCGCGCGGCGGTGCTTGGTGGTCTGCTCGTAGTCGTACACAAGCTGAATGAGCCGTCCTTCGCTCCATGGGCGCCCCAGGAAACTCACGCCGGCTGGCAGTCGATTGTCGCGCGTGTAGCCCATCGGCACGGTGATCGCGGGGAACCCGGTGCTCGGCGAGAAGAGCTGACTGTTGTCGCCGTGCGGCGTATTGAGGTCGCCGATCAGGCGCGGGGGGTTGCTCCACGTGGGATAGATCGCCGCATCGATCTCGAGCGAATCCATCATCTGTATCACGGCCTCGCGCAGCGCGGTCCGCACCCCCTCCCGGCTTTGACAGCCCGCGCTCGACTCTGGCAGTTCGGTTACCTGCGAGGCGTCGCGCAGGCGCTGCTCGACGGTGGGATGGTACTTCCGACTGCGGAGGACTTCGTCGATGGTCTTCACCGGCGCGTTCGAACCGCGCGCGGCGAAATAGCGCTCGAGATCGGCCTTGAAGCGATTGCAGCCGCCCTGCTGCCGGCGCTGAATGGCATCGAGCGAGTCGACCCGCGCCTCGACGATGACGGCGCCTTGTGCGCGCATGTCAGCCACCGCGCGTTCGAACACGCGCTGCACGTCGGGATCGAGCGTGGGACGCTCGTAAGCTTGCCGCAGAATGCCGATACGCGCGCCCACGAGCGCGCCGCGCACAAGGAAGCTGGCATATGACGCACTTCGCTTGGCGTCGGCCGGGGTGGTGACGGTATCGGCGGGGTCACTCCCCACGATTACATCGAACACCGCGACGGCGTCGGCCACGGTGCGTGCCATCGGTCCGGCGACATCGGCGGACGCGTTGAGTGGGACCACTCCGGCACGCGACGTGAGTCCCATCGTGGAGCGAATGCCGACCAGCGCCTGATGCGCCGATGGGCCGCGAATGGAGTTGCCGGTGTCGGTGCCGAGTCCTATGGCGCCGAAGCTGGCCGCCACGGCGGCGGCAGTGCCACCACTGGAGCCGGCCGTTACGCGATCGAGCGCATACGGATTGTGCGTATAGCCCGGCAGGATGGAACTCACAGTTTCGTACGGCGTGAACGCCCACTCGGCGAGATTCGATTTCGCCAGCACAATGGCGCCGGCGTTCTTGATCTGCCGCACCATCGTGGCATCCTGCAGCGGCTTCCATCCCTCGAGCGCCAGCGATCCGCCCGTCGTCTGCAGGCCGACCGTTTCGAAGTTGTCCTTCACGATCATCGGAATGCAGTGCAGCGGCCCCGTGGGACCACCGGTGGCGTATCGCTTGTCAAGCGAGTCGGCCACGGCCAGCGCCCGCGGATTCACGAGGATGATCGCATTGATCGCCGGGCCCTGCTTGTCGAGCGCGTCGATGCGATCGAGATACGCCTTCGTGAGCGCGCGACAGGTGAGCGTCTTCGCCTTGAACGCCGCATGAATTTGAGCGACGGTCGTTTCTTCGATGCGAAAAGGGCGACGAGCCGGCTGTGCGGCGGCGGTCGTGACCGAGGTGGCCGAGACGGTAGCGACCAGTAGTAATGCCACGAACGAGTAGGGTCGGGTCATGACCACAACGTACCGGTTTCGCCGCTGAGCGACAGGTGGAACGGGCTAGCGGTCGTCGAGTGAGCCATCAAAACAAAGAACGAAAAGCCGGAACACGGATCGCACGGATTGGACGGTAACAACACGGATAAGCGAAACGGCGCTGTTCATCTTATCCGTGTTGTTTCCATCGAATCCGTGCTCTCCGTGTTCTGGCTGTTGCAGTTGCTGTTGCTTTTGGCCGTTGCCGTTGCTACGCCGCCAGTACGCGGCGATCGCGCACGAGAGGCATCACCTGCTCGGCAAACCGCTCCATCTCTTCCAGCTGCGGGCTGCACTGCAGCAACAGCAGACCCACTCCCGCCGTCTCGAATTCGCGGACGCGATCGGCAACCTGTTCCGGTGTGCCGACGAGGCCCGCGCGTAGTCCGCGGTTCGACACCGAGTAGTCCTGCAACGACAAGTGCTGATCGAGCTGCGTGTTGGCGATCCAGTCCTGATAGTTGCTGAATCCCGGCGAGCCGGGCTGCACGTTCGTGATACGCTCCAGCTCCCACTTTGCTTTGGCCTCGGTGTCACGTATGATCGCGTAGGCGGCCATGCCGTATTGCATGGGCGACAGACCAGCCGCTTCCCGACGGTGCTGCATGTCTGCCACCTTGAGCGCCACACGATCCGGCGGATCGCCGTGCATGAGATACGCGTCGCACGCGCGCGTGATCAGTGACTTCGCCGCGTCGGACTCGCCGCCGGCATACAGCACCGGATGCGGACGACCGCGACTGCCGATCGGCTTCGGCTGCACGATGAGCTCATCGACCTGGTAATACTTGCCATGGTAGCTCAGCGAAGGCTGCGACCATGCGCCGTGCAGCACATCGAGCCACTCGGCCGTGCGCGCGTAGCGGTCGTCGTGCTCGTCGAACTGACTGCCGTAGCGACGCGCTTCATCCTTCCACCAGCTCGACACCACATTGAGCGAGAGACGGCCGTTGCTGATGCGATCGATGTTGGCCGCTTGCTTGGCGAGGGTAGCAGGATGGTGATACGTGGGACGAACGGCCACCATGAGCTCGAGTCGCGTCGTGACGGCCGCCAACGCGGCGGCCGTGGACCACGCATCGAGCGCGGGCGCGTCAATGCCCTTGATGTCGTTGAGAAACAACTCCGCGATCAGCGTGAGATCGTAGCCGATCTCCTCACTGCGCCGCGCGAGTCGCTGCACATACGGCCAGCTCGCCTCCATCCCCTCGTCGGGTACGTTGCGCAACCAGCCGCCGAACACTGGGAGCCAGTAACCGAAGCGCATCAGGCCTCCACCGTGGCCAGCACGCCGGCGCGCTCAGCCAGATAGTCGACCAGCCGTTCGAAGGGATCGAAGCCGACCACGTTGATGGCGTCCGCCACGAAGTTGGACAGCGCGTTCACGTCGTAGAAATAGTGCTGTCCGTCGCGGTCGTCCACGAGATACTCGATACCGCCGACATCGATCTTGGCGGCCTGTGCGATGCGCTCCACTTCGGCAATGATGTGTGCCGGCGGATCGGCGCGCTCCACGCGCATGCCCGACTTGGGCGCATCGATCGCGCACGCGCCGCGCACGAGCTCCACGCCGTTCGTGGTCTGACAGGCATCCGCTGGGCACAGATCGAACGAGCCAGCGGCCGGATACACGTTGATGGCGTAGAGATACTTGCCATTCAGTGTTTCCACGCGCGTGATGTGGCCATCGCGCAGCGGCGCCGCTTCCTGCACGAGCGCCGTGCCGTCCACACCAAGGTCGACCACACCGGCGGCGACGGCGGCGACCAACGCAGCCTCCGACTCGTACTTCACGATGCCGGCACCGCTGCCGCCGACATTCGCCTTCACCAGCACCGGATAGCGGAACCCGCGCGCAGCAGCGACGGCGCGCGAGGGATCGTTGATCACGCGCGAACGCGGATACGGGAGTCCAAGTTCTCGCAGCAGGTCGAGCTGCGTGGCCTTCGAGAGCTCGAGCGCGTAGGCCTCCGCGCCGTTCACTACGGGCACGCCGAGTCGCTCGAGATGACGCAGCCAATGCAGCGTGTAGAACGTGGTCTGGGCGTGACCGCGCAGATACGCCGACGGGCTCGCCCGGTTGAACACGAGCGAGTACGGCGTGGCAGTATTGGCGGGTTCGAACTCGTGTGCGGCGGCGTCGAGCCGCTCGTACGCAATACCGCGACGATCCAGCTCCGCAAAAAGCGGGCGAAACCAGTCGGGGTGCTCGTGGTAGATAGCAATCGGGCGCGGGGACATGAGCAGCTCCGGAAACGATGGCGCCGTCCCAAACGACAGAGCCCGGGCTAATGGTTCGCCCGGGCAGTCGCGTTTTAGCTCGTTTTTTTACGTGGCGGCAATAGGCGGCAAATGACCACGAAGTCGATTGTCGGTCCATGTTAGCAACGCACACCGACGTAAGTCAAGTGCTGAGATACTTGAGTCTGTAATACTCCCCTAGGCACCTCAAAAAATACGATTCAACTTCTCTCCGCTACAACATTTCGCAAAAGTAGAGCAACGCGAGCGTTCTATCTGTTACCGTAAAAGCAAAAGCGAACAGCAATAGCGAACAGCAATAGCGAACAGCAACAGCCGGCACACGGAGACCACGGATTACACGGGAAAAGCACTGATAAACAAAACAGCGCGGTTCATCTTATCGGTGTTGTTCCGTGTAATCCGCCGTTTCCGTGTTCCAGCCGTTGCTGTTGCCGTTGCTGTTGCCGTTGCTGTTGCCGTTGCTGTTGCCGTTGTTGTTGCTGTTGCCGTTGTTGTTGCTGTTGCCGTTGTTGTTGCTGTTGGCCGTTGCCCCTGCTCGGGCGTGCGCTATCTCGCCGGCGTCACGGTTGGCGCGGCGGCCAACCACTGGTTGTCCGCCGGATTGCGGTCGGGGAAGCGGCGCGACGGATCGAGTGTAATCCGTTCGATCTTTCGCCCACCGAACACCAGATCAGCCGTGTAGCTGCGGCTGCCGGCAAACCACACGTCCACCGGCCAGGTGACCAGTGCGGTGATGCTGTCGGTCATCACGGCATTCTTCATGAGTCGGATCGCCGGTCCCTTCGCGGCGAATTTCACTTCGAGCACGATCGGCGACGGCATGTTGCCGTCCTGCGCGACGGTCACGGTGGTCCGGATGCCCTGGGTCTTCACGCTGGCGAGGCGGGCATCGACGCTTTCGGTCGTAAAGAGCCAGCTGTTCCAGAACCAACCGAGATCACGCCCCAAGGCCGTATTCATGAAGAACATGTAGTCCCACGGTGACGGATGTTTGAACATCCACACCTGCGCCCATTCGCGATGCGCGCGCTGCACGGCAGTATCGCCGACGATACCACCGAGCGCCGAAAGCATGAGCGGCGTCTTCTGATACGTGGTGAATCCGTAGTAGCCTGGCCCCGCGTAATTCGCGTTCCACATCATCGGCGGTTCCGCTTCGGCGCCGCTGGTGCGCCCGTAGCTCTGGCCGAGTCCGTCGAACACCGGCGCCTTCGAGGCCGCGTCGGCATCGGAGAGGATGTTCATGTACTGATTGAAACCCTCATCCATCCAGCCGTACCACGTCTCGTTGTTGCTGACCACCATGGGCCACCACTGATGCCCCGCTTCGTGGTCGGCCGCCCCCTGATTGGAGTTGATCACCATCGGGTATTCCATGCCCGAACTGGGACCGTCCTGTAGCGTGAGCTGCGGGAACTGATACGGAAACCAAAGCTTCGAATAGAATTCGAGTGCGTGGCGGCTGATTTCACCGGCCTTCGCAAACAGATTGGCGCGTCCGGGCAGGAACAGCATATGTACCGGGATCGCGCCCTTGCCGGGAATCGTCGCCCGCGTGGCCTGCCAGACGTACTTCCTGGCCGTCGCCCAGGCGAAATCGTTCACCGTATCCGCGTGAAAGCGCCACACCAACCGGCCATTGGCGTTCCCCATTGCGGTGGACTGGCCCGGACCGATTTCATCGGGACCGACGATCGTGGTGACGGCGTCGGATTGGGTGACCTTCGCGAGCCGCTCGCGCGCAGCGGCGGTGAGCACCTGCGCGGGATTCTGCAACACACCGGTGCCGCTTACGATCCAACCGGCGGGCACGTCGATGTTCACGTCGAACGTGCCGAAAGTGTTATAGAACTCCGACGGACCGACATACAGCTCATTGTCCCAGCCGCGCAGGTCGTCGTACACCGCGACCCGCGGGAACCACTGCGTGGGCTGATACAGCGTGTCTGCCCATCGCTGCACCATGCGGTGGCCTGTGCCGGGACCACCTGGCAGCTTATGCGACCATTCGATGTCGAGAACGGCGCTCGCACCGGCGGCGATCGGCGTGCCGAGCCGGACACTGGCGGCAGTGGAACGTCCGTTGCGCAGCACCGCTTCGCCGGTGGGGGCGTTGGCGGCGCTCTGTTGCGCGGCCACGATGGCGCGTGCTCCCGAACCGCCGTCACCGGTGGGGGCTGCGTTGGACGCGAGATTGACCGGTTTCCCGTCGATCGTCATGCGCGAGATGACCATCCCGTCGGTCACCTCAGCCGGAACCCACGGCGCGGCATGCGGTGCGTTGCCGAGGAAGTGGTTGGGATCGAGGCGGAGGCCGATGTCGCGCAGTTGATCGGGGCTGCTGTTATGCACCGTGATGCGCGCCTTGCCGGTCAGTCGCGACGTGGCCGGATCAAGCGACACGTCGATCGCGTAATCGGTCCGCAGCTGCCAGTAGTTGCGCCCCGGTCGTCCTGTGGAATCACGCGTGCCCGCCGCGTAGGCACGACGGATACTGTTCGTGATCGGCACATCGCGCCGAATCGCGCGCGGGGGCGCCTTGGCGATCGACGCGGAAGCAGACGATTTTGGCGCGACCACCTGTGCCTGCAGGACCGGTGCGGTGACGAGCAATGACACTATCGCGAGCGCGACCGCGCGACCAGCACGAAAGCGGAAGCGAAAGAACGAGCGAGCGACAAGAACCTGAAACATCGGCAGAGGGACCGGGGAGCGATGGAATAGCGTCCCTAATGTCTAGCGCGTCGGGGCGGGCGGCGCGAGGCGGGTATGCTCGACCAGCAGCTCGTGAATGGTCCGCGGCGAGATCGGCTTGACGAGATGATGATCGAACCCCGCCTCCTGCGACCGCTTACGGTCATCGCGCTGCCCCCATCCGGTCAGGGCGATGAGCAGCAGCGGATGCGCGCCCTGCGCCAACCGCATTGCGCGCGCCGCCTCATACCCATCCAGCAGCGGCAATCCGATATCCATGACGACCGCCTCAGGGTGCTGCTCAGCGTAGACGCGCACCGCGTGCTCTCCGTCGTACGCGACAGACACGTGATGTCCCTCGCGCTCGAGCAGCAACGCAAGGCTATCCGCCGCGTCGATATTGTCGTCAACCACCAACACGCGTCGACCAGCAACGAGTGGCGCGAACCGGGGCGTGGACATCGGTAACGGGGTTGCGGGAGTTGCCGCCGACGACGTGGATCGGCCGGCCTTCACTTGCAGGAGCTGCGCATGCGTCGGGTCGGAACCCACGACGCGCGGCAGCGTGAGACGGAACGTGCTGCCCTGCCCCACACCAGCACTGTGGGCGGTCATGGACCCGCCGTGCAGCTCAACCAGACGGCGCGCGAGCGCGAGTCCGATCCCGAGGCCCGCCGGCATGCGGCTCCCATGATCATAGACCCGCGTGAACATTTCGAACACTTGCTCGAGCTGATCGGCCGGAATGCCGATGCCCGTGTCCGACACCTCGATGCGCACGGCGTCGGTGATGTTGTGCACATCCACTTTGATCAGGCCGTTCGGATCGGTGTACTTGACGGCGTTACTGAGAATGTTCGTGAGCGCTTGAGCCAGTCTCGCCGGATCGACATACAGTCCGATTGGATCGCCGGGCATGTTGACGGTGAGATGCAGATTCCGTTCGATCAGCATCGGACGCACGGACTCGAACGCGAGTTCGAACACGTCGCGAAGCAGTACGACTTCACGACGCAGCTCGAGACGGTCCTGCGTCACGCGACCGACATCCATGAGGTCGTCTATCAAGCGAACCAATTGACTCGATTGCCGATCGATCGTTTCCTTGGCGCGTGCGACGCCACTGTGCGACTCGGCCACTCGATCAAGCATCGCCACCGCATTCACGATCGGCATGAGTGGATTACGCAGCTCATGCGCCAGCGTCGCGAGAAAGCGGTCCTTACGCTGATCGGCTTCACGCAGCGCGTCTTTGAGATCGAGATTCTCAATGGTCAGGGAGGCAACCTGTGCCACCTGCACTGTCATCGAGATTTCATCGGAGGTGAACGGCGCCGCGACCCGAGACAGCACGAGATCGCCGAGCTTGCTACCATCACGTCGCGCCAGGGTGATGCGTAACGGGGCATGCGTGCCACTCTCGGCAACATCGTGTCCTGCCGCAGCATCGCGCGATGCATCACGCGATTGATCACAAGTGACGTGGTGCTGGGTGCGGCGCTCTCCGTGTAGCACGTCGACGTCGACCCGATCGGCGGTACAGAGCGGCAGCAATTCGTCGCCGAGCCTGAGCACTACATCGCCGACGTTTCCGGCGACATTCAAAGCGACGATGATGTCGGACAGTCGCCGCAGTCGTTCGGAAAATCGCTGCGAGGCGACCACAAGCGCCGTCTCGCCTTCTGCGTGCGTGATCACCAAACACTGCTCCGAGGCATGGATCCGACTCCCATCATGAAGACGAATTCGAGGTGATCGTTCACTCGACCGACAAAGATGTAGATGCGCGCAGGGATCGCGCACCTGCAGTGTACGGACGCACGGCCTTTCTCGGCAATGCAGCCATTTGGCTGCGCGACCTGCTCAGCGAGGGAATTGGCGCGTCAGGCCGGGCGCCGGAGTGTCGCGAAGGCCTCTTCGAGACGCGGCTTGGTGATGCCGCCATGCGACGCATCCCACAGCACACGTCCGTCGCGCACGATGAGCGCTTGCGGCGACTGATGGCGCAGTCGGCTCACCGTTTCCAATGCGTTCGACAGATCGCGTTCCTGCTGTACGATCACGAGCCGCGTGTGCACGTCTGGATTCGCGTCCAGAAACTGATCGTATTGCCGCTTGGCCGTGAACGACACGGGACAGCTGTTGCTGTGCTTGAACACCAGCATGGCCTCACCGTTGGCAAGCAATGCTCGTGCTTCCCGGATGGCGTCGCTGTCGGCGTTGGCCAGCGGAAGCGCGGGCATGGTGCGCTCCACCGATGGCACGGCGACCACGCCGGCCTCACCACGGGCCAGTTGCGTCTCGATGGCGTCGACATATGTACCGAGCGCGCGGGCCCCACTGAGCCGTTCCACCAGCACGCCGCTCTGAAAGATGAGGACGGTCGGGAGCGCGCGGACATCGTACCGAGTCACGGTCTCCGGATTCGCATCAGCATCGAGCTTCCCGATACGAACCCGATCAAGGTAGCGTTCAGCAAGCATCTCGAAGATCGGACCGAGCGCCCGGCAGGGCGAACACCATTCGGCCCAGATATCCACCACGACGAGTCCCGAGTGATCGAGCACCTCGGCGGGAAACGCACCGTCAGTGAGTGTAGCAACAGTCATCCGGAATAATACCCGGCGCCGCCGATTGGTTGCAGGGTCGGGTCTCATCAGGATCGAGACGCGATCGCCCCCGCCGTGTGCCACGTTCACATCGAGAACGCGAGGGTATCGCGCAGGGCGTCGAGCAATTCCCGCGCACTGTACGGCTTCTGAAGGAACCGGGCCTCGCCACGGCGCACATGCCTGCCGGCCACGTCTTCGGCGTCGTAGCCACTGATGAAGAGCACCGGTGCGCTGCAACCGCGCGCGCGCAGTTCGAGCAGACACTCCGCGCCACCCATGATCGGCATGGCGACGTCAAGGACAAGGCCGCGCGGCAGCTCGGGCATCCGATCGTAGTGATCGAGGCCCTCCCGTCCATTCGCCGCCTCGACCACCGTATAGCCGACACGCGTTAGAATGCGTCGGGCCGCGGTACGCGCGCCCGTGTCGTCGTCGATCAGCAGAATCACCCCGGACTCCGCGCGCGCAAGCGCGTCGATGGCCGGCATATCTTGAACCGGCGTGCGCCCTCGGACAACTGGAAGCAGCACGCTGACGGTGGTCCCGTGATTCTCTTGCGACGACACCCAGATGGCCCCGTCGTGGCCGTCGACAATGCCGAGCGTGGCCGCCAGAACGGGACCGCCCCCGGACGCCTTGGTGGAGAAGAACGGGTCGAACAGTCGTTCCTGGACATCGGCGCTCACGCCGACACCTGTGTCGCGCACACTGATCACGGCGAAGGGCCCCGGCTCCCGCGCCGCGCCGAGCAGGCAGTCGGCCAGCGCCGTCGCGTCGAACGTGTCGCGCGACACGGAGAGCTCAACGCGTCCGTGTCCGTCGCCGATCGACGCGACGGCGTGCGACACGAGACTGCGGAGGACTTGGCGAAGTTGTGCTGCGTCGCCGTCGATGATCGGGCCCGCGTGCGACAGCACAATCGAGAGCGACACGGCGGGCGGAATATGGCTCCCCAGTGTTCCCACCACCTCGGCGACGAGGTCGTTGACGTCCAGCTGGCGCCGTTCCACGTGGCCAAGGACTTCCTGCCCACGATCGTCCAATGGAATCGCCGCGCCGGTGAGCGGAACCGCCTCCCGCTCGACCAGAGCCCGTTGAGCCAGGTCGGCTGCATCCCCGTTTTCCTGGCGTTGTGCGTTTTCAGGTATCGCCAAATGCAGCGCCTCCGCGTAAGCCAGGGCGAGCCGAACTTTGGCGCTACAA
>NZ_JBDNFF010000171.1:0-3696 GCF_041689975.1 Gemmatimonas sp.
ACGCGCAGCTCGACGAGCGTGTCCATCAGCGCACCCTTGTACGCATCGTCCCGCCGCATGGCAGCAACGCAGTCCCAAAAAGTCTGAGACTCGACCACAGAAAAGCTCAACCGCCCACCCCGGGATCAGACTGTGTCATGCAGCGCGAAGGTAGCCGGTCGCCGAGCACCGGAGCGCCAACCGGCTGCTTCAGGCGCGCAACAATCATCATCACCAGATAGAACGACATCACCGGCTCCCTCCTTCAGTAACTCTCACGAAGGAGCAGCCGTGGACGAATACCGCCTCGACCTGTCATCGCCCCCCAACTGGTTTCCGCTCGAGCAGCTGAGCCGACTCTGCCACGAACGAGCGGGCGTGCCGAGTCTCGCTCCGGGCGACTACATGTACGCCGGTCGTCTCGTTGCCGTCGATTCACCCAGCATCCACCTCTATAAGGTTCATCGCACCAGGAGGTATCTCTGCCTCGATGTTGGCGGCCACTCCTACAGGGTGAGGGCCACCGCCCTGACGTTGACGGCCGAGATCGAGAGGTCGCCATTTCGCCACCTGTAGAGGGTCTGAAAGCAGCTGCGGCCCAGAGCGTTCGTTATGCGCGTCCACACACTCCCCCCAGGGACGTGACGGACCGCGCACAACGCGCGTGGACCGACGGCAGATCGTTCGATCGATCCGTTGTCACCAAGCTGAGTCTCGGAGCCGGGCGGTCCCGGTCAGCCGCCGGAATGTGCGCTGTCGATGAGCCGCAGATTCAGCCGTTGCGCTTCGTAGTCCACGGCGATGATCTCGCAAATGACGTCAGCGCCCGGTTCGATCACCTCACGGGCATCGATCACACCTTCACCGAACTGGCTCACATGGAGCAGCCCGTCGCACTCGCCGATGTCAACGAACGCCCCGAACATCACAACGTTCTCGACGACCCCGCTGACGACGTCACCGATTTCGAGTCCGTCTGGCAAAGGACGTTTCCGGACACTTGCCCCCTTCCTCCCCAACCGGCTTCGCACCCCGTCAGCGACCATCTGTGGCGTCCGCTCGAAGTGAAACGTTTTGTATCGCACCGCCGCCTGTAGGTCCGGGGTGACCAGAACGGAGAACCTCTCCCACGAAAAGCGATGCATTCCCAACGGTGTGCTTGCAACCTTGCCTCGGTCGGCTGCGAGGCGCAGCACGAGACGGATGTTCTCGATCGCCTCGGCTGCCGTGCAACCGTGGAACGCAGTGAAGACCCGCTGCACATCCGTCGCCACCCACACGCTTCGTGACTCGAAGGTGGCCGCATCGAACTCGACTGGGTCACCTGGGTCATCCTCGATGTACTCGATGTACTCGTCGACGATGAGCTTTGGGCGCCTACGCGACCGAAACGACTCGGGTCCTCGTGGTTGCCCGACAGGTGCAAGGCGCACGTGTCCGTCCAGACCACATCCGGCGTCGTCGGCACGCATGGGCCTGTCGCACTCTTTGCCTGTCACCTCGCGGCAACGCAGCCTCGGTGCGGTCCCAGTGAACACCTCCTGGAACACACTGCGATCCTCCTCGCCGTCGTCTGATCCGGTCGATGACACACGGCCAAAGTACCAGTTGGTCTGACCACAGTCGGGCGTCTCCAACGTCCACCCAATGGTTTCGTGACAGTCGGGCCGGCCCCGTTCCACTGCATGTGGATCACGCCGCACCGTGACCGTCGAGGACCGTCAGGGCGTGACGCTCTCGACATCAGACTCAAGAGAATTCGCCGACTTGAGACAAGGTCAAGTGACCCCTCCAGGCTGATTGCGCTCAGCGCCGACCCCCACACCTTGCAAGGCATGACAGTACTGAGCAAGTACAGCAGCCACGATCTGGCTGACCGAATCACCACTCTGATGAGCTGCTGATCACGCTCAGGTGAATCTCCCCAGAGTTGCTCGGCGGGTTCCAGCAGTCGTCGCTCCATCTGGGGTGGGTAGTGCGGCAGTCAGCTTCTTCAGTGCTGCGCCACGACCGACAGCGCCACACGATAATCGGTTGGCGACGTCCGTCCTTGACAGGGCGTCAGGCACCACACCGTGTGGCTCAAGCCGTTCGCTCCTACGTTGAACACGTTGTCGTCGTCGATCATCATGCCGGGGTCGGAGTCGCCTGCCCACAACTGGGGAGAAAGGGGGTGGACCCCGAATGAATTCAAGGAACAAGGCTTCGCTCAGCGACAGCGACAGCGACAGCGGCGAGGTTGCAGTTCCAAACCAGCCCGTCGAGGAAACAGCGTCAGCAAAGGGCCACCCTGGCGAGATTGGGAGGCCCGGCTTTCAGTCATCGTCAGCTTGACCGTTCGGCCGCTGGAAGTTCGTCGGGTTTCGCCCTCAGAGCGTCTCGCAGCTGAATCGTGGACCCAAGCGCCGCACCCGCAGATAAAATGAGAAGGAATACGAGAAGGATGGGGTACCCGACTGTCCAGATGTTCTTCCATGGAAAATCGTCGACGGGTGCTCCGAACACCCATGCGAGTTGCTGCGTGCAAGGGGTGCGGTCTCCAGGCCGTAGCAGCGTCATGGGTTCGCATTGGCTGGTCATACTGGGCAGGGAGATGATTTCCGACGACAGTGGGCGCAGACGTTCGATAGTTCCATCCGAGCGTTGAATTACGAGCCACTCCTTCGTCACGGTCACTTCGTCCTGTTGCCGGATCACCCTGGTAATCGGTTCGGATCGGGACGCACCTAACACCGTCTCGCCATTGTCGGCTGCGCTCGGAAGCAGCAAGCCCATACCGATCGCGAAAGCGGTGGCGAAAATCCCCAACCAGACAGCTCCTCCGACGTCTCGGAGTCGTGGCCGATCATTCAACCATGACTCTGGGGTTGATTCACCACGTCTCTCCCTGGCTTTGATCCACCTGTGGGTAGCAAACGTAGCGATGATCAGCGCAATCGGAATGCCGCCGAGGAGGTCGGTGACTTCGAACGTCGCTTCGGTTCCGGCGGACCCGATGATGAGTGATGTTGGCATTATGCCCCTGCTGCTTGGGTCGATCATCCGTAGCGGTCCCAGCAGGCGGACATGGTCTGTGCTGACGCCGTCACGCCGCCCCCAGATTCGTTTGCTCGGCTCACGGTCAGTAGCTCGTCATCCTCGTTGAAGTTCTCATGGAGGCCTCTAGGCGCGAACTTGCGTTGGGTCGGCTGCCGCCGAGCGGTACGGGTCATCTTGTTCGCGTCGGGTGACAGTGCGTCATGTGCTTCGAAGAAGTGCGAGTACTGCGAAAGCCAACGCTTGGGAAGCGTCCGGTGCGGACCGTGGTTCGGAAGCTTCGGCGCTCTTGTGGCGACTGCCTGGCGGTCGGTGCGCACCAGCTCGGCGAGCATCTTCGCGTTGCCCGGATCCGACTTCGCCCCCGACAGCGTGCGCCGATCCCGATACCGCGATGCCGCCCTCGGGGTGATCGCATACACCACGTAGCCCGTCTCGACGAGCGCCTGGACTGCGCTGGCCCCCAAGCACTGACCCGAGTCGTATGGAACCTGTCACGACCGACGGGTTCGGAGCGCTCGCCACAGTCGTCGGCAATTTTCACAAATGACTTTCCACGTCGGTGCGCCAAGCGAGAGTGGGTGTTTGCAGTCGTCGAGCAGGTTTAGGGTCTGTGTGCTCTGTGACTCCATGCGGGCTAAGCGGGCCTCGATGGGGCCAAGCGTCTCATTCAGCAGACGA
>NZ_JBDNFF010000172.1:0-14498 GCF_041689975.1 Gemmatimonas sp.
AGCAGCGTGGAGTCGACGCCGGCGAACGAACCAGCGGCCGCGAGATCGAGGATGCGGCGCAGGTCCGTCACGAGACTCGTCGTGGTCGGTATGAGTGCAAACAGACCGACCGAATCCGCCGCATTGCCGAACGTGGACGCTTGCTGCGTGAGAAGCACCTCGGCGCGCACGATGGTACTGGAGTCGGTGATACGCGACGGCACGTTGAATCGCAGGTACGATCGATACGCCGGGAAGCCACCGACTACCAAGGTGTTCTCGCCTGGCGGCGGCGATGCGATGTCGCTGATCATGTACACCGCGTACGCCAACTCGACGTCCGCCGTGGAGTTGGGTAGGATCGTGCTGGGCGAGATCTGCTGCGGCGCGTACGTCGTGTCGGTGCTCGGATCGAAAACGACCGAGGGCGCGCCGGAGCCGACCACGAAGGCCACCGCGCGAAGCTGACCCGATCCACCACGGATACGAACGCCCAGCCTCAGGCGGCCCTTCGCGGCGATCTTGGCAGCCATCACCGTTTTCGAGAACGGAATCCGGATCGAGTCGCCGATCGCGGACGGCGTGAACACCAACGAGCCGATGCGACGATCGGGCCGGAACAGCGACCGCACGACCGACGTGACCGAGTCGGATGCTGTGGTGTCGACGTCGTACACTTCAAGCGTTACGGGCCTGATGCCACGGCGACCGGTGCTGTCGAGGGGGAATCGTAAAAACACCGAGTCCACGGCCGTAATGGAGTCGACCGTGGCACCCCTGTTCGCACTGAAGACGGTCGGCAGCACATCAAAGCGGATAATGGCGCTGGTGACGACCGTGTCGGGACGATTGGCGATCAGGATGAGCGGCGACAGCCCGAGCGCCGGATAGCCGGCCAGCGAACTATCAAGGACGACCGCATCGACAATGGTGTCGCGGAAGGACTCCGCCGTCGACGGGCACAGCGACGGGCAAGCAGCGCCACCATCGAGGGACTCTGTGCACGCCGCAGCCGTGAGGGCCGCGAGTACGAGTCCGCAGAGCAGGAGAGGGCCGCGAAAACGCGGCCACGAGGTAAATCGAACGCGCTCAGTCATTCTCGAGCGAAGCAGGCGTGAATGGCGCGGGCAACAGTTCCGCCAGCGACCAGCGCGCCGTGAGCCCATCGGGCGTCACAGCGAAGATTTCGAGCGATGGAGCGAACTCCACCAACGCCTGTCGACAGATGCCACACGGTGGCGTCGGTGCAGCCGCCGCCGACGTGATCACCATGCGTACAAAACGACGCGCGCCGTCGGCAATCGCCGAGCCGAGCGCGACGCGCTCGGCACAGGTACCGGCCGGGTACGACGCATTCTCCACGTTACAGCCGACGTATACGCGGCCGGTGTCGGTTTCCAACGCAGCCCCGACGGGGTAGTGCGAATACGGGCACCACGCATTGGCGCGCGCTGCGTCCGCCGCGGTGCGCAGATGGGCGATGCTCATGCGTGCAGAAGGCCCGGCAGAAATGACGTGCCGTGACCTCGCCACGACAGGCCGAACCACTCGGCCACGGTGGCGCCAACATCGGAGAACGTATCCCGCGCGCCCACGCTCCCACCTCGCACCCGTGCGCCAGCTACCAACAATGGCACGCACTCGCGAGCGTGGTCGGTTGAAGGCGTTGTCGGATCGTTGCCGTGATCGGCGGTAATGAAGAGCAGGTCGTCCTCCCGAAGTACAGCCAGCAGGCTGGGCAGGGCGCGATCGAACGCTTCGAGCGCCCCCTGAAAGCCACGGACATCGTTTCGATGCCCGAACAACTGATCGAAATCTACCAGATTGGCAAAGCAGAACCCACGAGGCGTTGAATTCAGCCATTCGAGGATCGCCGAGATCCCTTCTGCGTTGTCGACCGTGTGCCGGGAGGTGATGCCGCGACCAGCGAACAGGTCATCCACCTTCCCCACCCCGGCCCGCGGAACTCCCGCCTCAGCCAGCACGTCGAGAAGCGTGACGCCGGGAGGCTGAAGTGAGTAGTCGCGCCGGTTGGCGGTACGCTTCCAGGCTCCCGAAGTTCCCACGAACGGCCGGGCGATCACTCGGGACACGTCATGCGGCGCCACCAATTGCTCGCGGGCAATCTCACAGGCCCGATACAATTCACTGAGCGGGATCCAGTCCTCATGGGCGGCGATCTGCAAGACCGAGTCGGCCGAGGTATACACAATCCACGCACCGGTTTCCCTCGCCTGCTCAGCGAAGTCCGCAATCACCGCCGTCCCACTCGCCACGCAATTGGCAATCACGGGACGACCCGTTGCCCGCGCGAACGCTTCGATCACACTGCGGGGAAATCCCTGCGGGTAGGTCGGGAACGGCTCGGCGAGATGCAATCCGGCCAACTCCCAGTGCCCCGTGGTCGAATCCTTGCCCAACGAGCGGGGCGTGAGCGTGCCCCAGCCGCCGATGGGATGCACCACCGGTTCGACCCCCAGAATCGGCGCGATATGCCCGAGTCCCAGACGCGCCAGGTTGGGCAGGTCGAGCCCACCGACCGCCCGCGCCACGTTGCCGATCGTATCGCTCCCGGCGTCCCCGTAGGCCGCCGTATCGGGCGCCTCGCCACATCCCACGCCGTCCAGCACCAGGATCAACGCGCGGCGCCTGGCTAGACTCGTGGTCATGGCGGGCTCGATGAGAGTGGACGGGACGGCACGCGCAGTGCGAGGCCAACGAGAAGTTCGTACGGCGACAGCTCGGCCTTCTCGGCCACCTGCTCGGTGCTGAGCGTGTCCGCGCCGTCGGTGCCGATGAGCGTGGCGACGTCTCCGACGGCACACGGCACATCGGTCACGTCCACCATGATCATGTCCATGGTGACACGACCCGCAACCGGGCAACGTACCCCACCGATCAGGACCTCGCCGCGATTGGACAGTTGCCGGCGATATCCGTCGGCGTAGCCCGCCGAGACGGTGGCGATGCGCGTTGGCCGCGCAGCTGTCCAGGTCGCGCCGTAGCTCACCGTCTCGCCGAGCGCGACGTCGCGGAGATCGATCACGCGGGCACGCAGGTGCACTACCTGCTTCAGGCCGAGCAGGTCGCTGAACATGCCGCCGTACACGGCGATACCTGGACGGGCCAGCGAGCCAGGGGAGAGGCGCGTGCGACTCGCGATACCGGCACTATTGTCGCTGTGCCGCAGCACAGCCGACGGTAGCGCGTCACCGAGGTCGAGCATGGCGTCCACGAAGCGTGCCTCCTGCTCGTCGCGGGAGTCGACGTTCTCGTCGGCCGAGTGGAAGTGCGTGAACACGCCCTCCGGCGGATGCGCGCGCAGTGAGTCGCGCAACTGGCCGACCTGGTCCCATCGCACGCCGGCGCGGGCCATGCCGGTGTCGATCGACAGATGATAAGGCCGAAGCTCACCGCCCTGCCCTGCGGCAGCCCAGGCGCGGATGTCGATTGGACGATGCAACGCGGGACGGACCCCCAGCGCGTATGCCTGCGCCAGCTCCGACGGCAGGAACGGCGTGAAGCACAGAATGCGACCTCGGCAGCCGGCGTCGCGCAGTTCGGCGGCCTCGTCGAGGGACGCGATGCCGAGGCCCCACGGGGCATCAGCGGCCGGCGGCGTTCGATCGAAGGGGATACCCAGGGCGCGACTGACCGCGACGGCGCCGATGCCGTAGGCGTTCGCCTTGACCATGACAATCAGCGGCACGCCGGCCCGCGCGCGTAGCTGACGCACGTTGTGGCGGACCGCGTCGAAATCGACGTCGAGCCAAGCGCGGCTGGGGAGATTCATCCCACAATGCTAAGGGGCGCACGGCGTAAACCAACAGCGGATCAGCCGGCGATAAACGTCGTCGCCTTGGTGTTCTTCCAGCGACCGGCCTGATCTTTGGAGACCACGACCTCGACGGAGTAGCCCGCAAACTGCCCGGCGTTTCCACGCGCGTGAGCGATGGGCGTGGGGCGCAGCTCGCGTGCCAGACCGACCGAGGTTGCGGCCTCGACAGCATCTTCCAGCTGACTCCCGCTCAGCGGCGTGGTCTGCGCCTGTACCGACGCCGCGTTCAGCGCGCACATCGCCAGCATGATCGGTAGACAGCGCACTCCGGGCTTCATTCCCCGTCTCCATGCTACAGGGTCGTGACAACGCGCCGTCCGTCTCAGAATGCCCGGCGCGATGATGCAGCTCAATCTCGCCGAAAAACGCAGTGGATACCGCGCTTAGATTGCAAACGTCATCGACTTGTCATGACGCGAAGCGCACACCCTCCGCGCCATGCAACACTCTAAACCGAGCTCATGTCATCATCACCGATTCCTCCTCGATCGCTCGACGACGCGCTGGCGCTCATGCGCGATCTTCGGGCACGCTGCGATTGGGACCGCGTGCAGACGCACCAATCGCTGCGCCCGTATCTGATCGAGGAGGCGCATGAAGTCGACGAAGCCATTGCGCAGGGCGACGACGCCACGCTACGCGACGAACTCGGCGATCTGTTGCTGCAGGTGCTCTTTCACTCGGTGGTGGCCGAGGAGCGCGGGGCCTTCACGATGCAGGACGTGGCCGGTGCACTGGTCGCGAAGATGCACGCGCGGCATCCGCACCTGTACGGCGACGGCATCAAGCGTAGCTGGGAGTCGATGAAGGCCGAGAAGGCCAAACGCAGCACGCTGGAGGACGGTCTGCCGTCAGGGCTGCCCTCGCTGCATCGCGCGCACCGGTTACAGGACCGCGCCGCCGGGGTGGGCTTCGACTGGCCCAATGCACTGGGCCCGCTGGAGAAGGTGCGCGAGGAGATCGAGGAGCTGGCCGCTCACGTAAGCCCCGAGGGCACCGTGGCCGATCAGGACTTGTTCGAGGCCGAGTTGGGCGACCTGCTGTTCGCGGTCGTGAACCTGGCGCGCAAAACCGGCGTGCACGGTGCGCTGGCGCTTGATCGGACGAACGCAAAATTCGTTCGGCGCTACGCCGCGATGGAAGCGTTGGCGACTGCCGATGGTGTCGTGCTCACGGCGCTCTCGTTGGAGGAGCAGGATCGGTACTGGGACGTGGTGAAGAGATCGGAGCGTGAACTGCAGGACTCACGTGGGTCTTGAGTGGTGAGTCAAAGTTTGGAGTTTTGGGTTGACTCGCGACTCCAAACTTTGACTCAAAACTCGAAGCTCACTGTTTCCTACGGTGAAATTCTTCCCATCATTCTCGGGAACGCGATGACTTCGCGGATGTGCTCGACGCCGCAGATCCACGCTACCGTGCGTTCGAGGCCGAGGCCGAAGCCGGAGTGCGTGAACGTGCCGTACTTGCGGAGGTCGAGATACCAGCCGTAGGCCTCGACGGGCAGGCCTTCGTGCGTGAGCCGCGCGAGGATCTTGTCGTAATCGTCTTCGCGCTGTGATCCGCCGATGATCTCGCCGCGCCCTTCGGGCGCCAGCAGGTCGGCGCAGCGCACGGTGCGCGTGTCGAGCGGGTTCTCCTTCATATAAAACGCTTTCGCTTCCTTCGGATAGTTCACGACGAAGACCGGGCGCTGATACTCATCGACGATCAGCGCTTCATCGGGCGCGCCCAAGTCGTCGCCCCACACGATGCTACTGCCCTTGCCCTGCGCGAGCTTGACCGCGTCGCTGTAGTCGAGACGCACGAACGGCTGCGAGACGCAATCGAGTTTACTCGTGTCGCGCTCGAGCACCTTGAGTTCTTCCGGTCGACGCTCCAGCACACGCTCCACGAGGTAGCGCACGAAGTCTTCCTGCAGATCCATGTTGTCGTCCTGATCGTACCACGCCATCTCCGGTTCGATCATCCAGAACTCGGTGAGGTGGCGGCGCGTCTTCGACTTCTCGGCGCGGAACGTGGGACCGAAGGTGTAAATGCGCCCCATGGCGGCGGCGAGTGCCTCGCCGTACAGCTGCCCCGTCTGCGCGAGATAGGCCGTGCCTTCGTCGAAGTAGTCGGTGCTGAACAACCCCGCGCGCTCGCCGATCGCCGCCGTCAGAATCGGCGTGTCACACCGAGTAAAATCACGCGCGTAGAAGAAATCGTGCACCGCGTGTTCGAGCTCATGCCGCACCCGCATGATCGCGACCTGGCGCTGACTGCGCAGCCAGAACGCGCGGTTGTCGAGCAGAAAGTCGATACCGTGCTCCTTCGGCTGGATCGGGTAGTCGTTCGGGCTCGTCCCGATCACCTCGAGCGTCTGCACGCCCATTTCGAATCCGCCCGGCGCCCGTCCATCGGCGCGCACCTCACCGGTCAGCGCCACCGACGCTTCCTGCGTCAGCTCGGCGAACGCGTTCCACGACGCCTCGGGAACTTCGGACTTCACCAGCACCGCCTGCAGAATGCCCGTGCCGTCACGGGCCACGACGAAGGCGACCTTGCCCTTGGAGCGCAGGTGGGTGACCCAGGCGCGAACGGTGACGACGGCGCCGACATGGTGCTTCAGGTCGGCGATGCGAGTGCTGGATTGGTTCATCGGGCGGCGAGTTGGAGGAGAGCCGTGAAGCTACACCGAAGCCCGCTCGCGCTCCAAGCGTTGCCCGGATCGGCGCGGGGTCGGCTAGCCGACGCGGAACAGCTCCAGGGCGCGCGCATAGCCAACCGTCAGCACATGTCGCAGCCCCTGATGCGACGGGGCCGTGAGCTCAGGGTCGTCCTTCAGCACGCGTTCGGCCACGATCCGCGCGGTCTCGTTCAGTGCTTCGTCGCGAAGAGGATCGGCAATTTTGAACGCCGGCAGCCCGTGTTGCCTGGCGCCGAACAGGTCACCCATTCCGCGTAGCTGCAAGTCGGCTCGGGCGATCTCGAAGCCGTCGTCCGTGCCGGCGAACAACCCCAGACGCTCGGCCGCCTCGGCACCCACATCGCCCAGCAACACGCAGTACGATTGCTCCGCGCCGCGCCCGACCCGGCCGCGCAGCTGATGCATCTGCGAGAGCCCGAAGCGCTCAGGATGCTCGATGATCATGACCGTGGCGTTGGCGACGTCGATGCCGACCTCGATGACCGTGGTGGCGACCAGCGCGTCCACCTCGCCGTCGCGGAAGGCGCGCATGACCGCGTCGCGGTCATCAGCCGGCAGCCGCCCGTGCAGCAAGGCCACTCGACGTGTCGCCAAGGGCCCGTTCACCAGCTCCTCGAACATCGCCGTGGCCGCTTTGAGCTCCATCTTCTCGGAGGTCTCGATGAGCGGGTACACCACGTACACCTGACGACCGACGTCGAGCTGCGTGTTGGCAAACTCGAACACCTTGGCGCGCCCCGATTCCGGTCGCACCACCGTGGTGATCGGCTGTCGCCCGGGGGGCCGCTCGTCCAGCACACTCACATCGAGATCGCCGTACAACGTGAGGGCCAGCGAACGCGGAATCGGCGTCGCACTCATGAGCAGGACATCGGGGGCCTTGCCCTTGAGCCCGAGCGCGGCGCGCTGCTCCACGCCGAAGCGATGCTGCTCATCGATGATCGCCAGTCCGAGATTCGCGAAGGCGACATCATCCTGAATCAACGCGTGCGTACCGATCGCCAACACGGGCTCGCGTGAGGTTAAACGCGTGAGTGCCGCGCGACGATCTTTGGCGCCCAGACGACCGGTGAGCAGCACCGGGATGATCCCGAGCGGGGCCAGCAGCGCGCCGATGCTGCGGGCGTGCTGCTCGGCCAGCAATTCGGTGGGCGCCATGAGCGCGACCTGCGCGCCGTTCTCCATCGCCAGCAACGCGGAGAACACCGCGACCACGGTTTTCCCGGCGCCCACGTCGCCCTGCAGCAGGCGATGCATGCGCCGTGGGCTCTCCATGTCGGCCACGATCTCGCGAATGGCCCGCACCTGGGCACCGGTGAGCGTGTACGGCAGCGCGGCGCGGAGCTTGGTGGTGAGATCGCGCCGATTCACGAATGCGATACCGCCACGTGCTTCGCGCGCCATCTGGTTCGCCTTCCGGTGCAGCAGCTGCACGCAGAGCAACTCCTCGAACGCCAACCGCGCACGTCCACGCAGAGCTTCGGCCACCGACGACGGGCGGTGCACCAGTCGCAGCGCTTCCGGCAGGGGCGGTACATCGGCCTGCGTGAGGATGTCGCGCGGCAGGGTCTCCTGCACCAACGGCAACAGCTGATCGAGATGCTGCTGCACCATCGCGCGGAGCAACCGCACGCTCAGTCCTTCGGTGCTGTTGTACACGGCCAGCACGCGGCCTTCGTTCGTGCCTTCTTCCTCCGGTCCCAGATTCACGAATTCGCGCGGCTGGAGCCGGCGACCGTGAAAAAAGCGGACCTGTCCCGTACAGAGCAGCCAGTCGCCCTTGTTGATCGTGCGATCGAGAAATGGTTGTCCGGGCCACGCCACTTCGATCATGCCGCTCGCGTCCTGCACGACGGCCTGAAACACCCGCAGCCCTTTTCGAGTGGGCAGCACGCCCTTGGCGATCACCTGCCCCAACACCGTGATGTCGGCACCGACCACTGCCTGCGCGATGCGGGTGACCGTGCTGGCGTCTTCGTAGCGGTGCGGCACGTGGCGCAGCAGGTCGCCGGCCATCGTGATTCCCAGTCGCGCCAGCTTTTCAGCGCGGGCGGGCCCGACACCTTTGAGATACGTGACCGGCGTGTCGAGGGTGAGCCGCGGAGCCGGACGCGCAGGCGGACGTCGCTTCCTCTCCTGCGGGTCCCGGTCACCGCCGAACGCCATCACGTCTCCACCAACTCCTTGGCGTAATCGCCCGCATCGAACGGCTCGAGGTCGCCAATCTGCTCGCCGAGTCCGACGAACTTGATGGGCACGTTGAGCGCCTCGTGCACCGCCACCACGATGCCGCCCTTGGCGGTGCCATCGAGCTTCGTGACCACGATGCCGGTAACCGGAACCGCGTCCGAAAACGTGCGCGCTTGCGAGAGCGCGTTCTGGCCGATGGTGCCATCGAGGACGAGCAGCACTTCATGTGGTGCGGTGGGAAGTCGCTTCATGATCACGCGATGAATCTTGCGCAACTCCGTCATCAGATCGTCACTCGTGTGCAGTCGGCCCGCAGTGTCCACGATGACGATGTCAGCGCCGCGCGTAATTCCGGCATCGACGGCGTCGAAGGCCACTGACGCGGGATCCGATCCCGGCGCGCCACCCACGAAGTCGACGCCGGCGCGCTCCGCCCAGACGCGCAGCTGGTCGATCGCACCGGCGCGGAACGTGTCGGCGGCGCCAAGCAGCACCTTCTTGCCGTCCTTCTTCAACTGCGCGGACAACTTGCCGATGAACGTGGTCTTCCCCGCCCCGTTCACGCCGATCACGAGGAGCACGGTGGGGCCGCTTGTGGCACGAAGCAACGCAGGATCGGCGTGACCCTTTCGCAGCGACGCCTCGATGCCCTTGGCCAATGCACCGCGGAATTCCGCCTCGGTTTTGACTTCACCGCGCTTGGCGCGGAGCTCGACATCAGCCACCAGTGCCAACGCTGTGGTCACGCCGAAATCAGATTCGATGAGGAGCGTTTCGAGAGATTCGAGTGACCCATCATCGACGCCCTTGAAGAGCACCGTGACATCGGTGAGCGCAATGTCCTTGAAGCGCTGCCAGAGCGAGCGCTTGGGAGCTTCATCTTTTCGGCGAAACAGGCGAGCCATTCTTGACCAGGCGAGGAGAAACGAAGAGTCGACCGAGTGGCGACGATCAGCGATAGCCGCCAGCGCGGCGTCCGATCCATTCGCCGCAGAGCAGCAGGAGCGCGAGTACGAAGGGCCAACCGGCGTCGGCCAGTCGCGGGGCATCAGACGCCAGGGCGCCGCGGGAGAGCACACCGTCGCGCACCGTGGGCGCACGCGGCACCCACTCGCGCGACGCGTTCACCACCAGCACGCTCGCCCCACCCTCGGCCTGCACATCGTACACCCCTGCGGCCAACGCGGGCGAGGTGGTTTCGAAGCTCGCGCCGCTAAACCGCAGCGTGAGCGAATCGGTGCCGGCAGTGCCACCGCGGCGGCTGAGCCGCACAGCGACGATCGAGTCGGCGCCACCACGTCGCCACGCGACCGGATCACCAGCGCGCATGAGCGACGCAATCGGACGGGCCGCGCGCACGTCTCCGCGTCCGGCGGCCAGCCAGTCGAAAATCGCGCCCCAGAGGGCACCAAAGGCCTCCGCGGAGCGCCCGCCGCGCAGTGCCCAGCCGGCATAGCCCGACCCGGAGACCACGATAGTGCGTACGCCGTTCTCGGTACGGGCGGCAATGGCCGCCACCGCCTCGCCGCGCTTGCCCAACTGCGCGGTCAGCACCGGCATCGCCCCGCGCGCCGGACCGGCCAAGGTCAGTGGCGGCAAGGAATCGAGCGGCAAGCCCGCCAGCGCCGCCGCCAGCGGAGAGATCGGCACGCCCGACGCGTACCACTCCGGCGTCCGCGCCACTTCCCCCGCCCGCGCCAGCGCCGTGGGCGGCGCGGGAATCCACAACGCCTTCGCGCCGGTCGCGCTTCGTGCGGCCATGCGCGGGCGCCACGCTGTATCACCGTGCACGATGAGCATGCCCGCGGCACCGGCCTGCGTCTTCACGTCGGCTTCGCTGATCGGCGCGAGCGACCCTTCCACGCGCCACACGCCCGGTGCGACGCGCAGGAAGGCCCGTGTCGGCACGTTCAGGGCGCCGCGCAGGACCACGAGTGCTTCGCGCACATCGAGGTCTGGTGCGGTCGATACGAACACCGCCGACGGTCGGTCGCCGATATCGATCGTACTGGACAGCGTATCATTGCGCGGCTCCGCGTCGCCTGGCACGAGCAGCACCGACCGCACGATGGCGGAACGGGCACCGCGCGGCAGCGCAATGGTGGCGGTCACGCGGGTCGAGGTCAGCGGCGCGAGCGCCGGCACGGAGAGTTGCACGGGCGCGATGCCGTCCACGAGTACGCGCAGCTGTGCGTCCGGTGTGGCCGTCGCGCCGGCCACGATCGTGGCCGCGACAGCAATGGTATCGCCGGCCGTGGCACTGGTGGGCACCGCCATGTCGGCGATCGCTCCGTCGGTGCGTGGCGCATTGCTCAGCACGCGCACGATGGAACCCATCGGCGCCTCCGCCAGCGACTCGGCGTCATCCACTTCACCGTCGGTGAGCAGCACCAGCGGACGCCCCAGCGACGCCGCCCGATCCACGGCGACGCGCACGCGCGAGGCCTGGTCGTCGGAGCGCAGGGACGTGATTTCCGCCACGCTGATGTCGCGTATCGAATCGCCGATGATCACGAACGCGTCGGCACCGGGCGCGTCGCGCGCGGCCGCCTTGGCCAGGCGTTCGCGCCACGCCTTCACGGCAGAGTTTTCGTCACCAACGGCGCGGCGTGACGAAGCCGACACGTCGATAGCCACCAGCGGCGTGGCGGGTCGAGGCGGCGCCGACGGCGCACCGAACAGGATGGCCGCGACCAGCGTCACGGCCAGGGCGCGCAACGCGCCAAGCGGGATCGCACGGGAACGCGCGAGCGCCCCGACACGCCCGTAGGCGAGCCAGGCCACGGCAACGCCGAGCGTGAGGGCAAGTATCCAGCGAATCACGACAGTAACGTCATTGATCGGCACGATCGGAGAAAGGGCAAAGGGCAAAGAAGCCGAAGCCTCTTTGCCCTTTACGCGGAAGGATGCCGATCAGTTCACTCGCCGGCGATGCGCGTCGCGACCGGAGCGGCCGCCGCGTTCGTGGCGCGCGGGCCATCGAGACGGGAGAACAGTCGCGCCTTGAGATTCTCGAAGCTGGTACGCTGCCCGGTGGCGAGCGGCTCACCGGTGACGTTACGCAGCGCCTCACGAGGATCACGATGCTTTCCGTTCACCAGCACTTCGAAATGCAGATGCGGTGCGGTGGAGAGGCCCGTGGTGCCGACGTAGGCCACCGTGCGTGCAATCGAGACCGTCGTACCGCGACGGATGCCCGCCGCGAAGCCATTGAGATGGCCGTAGCGCGTCACGAAGCCGTTGCGATGCCGGATTTCCAGCACCCGACCGTACCCGCCTTTCCATCCGGCAAAGATCACAACCCCGTCGCCCAGTGCGCGGACCGGCGTGCCGCGGGCGGCCGCGTAGTCCATGCCCTGATGCGCGCGGACGGTGCCGAGGATGGGATGGCGACGCAGGCCGAATACGCTGGAGATCCGTCGGAACGCGAGCGGTGCGCGCAGGAATGCGGCGCGCATGGATTTGCCCTCGCCATCGAAGTACGACGCTTTGGCACCCTGCGCGAAGCGCATGGTCTCCACGCGACGACCACCGACGGTGAGTCGCGCCGCGATCACTTCACCTGGGCGCACGGCCCCGTTGGAGGCGCGCTGACGTTCCATGAGCACTTTGATCGTGTCGCCCGCACGTAGATCGCGGCTCAGGTCGACGCGGTACTCGAGAATGTCGGCGAGGGCGTAGGCGACTTCGTTGCGCACGTTGGCGGGGAAGGCGTCGGCTCCCTGGGCAATAGCGCCGGTGAGCGTGGACGAAACGACACCACCCACGACGACGGTGTCCGTGGTCCATGGCAGCTTCTCTTCCTTCTCCAACCATCCGGACCGCGAGCCGGCCGTGGCCGAGCGCGTAAAGCGGACAAGCCGGTCGATCGCGAGTTGCAGCACGACCTCGGAGGCGCCGGAGTCCGGGCTGACCTTGGAGGTGATCGTGGTGCCGGCGCGGATCTTTCGGGCGTCGATGGCCTGGGACTCGAGCAGCACGCGGGCCGCTTCGCCCCGCGGGACGCCTGCGCGTTCCAGCACGGCGACAAGCGGCTCCCCCCGCTTGATCGTATCGACGCGTATGCGCCACTTGGAGGCGACAGAAACACGAGACCCCGCAGCGAGTACTGTCGCTGCGGGGCGCTCGGGGATCGGACGTCCCAACGCAATAGCGGCGGCTCCGACACCAGCACAGAGGGTAGCCATCAGGAGCCGTGCGCGCGTGCTGGTCAATCCATCTGTCTCCGTATGAACGTCGGGATTTCCATGTCGTCGAGCTCAGTGCCGGGCGACGAGGAAATCGGTGGCACGCGAGGCGGCCGTGGTGGCGCGCCTTCCCAAGCAGGACGAGCGGCGGCTGCCGTAGGTCTCATGGCGGGCCGGTCCCGCGTGGGGAACGGAAGCACCGATGGATTTGGCTTTGCGGCAGCCGTTACCGGAAATGATGCAGCCGACGGATTCCCAGCGGAAGGGGCTGGTGTGCCGTGCGGCACATTACGGACGAGCCCGTTTCCAGCAGCTCCCTGCATCTGTCGATCAAAACCGGTCGCAATGACCGTAACCCGGATCTCGTTCATCATGGCGGGCTCATGCACGGCGCCGAAGATGATCTCGGCGTTGTCACCCACCGCGTCGTGCACGATATCGTTGATCTGCGTGACTTCGCCGAGGGTGAGGTCTTCGCCGCCGGTGATGTTGACCAGCACGCCGGTGGCGCCGGAAATGGACACGTTATCGAGCAGCGGCGACGCGATCGCCTGCTGGGCGGCTTCCATGGCGCGATTTTCCCCGCGACCGATACCGGTGCCCATGAGCGCCGAGCCCCCGTTCTGCATGACGGTACGCACGTCGGCGAAGTCGACGTTCACGAGGCCGGTCTCGCTGATGAGCAGTGAAATGCCTTGCGTGGCGTGCAGCAGCACTTCGTCGGCCTTCTTGAGGGCCTCGTGGAAGGGGATGCCCTTGCCGACCACGGCCAGCAGTCGCTCGTTGGGCACGATGATCATCGTGTCCACGTGCTTCCGCATCTCGGCGATGCCCTCTTCCGCCTGTCGCATGCGCTTGCGTCCTTCGAACAGGAACGGACGCGTGACGATGCCGACGGTGAGTGCACCGGCTTCGCGCGCCAGTTCGCAGATCACCGGTGCCGCCCCGGTGCCGGTACCGCCGCCCATGCCGCAGGTGACGAACACCAGATCGGCATTGCCCAACACGCGCTTGGTGTCTTCGCGGTTTTCATCGATGGCCTGACGCCCGATTTCCGGGCGTGCGCCGGCGCCGAGTCCACGCGTGAGCTTCTTGCCGATCTGAATCTTGACGTCGGCCTTGGAGTTCATGAGCGCCTGCGCGTCGGTGTTCACCGAAATGAATTCGACGCCCTCGAGGTGTTCCTCGATCATGCGGTTGACGGCATTGCCGCCGCCGCCGCCCACGCCCACGACCTTCATGCGGGCATTCTGGGCGGTGCTTTCTTCGAACTCGAAGGTCATGCGGGGGAGCTCCATACGGGGCTTGGCGGGCTCAGGGTGGGTCGCACAGCAACCCGGCAGCAGGCTGGGTCACCACGAATCCTTTGCAGCGAGCTCCGCCAACGTCGGCGGTCCGCGCACGGACTCTCAGGGATGTGGAAGAACATGCCGCAGGGTGCGAAAGCTTCCCTAGAATACACATTCGAGAGTGCAGCGCAAGCCGTGAAATCCGTTGATGTTGGACGGATTCGTCACGACTTCGGACATCGGGAAAGGCGGCACGTTTTATCCACATTGCAGTTGCACTGAACGGCTTGTGACATTCACGAGAGAGTAGGGAGTACGGGGTTGGGGTG
>NZ_JBDNFF010000173.1:0-11511 GCF_041689975.1 Gemmatimonas sp.
CTCGGCGTTCAAGTCGAGACCAGACCAAACGACGCCGTTCCCCAGGAAAATCAACCACTTATACCGTTCCAATCCCAAAACGTTGGGACGATACTGGGTCAACACGACTGCTCTGCGTTCTCTGCGCCTCTGCGGTCACTGCGTAATCGGTTCGTCGTTGAGCGCTCGCAGCACGATCGGTTCGTCGTTGAGCGCCCACTGCGTGATCGGTTCGTCGTTGAGTCGGCGCTACGGCAGGGTGTCCCCCTCGACCTTGGGCACCCGCAGTCGCTGTCCGACTTTGATGTCGTCGGTGGACAGCTGATTCAGCTGACGGAGCACGTCCGGCGATGTCCGAAAACGGCGCGCGAGGCCGGTGAGTGTTTCGCCGCGCCGCACGAGGTAGGGCACGTACAGCGCCGCCGGTGGAGCAGGGGCGCGCGTGGTGGCGCTCAGCACTTCCTCGTCGCGCGTGACGGCCTTGCGTGCCGCCCCGCTGGCCTGGGACACGCGAAGCGCCGATGTCCATGAACCGTCGTCGACGATGAAGTCGACTTGGGCTGAGGGCGTGCGAAGCACGAGCCCCCGCACGTATCCGCGAAAGAGCGTACGAGGCTCGAGCGTAAAGGCGGCGTCGTACGGATAGCTCTCCACGAGTAACTCCGTAGGGCCGTCTTCGCGCGGACGCAGCAGCGGGGTGGGTGGCGCGCCCACGTAGAGCAGCCGACGGTCGGTGGCGACGACCACACCGAACGACTCCCGCCACATGTCCGTCCAGCGGCGTTGGGAGGCGAAGGCGCGCGCCACGACGCGCTCGTCGGGACCCAGCTGCGACACCACTTCCTGCTGCGCGGCATCGCGGGCGATGCGGCGGGCGCCGATGGGCGGAACGATGGCGGCGGCTGCCACGAGGGCGGCCGTCCCCAGCAACGCGGTGCTGCTCGTCAGCGCGACCAGCAGCCGCACCCATGCCCTGCGCTGCCGCCGGACCGGAGGCGCGGCGGCGGCGGCGGCCCCGAGCCATTCCCGACCGCGTGACCCGCCCGCCGTCACATCGGACGCGGTCCCGCGCTCGGCGGTTACGCTCAAATCGGCCTTCGCCGTCGCAGTCGACGCCGTGCCGGGGGACGGTTCGCGGATGGCCACGTGGGAAGAATACCTGAGCGCGCAACCGCTGGCGTACGGAGCGCGAGTTGGCGAGCATTCGCGCATGCTTTCGCTGGTCCGAACGGTCCCATGACGCGCTCAGAGCGTGCGCCCGCCCCCAGGCGTGCCAAGAGCGCGCGCGCGTCCGTCGATGCCAAGGCAGCGATCGCGCCGCCACAGCTCGACTTGTTTCCCGTGCGTCCGGTCGTCGATGTGCTGGATCCGCGTATGGTGGTCGGGGCGCAGACCGGTGTCGAGCATCTGGTGCGTGTGCGCTTGCGTCCCGACGATGCGCCGCATCTGGTCTTCCATGATCGGCATGGTTGGTACTGCGAATCGCATGGGCCGTCGTGCCATACCGTGCAACTCGCTCGCGACGAAGTGAAATGACGAGGCCACATGTCGGTTGATGCCACACCGATCTGGACGCCGTCGGCGGAAGCTGTGGGGCGAGCGCGGCTCACGCAGTTCCGCCTCGACCTCCAGTCTCGCGACATCATCGACGCCTCGGTGCGTGATTCGCACGCGTTGCAGCGCTGGTCGGTGCAGTACCCCGCGTCGTTCTGGGCGGAGATCTGGCGTGCGGCCGGGATCGTGGCCGACGGGCCGGGCTCGTCCGATGCGCCATGGAGTGAGGTGCTGTTTGGCGGCGAGCATATGGCACCGCCGGAGCCGCAGCGCGGTCCGCACTGGTTTACGGAGACCCGTCTCAATTTCGCGGAGCATCTGCTGCGTCGACGCGACGGCGGAACGGCGATCGTTTCGTGGAATGAGCAGGGGGCGCGGCAGCGCCTCACCTTCGCCGAATTGGCGGCGCACGTCGCGGCTACCGCGGCGGCACTCACCGCCGCTGGTGTGGGCGTGGGTGATCGCGTAGTCGGCTACCTGCCGAATCTGCCACAGGCAGTGATCGCGATGCTGGCGGCTACGTCGCTCGGCGCGGTCTGGTCGTCGTGTTCGCCCGACTTCGGCACGAAGGGCGTGCTCGATCGATTCGGACAGATTGCGCCGAAAGTGCTGATCGCCGCCGACGGATACTGGTATGCCGGCAAACAGATCGACTGCCTGCCTCGACTGCGCGAGATCGTGGCGTCGCTCCCGTCGCTCGCGGCGGTGTGGGTGGTGCCGTATGTGAGCGATACGCCGGCGATCGCGTCGCTCCCCGGTGCCGTCACCTTCACCGGGATGCTGGCGCAGTATGCGACGCACAGGGTGCCGACGTTCACGCGCCTGCCGTTCGATCATCCCTTGTACATCATGTACTCGTCGGGAACGACGGGATTGCCCAAGTGCATGGTGCACGGCGTTGGTGGCACGCTGCTGCAGCACTGGAAGGAACTCGCGCTGCACACCGACCTCGGGCCGGAGGACGCCATTTTCTACTTCACGACTTGCGGTTGGATGATGTGGAACTGGCTGGTGTCGGCGCTGGCGATCGGTAGCACGATCGTGCTGTACGACGGCGCGCCGTTGGCACCGTCGGCCGACATTCTCTGGCGCATGGCGTCCGAGGAACGCGTGTCGGTGTTCGGCACGAGTGCCAGGTATCTGGCCGTGCTCGAAAAAGACGGTGTGCACCCCGGTGCGCAGTTCGACTTGTCATCGCTGCGCGCGATTCTTTCCACAGGCAGCCCGCTAGCGTCGCACAGCTACGATTTTGTCTATGCGCACATCAAATCGGACGTTCGCCTGGCCAGTATCAGTGGTGGTACCGACATCGTGAGCTGCTTCGCGCTCGGGGATCCCACGGGACCGGTGTACCGCGGTGAGTTGCAGATGCGTGGACTTGGCATGGCAGTCGAGGTGTTCAGCGACGATGGCACGCCAGTGCGCGAGACGCCAGGGGAACTGGTATGTACGCGTCCGTTCCCGAGTATGCCGGTGGCATTCTGGAATGATCCGGATGGCGCGCTGTACCGCGCAGCGTACTTCGAGCATTCCCCGGGTGTGTGGCGACATGGCGACTGGGCGGAAATCACGGCACACGACGGCCTGATCATTCACGGCCGCAGTGACGCGACGCTCAATCCCGGTGGCGTGCGCATCGGCACGGCGGAGATCTATCGCCAGGTCGAGCAGATCCCGGCGATTCTGGAATCGCTGGTGATCGAGCAGCGGCTCGGCGCCGATGGCGACGACTCGCGCGTGGTGCTCTTCGTGCGCCTGCGCGAAGGCGAGCGCCTCACCGACGACGTACAGCGGGCGATCCGCCAGCGCATCCGCGAACACGCCAGTCCTCACCATGTTCCAAAGGTGATCGTGGCGGTGGCGGATATTCCGCGCACGATCAGCGGGAAGATCACCGAACTGGCCGTCCGCGACGTGGTGCATGGCCGCCCGGTCAAAAACGCCGACGCGCTGGCGAACCCTTCGTCGCTGGCCCTCTTTGCTGACCTTCCCGAGCTCCGGTTGTAGGCACCGAGGCGTCGCGCAGGGTTATCTTTCGGTAATACTGCCGGACCAGCCCCGTTTTTGGAGCGTCGTCCCATGTGCCAGAGTCCGCTTTCGGAAGACCAACGGCAACGCGCCTGGATCGGCGCGCTGCCGCGTTCGCATATCTGAGTGTGAGGTGGCGCCCACTGTCGGCACGATTTCGCGTGCCCGACGGTCCATCCATCACAACTGAGGTCTGCCCCATGGCAACGATGACCATCCCCGAGCAGGGGATCGAGCACGATGCGTTCCCGATCAACGGCACCGACTACGTCGAGTTCTACGTCGGAAACGCGAAGCAGGCGAGCCACTACTACCGCGCGGCGTTCGGCTATCGACTGGTGGGCTATCGTGGCCCGGAAACCGGCGTGCGCGACCGCGCCAGCTATCTCATGCAGCAAGGGAAGATCCGCCTCGTTCTCACGACAGCGCTCAACCCCGATTCGGCGATCGCGGCGCATGTGCACAAGCACGGCGACGGGATTCGCGACTACGCGCTCTGGGTGGACGACGCACGTTCGGCCTACGCGACCGCGATCGAACGCGGGGCCATCGCGATACAGGAGCCGCAGGTGTTCTCTGATGAACACGGTGAAGTGGTGGTCGCCGCCATCGGCACCTACGGTGACACGATTCACTCGCTGGTCGAGCGCCGAAATTATCGCGGCTTCTTCCTGCCCGGATTCCGGGAGATCTCGGCACCTTACCAGCCCGAGAGCGTCGGCCTCGAGTATGTCGATCATTGCGTCGGCAACGTCGAACTCGGCCAGATGAATCGCTGGGTCGACTACTACGCGACCGTCATGGGTTTCCGCAATCTCGTCACCTTCGACGACGACGACATCAGCACCGAGTATTCGTCGCTCATGTCCAAGGTGATGGCGAACGGCGACGACAAGATCAAGTTTCCGATCAACGAGCCGGCGTCGGGCAAGAAGAAGTCGCAAATCGAGGAGTATCTCGATTTCTACGGCGGACCCGGCGCACAGCACATGGCCCTCGCCACCGACGACATTCTGGCCACGGTCACCGCCCTGCGTGAACGCGGCGTCGAGTTCCTGTCGGTGCCAACGTCGTATTATGCCGAGTTGCAGGAGCGCGTCGGGCAGATCGACGAGGATATCCACGCGCTCGCGGCGCTGGGCATCCTGGTGGACCGTGACCCCGATGGCTACCTGCTGCAGATCTTCACGAAGCCGGTCGAAGATCGTCCCACGCTGTTCTATGAAATCATTCAGCGAAAGGGCGCCCGAAGCTTCGGGAAAGGCAACTTCAGGGCGCTGTTCGAAGCCATCGAGCGCGAGCAGGAATTACGCGGCAACCTCTGAGGATCCGATGCCTTTCTATCACCAGCTGGGATCGGTGCCGCGCAAGCGACACATCGTCTTTCGCCGTCCCGATGGCGGACTGTACGCCGAGGAGCTGATGGGGCACGAGGGGTTCGTCGGCACCTCGTCGCTGCTGTATCACACCCATCCGCCCACGACGTACAAGTCGGCGCGCAAAGTGCGCGACTTCGTGCTCGAAGCGGACCTCGATACGTCGCTGCGTCATCGCCATTTCCTCACATCGCGCACCACGACCGGCGGATCGGCCACGCTGGATCGCCTTCCGCTGCTGTTCAACAGCGACATCGTGATGCTGTACGTCGAGCCCGACACGAACGACACGCATTTCTACCGCAACTCGCAGGCGGATGAAGTCGTGTACGTCGTCGAGGGGTCGGGCGTGCTGGAGTCGGTGTTCGGCGAACTACCGTACAAGTCCGGCGACTACGTGGTGATTCATCGCAATATCACGCATCGCTGGCGTCATGACTTCGGTGCCGGTGACACGAAGTTGCTGGTCATGGAAAGTCGTGGACACCTTCGCGTGCCTTCGCGCTATCGGAACAATTTCGGCCAGATGCTGGAGGGCGCGCCGTTCTCGGAGCGCGATATCCGCCGACCGCTGCAGCTCGCGCCTCACGACGAAATGGGTGACTTCCCCATTCTCGTGAAGCAGTACGATGCGCTGAACGAACTCGTGCTCGATCACCACCCGTTCGATGTCGTGGGCTGGGACGGCTTTTACTATCCGTGGATCTTCAACATTCACGATTTCGAGCCGATCGTAGGACGCATTCATCAGCCGCCCCCGGTGCACCAGACGTTCCAGGGCGACGGGTTCGTGATCTGCTCGTTCTGCCCGCGGCCGTACGACTTCCATCCTGAAGCCATCCCGGCACCGTACAACCACAGCAACGTCGATTCGGACGAAGTGCTGTTCTACGCGTCGAGCGAGTTCATGAGCCGGAAAGGCATCGAGTACGGCTCGATCACGCATCATCCCGATGGATTGGCGCACGGCCCGCATCCGGGGCGTACGGAGGCATCGATCGGCGCCAAGTACACCAACGAACTCGCCGTGATGATGGACAGCTTCAAGCCGCTCAAGGTTGCCAAGCTCGCGATGGCGATCGAGGATCCGGCGTATCACAAGAGCTGGATCGACGCGCAGCATGCGCAATACAGTCCGCCCACGTCGTAATTCCGTTCTGACCTTCCGCCTCACTGTCATGCCGCGTCTGTCCCAACGGTTTTCGTCGTTTCCTGCCTATCCGCTCGCGCACATTCCGGCGCGAAAGAAGGCGCTCATCGAAGCCGGAGTCGATGTCATCGATCTTGGCGCGGGCGACGCGGATCTTGCGCCACCCGCAGCCGCAGTGTCCGCCTTGCAGCGGGCTGCTGAAGTGCCCGCGATGCAGCGCTATGGGTTCGGACTCGGCCTCGTGCGCTACCGCGAAGCGGTGGCGGCGTGGATGCACGCACGGTTTGGCCAGCGTGTCGATCCGATCACCGAGATCGTGCCGTTGCTTGGCAGCAAGGAAGGTTTGGCGCACATCGCCTTTGCCTTCGCCGGCCCGGGAGATGTAGCCATCATCCCCTACCCGGCCTACCAGGCGTATCTGGGCGGTACGCTACTCAGTGATGCCACGCCGTACGTGTATGCGCTGCGACCACATACGAACTTCCTGGTGGACCTCGACGAGATCCCGGCTGACGTACTGTCACGCGCGCGGATTCTGTACCTCAACTATCCCAACAATCCGACCGCTGCGATCGCCCCGCGCGACTACCTCGAGCGGGTGGTCGAGGTGTGCAGAGAACGCGATATCCTGCTGGTGTACGACAACGCCTATTCGGAGATGGGCTTCGACGGGTATGTGCCTCCCAGCATCTTTGAAATCGACGGGGCGCGAGATGTGGCGATCGAATTCCACTCGCTGTCGAAGACGTACAACATGACCGGCTGGCGATGTGGCTGGGCGGTGGCGAAGCCGGAGATTTCGACGGCGTTGGCCAAGGTAAAAGCGTTTACCGATACCGGGCAGTACATGGGCATTCAGGCGGCTGGCGTGGCGGCGATCGAGAGCTGGGCGGAGTTCGTGCCGCAGAACGTGGCCGTGTTTCAGGCGCGCCGTGATGCCGCCGTCGCGGCGTTCCGCGCCAACGGGTTTGCCGCTGATGTGCCAAGTGCCACGATGTACCTCTGGATGCCGCTGCCCGAGCGTATTGCCAGCGCTGCGTTCGCCGACCGTCTGCGCGAGGAGGCTGGCGTAATCGTGCTGCCCGGCTCGGGCTTCGGTGCTGGTGGGGAAGGATTCTTCCGGATTTCGTTTATCCAATCGGAGGCACGCATCGCCGAGGCGGCGAGACGTGCCGGTGCAGTGCTCGACGCGATGCTCAAGGAGCTGGCGTAATGCGATGCTGCAATCGAGCCGCTGCCGCTGCCGGTGCGGCGCTGGCGCTCGTGAGCGCGTGTCGGCCCACGGCGCCGCTGCTTCCGCCCACCACCCCGGTGCCCGCTTCGACCGCTCGGCCCGCCCCGGGCTCGCCTGCGCCGGGCTCGCCTGCGCCGGGCACGCCCGCGCCAATCCCGCCCGCGAGGGCCACGCCAACGCGCGCGCGTACCGTTGTGAACGACGACGCACCGCCGTTGGCGCGCGAGTTCCGCGGCGTGTGGGTGGCGTCGGTGGCCAACATCGACTGGCCGTCCAAGCGGACGCTCTCCACGGCTGAACAGCAGGCAGAGCTCATCGCGTTGCTCGACCGTGCGGCTGCGTTGAAGCTGAACGCCGTGCTGTTCCAGATTCGTCCGGCGGCCGACGCGTTGTATGCGTCGAAGATCGAACCGTGGTCGGAGTATCTCACCGGTGCGCAGGGCCGTGCTCCCGTACCGTTCTGGGATCCGCTCGAGTTCGCGATCAAGGAAGCCCATGCGCGCAATCTCGAATTGCACGCCTGGTTCAATCCCTATCGTGCACGGCACACCGACGCCAGGTCGCCCTTGTCGTCCACGCACATTGCACGCACGAATCCGTCGCTCGTGAAGCCCTACGCGGGCTACCTGTGGATGGACCCGGGTGAACCGGCCGTTCGCGCCAGAACGCTGCGTGTGGTGCTCGACGTCGTGCAGCGGTACGACGTGGACGGCGTGCATATCGATGACTACTTCTATCCCTATCCGGAAAACGATCGGCGCGGGCGCGCTATTCCGTTTCCCGACGAGCGCAGCTGGAAGCGTTACGTGCGTGAGGGTGGCACGCTGGTCCGTGCCGATTGGCGTCGTCGCAACGTCGACCTGCTGGTGCAGGCGCTCGACGAAGGCGTGCACAAGGCGAAGCCGTGGGTGCGCTTCGGTATCAGCCCCTTCGGAATCTGGCGTCCGGGCTATCCCACGCAGGTGCGTGGCCTCGATGCCTACGAGAAGCTGTACGCCGATGCACGGAAGTGGCTTCGTGAGGGATGGGTCGACTATTTCACGCCGCAGCTCTATTGGCCGACCACGAAGCGAGAACAGGCCTACCCTGCGCTTCTCGACTGGTGGATCGGCGAGAACGTGATGGGGCGTCATATGTGGCCCGGCAACTTCACGTCGCGCGCCGGCGGCGTGGGATCGGGGGCGTTCTCCGTGGGCGAGCTTGTCGAGCAGATTCGCGTCACGCGTTTGCAGAACGGGGCGACTGGCAACGTCCACTTCAGCATGAAGTCGTTCCTGACCAATCAGGCCGGTATGAACGACACGCTGCTGGTGGGTCCGTATGCGACACCGGCGCTGGTACCGGCCACGCCGTGGCTCAAGGCCGCTGCGCCGCCGCTGCCCATCGCGCGCCTGACCGAGACCACCACCGGCACCCGGTTGCTGCTGCGAACCACGGGTACCGCGGTGCCGTGGCAGTATGCCATTCGGATGCGCACCGACACGGCATGGATTACGATGCTGGTCTCCGGATCCACGACGTCGTGGGCGATCCCGAAGGGCACGTCGCCGACATTGCTGTCGGTCGTGTCGCTGAACCGCGTGGGCACGGAAAGCTCACCCGTCACCATCACGCTTTCTTCGCGAACCGGCGCCGCCGGTACTCCGTCGACACCTGCTCGAGGCCGTTACGATGCGCCCTGATCCTGTTCCGTTCTACTACCACGTCACATCGGGTATTCGTATCACCGTGCGCCCGTCGTATCTGGGCGACCGCTCGAATCCGGTGCTCGGTCAGTTCGTGTTCGCCTACCACATCCGCATCGAAAACGTGGGGGAGCAGGCGTCGCAACTCCGCACGCGCCGCTGGCTGATCCACGACGAATCGGTGGGCGATAGCGTGGTGGAGGGGGAAGGCGTGGTCGGCGAGCAGCCGCATCTGCTCCCGGGACAGGTCCACGAGTATCGTTCGTTCTGCGTGCTCAAGGCACCGCAGGGATGGATGGAGGGCGCGTACCGTTTCGTGCGCGACGACGGGTCCTCGTTCGAAGCGACCATTCCCCGCTTCACACTTGCCGCCGAGCCACGCGCCGATACCCTGTCCTGATCGACCTTCCTTCCAAGCGGATCAGGTCAGAGGCTTGCCAGTGGGATCGTGTCGCTGAAGGCATCGGTCAGCAGGCGCAGGGTCGCGTCGTCGAGGAGTTCACGCACCATCAACGCCAGCAGCGCCGCCAGTGCGGGCTCGGCAATCGGTTCAAGCTCGAATTCTGTTGGGGTGTCGGTGGCAGCGTCGGTTGCAGTGGTGGTGGCCATAGCAGGCGCGGGGCGCTTCACGAGTTGCATGAGTGGACCGCTGAGGGCATCGCGGGCCTCCTCGCGGCCACTGCGCGTGATCACGTCCCCCAACAGGGCATCAGCGGCCTCGTAGGCGCGCGTCGTGGCCACGGTCTCATAGCGTGACACCACGGCGGCTCGATCCGCCGCCCCGAGGCCGGCCAGGCGCACGAGAAAGCCGCGCACGGCGGCCGTGTGGGGACCGTATGGCAGTGCGCTTGCGGCACTCATGGTGCAACCGGTGCCGGAGGCACCTGATGACCGAGCAGCCGAAGACCGTCGTACACCGTGGGCGCGACAGGGCGCCATCCGGTCGCCAACAAGGCGTCGACGTTGACGCGCTGATTGCTGCGGCCCCGGCGTACCGGTGCGGCACGATCACTGGTCGCGCGCTCGGCTGATCCCGCCGTCGGAGTGCTTATTGCTCGTCCGGTGAGGGTAAGCGCGATTTCCGATGAGCGGAGCGGTGTTCCGTCGGCGCAATTGAACACGCGCACACCTGGGGCGCGATCGTGCAGAAGCAGATGCGTAATGGCGGAGACCACATCGTCACGCCAGGAGAAATTGCACCACACGTCGCCCGCCGCGAAGGCCGGGTCAGCGAGGCGCGTCGCCGGATCACGCTGGGGCCCGTAGAGACCGGCCGCACGCACGATATGCACCGTCGCCTCGTGATCATCGGCGATCGACGCGATGTGCTGTTCCGCTTCGTACAACGCTGCAACGCGCGCCTCGCGCGGTTCGATCCGACTCTGCTCGGTGACCTCGCTGCCGTCGTGCCGATCGTACACGCCGGTGCTCGACACATACAGCACCGACCGAATGCCCAGCGCGTTCGCGAGCGCGGCGGCGCCCGCGGCGCCCGGTGGATAGACGCCGTAGTCATCACCGCGCGCCCGCGACGGGGCGATACACACCACGAGGTGATCGATCGGCGCGGGGAGTGCGCGCTGCACAACGGTCTGCAAGGCAGCGAGCGGTTCCGGTCCGCGCGCCGCGCTGGCGATATCACCACTGAGCGCCATGAAATCGCCGCTGGACGGGCGCGGCGTGCGCTGCAGGACGGCCACGGTGGCCCCCCGCGCCGCCAAGTGCGCCGCCACGACATTTCCCAGCCACCCCGGGCCGACGAGCAGCACGGTGCCTTCCAGACGCGTGGCGGCAGGCTGTGGTTCAGTCGACGACATGCCGCCGGCCTCCGGTCTCGCTGTGTATCGAGCTTCGCATCGGGATCAGCATCGGGTATGTCCGCATCGGGACGGGAATATGTGCGTGGGCGATCAGCGAAGCAGGAAATACCAGACGCCGCCAATAGCCAATGCGGCACCGACGCCGGCTCCGACAAGACCGCCGCGGTTGCCGCCTTCGGGCTTCGGGTGGCGATCGGACATGGGTGTGCGACCGCGACGTCCCGACCGTGACGCGGCGTCCTGCACGTCCCGTGCATCCCGCGCATCTTGTGCGCGCGTGAGATCGCGCGCGGTGGACGGCATGGGCGCTGGCGGCGGAGCCGCTTCCGGACGATCATACGGGGCGATCAGCGCGGCCGGTGTCGGTCCGAAGCCCTGTGCCATCGTGGGCTCCGCATGCCGGACCGGCTGGAGCAGCGGCGCGTTGAGCGCGGAGAGCCGCTCGAGCACGGCTGGTGCCGTCTCCGTCATGACTGCAGGCGCCGCCTCCCCGTGTTCGAGCGACGATCGACGCGTGGGCACATCAACCAGTGAGTCGGCGAGGGCGTCGTCGAGCTCGAGACCCATGAGGTCGGTGCTGGCATCCAGCAGAGGCGCTGGCGCGTCGGACCCGCCGAGCCCGTGCTCGATGGCGAAGTCCAGTTCCATCGACGGTGTATCGCCGGTCGGATGCAGCACGCCAAAA
>NZ_JBDNFF010000174.1:0-27890 GCF_041689975.1 Gemmatimonas sp.
CCCAACGCGCACGGCTTCGACTACTTCTACGGTTTTCTTGCCGGATACATCGACTTCTACACGCACACGCGCGGCGGCGATGGCTTGCACGACTTGAACGAGAACGGCGTGCCCGTGAGCGACACCGGTTACATGACCGATCTGATCACATCGCGTGCCGTGCGCTTCATCGAGAACAATGCCGCCGCACCGTTTTTTCTCGAGGTCGCGTACAACGCGGCGCACTGGCCCTTTCAGCGTCCCGGCCAACCCACGCGCGCCGCGAACAACGGGCGCTTTCAGGGACCCGGCGACTCCATTCCCGCGACACGCGCCGACTACATCGCGATGCTCGAACACGCTGACGGTGGCGTCGGCACTATCATGGCCGCGCTCCACAAGCGCGGACTCGACAAGAACACGCTCGTGATCTTCACCAACGACAACGGCGGCGAGTGGCTGTCGAACAACGCACCCCTGTTTCATCGTAAGGACACGCTCTGGGAAGGTGGCATCCGCGTGCCCGCGATTTTCTGGTGGCCGTCAGTGTTGCCGGCCGGTCGCTCCGCCAGCACACCCGGCATCACGATGGACCTCACCCTCACCGTGCGCGCCACCGCCGGCGCGGCAATTCCGGGCAGCTTCGAAGGGCGTTACTTCGTGCCGCTGCTTGCCGGTCGCACACCAGCGGGTCGCACCGACGCCGCAGCGCTGGCCGAACGCCCACTCTTCTGGCGTATCGACACGCGTGAACGTGTGCAGCGTGCGGTGCGTCGTGGGCGCTGGAAGCTGCTGGTAGACGGCGACGACTTGCTGCTGTTCGACTTACCGCGCGACATCGGCGAGCGACACGATGTGGCGGCGAGCAACCCGGCGATCGTGCGCGAACTGCGGGCGTTACTGGCCGCGTGGGAAGCCGACGTGGATGCCGAAGCGAAACGGAGCGCGCGGAAGTAGGCAGGCGGCGCGACCGTTTCGCAGTTCTTCGCGTGCTCCGCGCCCTCCGCGAGCTTCGCGCGAGCAATTACCTGGCTCTTCGGGGTTTCGTGTGGGTGACCCTCGGTCCAACGGCCCGCTGCGTTTCCTCACCGAACATGACCGCTGACATGCCGCGGATCAACGACAACCACCTGAAAACTAACGCGCGGTACTCCGTCGTCGCGCGCGGCTCCAATCCGCGTCGTGCCGGCCGAGATTCACTTATACGAAATCCCAACGCACCAGATAAATACGGGTGGCCATTGTGTAGCGACCTATCGGGAAGAGCCCTCTGCGCCTCTGCGTTCTCCGTTTCTCTGCGTAATCAGTTCTCGATCGATCCGAGCATCGCCGGTCGTGATCTGCCGCTGAACGGATCACGCGTCGACGGACAATCTGCTGAACGGATCACGCAGAGGACGCGGAGGCGCAGAGCACGCAGAGGACCGGTCAACAACACGTGGCGCTTCTGGGTTACGTGTTGGTGAATCTCGGCCCAAACGCCCGCGGTGTTGCCTCACCGCACATGACCGCTGCCATGTCGCGTCCAACCGACGACAACCTGCCGCCTGTCCGACCGCTCCGCAGCAGCCGAAAGTACCGCAGTTCGCGCGAAGAGCGCGAAGGCACGCGAAGAACTGCGCGAACAATTACCTGAGGTCTTTGCCAGCGGGCTTCCCCGAGCCCCGTTTTCCGAAGTACAGCACATTCGGCGCCTCCGAGCGCCCCGCGGCGATATCGACCTGGCCGTCCATGTCCACGTCACCGATCGCGAAGCCGTACACAGTGCCTTTGCCGTCGCCGAAATACACCGGCGTGAACGTCGCGCCCGTGTGCATGTACGCCACCGACGGCGCCTCCACGTAGCCCACCACCACGTCGGTCACCCCATCGGCGTTCAGATCGCCCACGGCCAGCGCGTACGGCGCCGACTTCTCCTTGCCGAGCGACACCCCAGCGGCAAAGCCACCCTCGCGCGTACCGGCGTACAGCGAGAGCCCGCTGGCCTCATCGATGGCCACCAGATCCACCAAGCCGTCGCCGTTGAAGTCACCCGCCTCGGACGCGCGGACCGCCGCGTCGGCCGGACCGAACGGGACGCCGTTGAATACCGGCTCGGGTCCGGTCCCCCGCTGCTGCAAATACACCATGCTCTGTCCACCATCGCGGTGCGGAACGATGAGATCGATGAGGCCGTCGCGGTTCACGTCGGCCGGTGTGATCGTCGTGGCCGACTCCCGCGAAAAGCGCACGCACTGATCGTCGAACCGGCCGGCGCCGCGATTCAGGCAGAGGTAGTTGCCACCGGGGTTCTTACCGTATCGGTTCGCCACGATGATGTCCGGCAACCCGTCGCCGTTCACATCGGCCACACTCGCGTTCCGCGTGGGCCATTCGGCCTTGCCGAACGTGGAGCCGACCGTGAAGTGCCCCGTGCCGTCGTTGAGATACACGACCTTCGGATCCGGACGGTCGTTGCTGAGCACGACGTCGAGATCACCGTCGCCATCGAGATCGACCAACCGAGCCGCGTACGACCGGTCGGAAGCCGCGCCCAGGTCGTACGCTGGCGCGAAGCCGCCTTTGCCGTCTCCCAGAAGGACCCGGTCTACCAACGGCCAATGGCGCCCCTTGGCGAGCACGATGTCCGGCTTGCCGTCGCCGTTCACGTCACCGATGCTGGCGTTGGCCGACGTTTCAGCCGTGGTTTCCAGCAGCAGCACGCGTTCGAACCGCGGCAGCGGTGCCTGGGCGCGCGCGGCGGCAAAGGGCCATGTCAACGCGAGGAGAGTGGCAGCGGTACACAATGTGCGCATGCCACAACCTGCGGTGCGATGCCCTCAGTCGCCAGCAGACCGAGGCCCGCTTGCGAGCTGGCCAACTAGTCCGCCTTGCAATAGGGGGAGGGGGTATATATATTTCAGGATACGGCGGTCGAACACGTCGCTGTTCACCAGTTCATGAGGAAGACAGATGGAAAACCTCACCATGCAGATCACCGGCATGACGTGCGGCCATTGCGTGGCTGGCGTCAAACGCGCGCTCGAGGGCGTGGCCGGCGTCACGGTTGATCAAGTCACGATCGGCACGGCTTCGGTGGCCTACGATCCCAACGCGACCACGCCGGCGAATATCGCCAGGTCCGTCGAAGAAGAAGGCTACCACGTGGTATCCGCCTCCTGATTCCGGGGCCGTCATGAGCCGCATCGAGTGGCTCGTCGCGATCGGCGGCGTGGCTCTTATTGGGTGGATCAACTGGTACTTCTTTCTGGCCGGCAAGACCACGCCTTCGAAAGACGCGCCGTGACCACGACCATGACCGCCGAGCACCGCACGATCCGCATCCCGGTCACGGGGATGACGTGCGCCGCCTGTCAGTCGCGCATACAGCGCACGCTGCAGAAGCAGTCGGGGGTGGACGACGCGACCGTGAACCTGATTCTCAACGACGCCACCATCACCTTCGACCCGGCCGCGACGTCGCCCGAGGCCCTCGTGGAGGTGATCCGCGACGTAGGCTACGGCGCGTCGCTCGCGGCCCCCGACCAGACGGCGCTGCAGGAACAGGAGGCGCGCGACGACGATGCGGCCACCGAGTATCTCACCCTACGCCGCAAAGCGATCGTGAGTGGCATCGCGGGCCTGTTCGCCATGATCATCTCGATGCCGCTCATGAGCCAGCTGGCGGCCTCGATGCACGCGCACGGCGGCGCATCGAATGTCGGTGATCCGTTCATGCGCTGGACCATGACGGTGCTCGATCCCGCGTTGCGCCGCGTGGCGCCGTTCCTGTACGCCATCGATCCGCGCGTCACCACTTGGCTCCTGCTCGCGCTCACGCTCGGCGTGATGACATGGGCCGGCCGTCATTTCTATACGCAGGCGTGGGCGGCTTTCCGGCATCACGCCGCCGACATGAACACGCTCGTGGCCGTCGGCACCGGCGCCGCGTTTCTGTATTCAGTGGTGGCGACGGTGGCGCCCGACTTTTTTGTGAGTCGAGGCGTGGCACCCGATGTGTACTACGAAGCGGTCGTGCTCATCATTGCGCTGATTCTCACCGGCAACATGTTCGAGGCGCGCGCCAAGCAGCGCACATCGTCGGCGTTGCGCGCCCTCGTGCACCTGCAGCCCAAAACGGCACGCGTGCTGCGCGACAACATGGAACTCGACGTGCCAGTGGAATCGGTGATCGCCGGCGACACCGTGATCGTGCGTCCCGGCGAGCGGATTCCCGTAGACGGGGCCATTCTCGCCGGCAGCAGCTCGGTCGACGAGAGCATGCTGACCGGCGAATCGATGCCGGTGTCGAAAGCCGTGGGCGACCGCGTGATCGGTGGCACCATCAACGCCACCGGTGCCTTCCGCTTTCGCGCTACCACACTCGGCGGCGACAGTGTGCTCGCGCAGATCGTGCAGCTCATGCGCGACGCGCAGAGCTCACGCGCCCCGATCCAGCGGCTGGCCGACCGAATTTCCGGTATCTTCGTGCCGATCGTGCTGTCGCTTGCGGTCGTCACGTTCGTGGTCTGGTTTATCACCGCCGAGCAGGCGCCAGCGGTGCGCGCGTTTGCGGCATCGGTGGCGGTGCTGATCATCGCCTGCCCGTGTGCCATGGGGCTCGCCGTGCCGACCGCGGTGATGGTGGCCACGGGCAAAGGGGCCGAGCTCGGTGTGCTCATCAAGGGCGGCGAGGCACTGCAGCGCGCCGGTGATCTGAACACCGTGGTGCTCGACAAAACCGGCACCGTAACCGAGGGCAAGCCAACGGTGACCGATATCGTCGTGGCACCCGAGGGCAAGTTTGTACAGCGCGAGGATGCACTGCTACAGCTGGTGGCCTCGCTCGAATCACGCAGTGAGCACCCCTTGGCCGACGCCATTGTGCGCGACGCACGGGCGCGCGGTCTATCCATCGTGGAGCCCGCCGCCTTCGAATCGCACACCGGACGTGGCGCGATCGGCGTGGTGCAAGACGGCGGTGTCGACTACGCGGTCGCCGTCGGCAACGCCGCCTTGTTGGCTGACTATTCGGTGAACACGGCATCGCTGCAGGCCGATGTCGATCGGCTCGCCAACGACGGCAAGACGCCGATGTTCGTGGCGGTCGATGGCGTACTCGCCGGGCTGATTGCGGTGGCCGATCCGATCAAGGAGAGTTCGCGCGCGGCGATTACCCAGTTGCACGCGATGGGGCTCGATGTCGTGATGCTGACCGGCGACAACGAGCGCACGGCCAACGCGGTGGCACGCCTGGCTGGCGTGGATCGCGTGGTGGCCGGGGTGCTTCCGGCCGGCAAGGTGGCGGAGATCGTGCGGCTGCAGTCATTGGGCCGCGTGGTGGCGATGGTCGGCGACGGCGTGAACGACGCCCCGGCGCTGGCGCAGGCCGATGTCGGCATGGCGATCGGCACCGGCACCGATGTCGCCATCGAGGCGGGCGACATTGTGCTCATGCGCGGCGATCTGCGCACCGCAGCCCAGGCGATCGCGCTCTCGCGACGCACCATGCGCACGATCAAGCAGAATCTGTTCTGGGCGTTCATTTACAACGTGATCGGCATTCCGGTGGCGGCGGGTGTGCTGTATCCTGCCTTCGGTTTGCTGCTCAGCCCTATTTTGGCCAGTGCGGCCATGGCCTTCAGCTCGGTCAGTGTAGTGTCGAACAGTCTGCGGCTCCGGCGGTTCGCTTCGGCCCTTCCTGCGTAGCTCTGCCAGCATGGGGCGGGAATTAGGCGCAAGGTGTCCCAAGTCGCTAGTTTCCACACGATGAGCCCGTACGTCAACTTTTTGCTGTATCTGCTGGCGATTGTCGGATTTCTGGGACTCGTGCTCACACTGAACGCGTGGCTCGGTCCCAAACCGGCGATGACGAGCACCAAATTCGAGCCCTTCGAATGCGGTGCGACGCCCGTGGATATCGTGAACGTGAAGGCGGTGCCGATCAAGTACTACGCGGTGGCCATCATCTTCATCCTGTTCGACCTCGAGACGATGTTCCTGTTCATCTGGGCCCTTGGCGCCAGGCCGCTCTCGGGGTTCCTGATGTTCACGCTGGCGCTGTTCATCTTTCTGCTGGTCATCAGCCTGCTGTACGTCTACAAGGCGCGCATCCTGGAAGCGGTGACGGAGTAATCATGTACGGAAAACCGCTTCCCATCGTGGACGCCGGGGCTGCCCCGGCCGCGCCCACCCACACCAAGCATGCGTCGTTCGAGTACCTCACCACGCGCAAGGACGAACTGGTGGGCTGGGCGCGCAAGTTCTCGCTGTTTCCGTATCCGTTCGTGACCGCCTGCTGCGCCATGGAGTTCATGGCCGTCAGCGCGTCGGCCTACGACACCGACCGATTCGGCGCCGCCCTCCCCCGCTTCTCTCCGCGTCAGGCCGACCTGCTCATGGTCGTCGGCACGGTTACGCAGAAGCAGGCGCCGATCCTGCTCAAGGTGTACGAGCAGATGTGCGAGCCGAAGTGGGTGATGGCCTTCGGCGTCTGCGCCACATCGGGCGGATTCTATCAGAACTATGCGTCGCTCCCCGGCATCGACCGCATCATTCCCGTCGACGTGTACGTGCCGGGCTGCCCGCCGCGCCCCGAGATGGTGATCGACGGCATCATGCAGCTGCAGGAAAAGATCGCCCACGGCAAGCATCTCATCGTGAACGAGTCGTTCTGATCGTGACCACGTCGATCCTCGATCTCGTCGCGACCCAGTTGGCACCGGGCACCGGCGTAGAGTCACACGGCGTGCAACATGGCGTGCTGGTGTTGCACCTCGAGCCGGCCGCGCTGTTGGCCGTGGTGACCCGTCTCGAGTCGGAGTTCGCCTTCGACCTGTTTCTCGATGTCACCGCCATCGACTGGCCCGATGCGCCGCTGCGCTTCGAAGTCGTGCACCATTTTTATTCGACCACGCACAAAGTGCGCGTGCGATTGAAAACGCGCGTGAGTGCAAGCGATCCCACGGTAGACACGCTGAAACCGCTGTACGGATCGGCCGGCTACATGGAGCGCGAGTGCCACGACATGTACGGCATCGTATTCCGCGGTAACGACGACCTGCGTCCGATTCTGCTGTACGAGGGCTTTTCGGGACATCCCCTGCGCAAGGACTACCCCAAGCAGCTGGAGCAGCCGCTGGTCCCCTACCGACCGCCGCAGGGGACCCTTGTCCGCTAGCATCCCGAATCCGGTCCGCTCGGCCTTCACCACCCACGAGCGCGACGACACGGTCATCGTCAACATCGGCCCGTCGCACCCCGCCACCCACGGCACGGTGCAGATCATCGCCGAACTCGATGGCGAAAAGGTGCTGCGTACCGACGTGCACTGCGGCTATCTGCATCGCGGCTTCGAGAAGGAGTGCGAGGATCACACCTGGCACAACCTCATCCCGTATGTCGATCGCCTCAACTACTGTTCGGCCCTGATCAACGACTTTGCGTACTGCGATGGCGTGGAACAGATGATGGGCATCGAGATTACGCCGCGCACGAAGTATCTGCGCACGCTGCTCTCCGAGTACATGCGCATCACCGACCACCTCACATGCATCGCAGCGAGCCTCATGGAGCTCGGCGCGATGACCGCGTTCCTGTACCTGGTCACCGTGCGCGACTTCATGTACGAGCATCTCGCCGCGCTCACGGGCGCGCGCGTGACCTACTCGTACGGTCGCATCGGCGGGCTGGCGAATGATGTGCCCGATGGCTGGTTCACCCGCCTGCACGAAATCCTGGCCGAGTACGAGACGTACATCGCGCGCGTACATGGCCTGGTGGACCGCAACCGCATCTTCATCGATCGGCTGCGCAACGTGGGCACGATCAACACTGCCGACGCGCTGCACTGGGGTTTCACCGGTGTGATCCTGCGCTCCACCGGCGTGCCGCGCGACCTGCGCAAGGACACGCCGTATCTGGCGTACGCCGAACTCGATTTCGACGTGCCCGTGGGCATCAACGGCGACAACTACGATCGTTACTTCGTGCGTATGCGCGAGATGGACGAGTCGGTGTACATGATGCGTCAGCTCATGGACATGATGCCCGAGGGTCCGATCAATGTTGATGATCGTCGTTGCGTGTTCCCGGAGAAGACGCTGGTGTACAACGAGATCGAATCGTTGATCAACCACTTCAAGCTCGTCATGGAAGGCCCGTCAGTGCCGGCGGGCGAGATCTACGTGGCGCACGAAGCGCCCAATGGCGAACTCGGATTCTTCCTCGTGAGCACTGGTGGTGGTACGCCGCACAAGGTGCACGTGCGGTCACCCAGCTTCGTCCACATGGGCGGTGTACATCGCATGCTCGACGGCTATCAGCTGGCCGATATCGTCACGACGTTCGGTTCGGTGAACATGATCGGTGGGGAGTGCGATCGATGACCGGTCTGGTACAGCGCCTCATCCCCGAGTTCGAAGTGTGGAAGCGTCGTTATCCGGCCGGCTTCGAAGGTTCGCTCTCGATCCCCGCGCTCCGTCGCATTCAGGAAGAGCGTGGCTACATCGCCGACGAAGACATCGCCGATCTCACGGCCTACCTCGGCGTGCCGCGCACGCAGATCGATGAAGTGGTGGCGTTCTACACGCAGTTCACGCGCAAGCCGCTCGGTACGCACCACATTCAGGTGTGCCACAACGTGAGCTGCTCGATGCGTGGCGCCGAAGGACTGGTAAAACACCTCTCTGCACGACTGGGCATCAAGCCGGGTGAGACGACCACCGATAGGCAGTTCACGCTGACCACCGTCGAGTGCCTCGCCTCCTGCGGCACGGCGCCGATGATGATGGTGGGCGATGCCTTCTTCGAGAACCTGACACCGGCCTCGGTGGACGCGCTGCTCACCGAGTTGAAGGGGAGCACGTCATGAGCACCGTGAACACCGGACTCTCCGGCACGAAGTTCTTCATGAACTTCCCGGTGACCGACACGTCGCACACCTTGGCCGAGTATCGTACGCGCTTCGGGTATCAGGCGCTGGAGAAGGCGCTGCGCGAGATGTCGCCGACCGACGTGACCAAGGAAGTCGCCGCGGCGGGTCTGCTGGGACACGGTGGCGCCGCGTTCCCGGCCGGACGGAAGTGGGGCGTCGTGAAATTGGGCGACGGTGAACCACACTACGTGTGCATGAATGCCGACGAAGGTGAGCCGGGTACGTTCAAGGATCGTTGGCTGATGGAGTGCGTGCCGCACATGGCGCTCGAAGGGCTCATCATCGGCTCGTACGCACTGCAGGGACGTCACGCATTCATCTACATCCGCGGTGAGTTCGATCTCGCGTACCGTCGGATGGCCGAAGCCATCGAAGAGGCGTACGCGGCCGGATTACTTGGCGAGAACATTCTGGGTACCGCGTATTCGCTCGATGTCGTGCTGTATCGTGGCGCCGGCTCGTACGTATGCGGTGAAGCGTCGGCGATGCTGGCGTCCCTCGAGGGAAAGAAGGGTTGGCCGCGTAACAGGCCGCCGCGACTCACGGTGAAGGGGCTGTATCAGAAGCCCACCGTCGTGAACAACGTGGAAACGATGGCCAACGTACCGGTGATCCTGCGCCTCGGTGCCGCCGAGTTCAAGAAGGTGGGCACGCCCAAGAGCCCGGGCACACAGATGATCTCGATCTCCGGTCATATCGCCAAACCGGGCGTGTACGAAGTGGAGTACGGCTACTTGTGGACGAAGTTCATCTACGAGGATTGCGGTGGCATACAGAACGGGAAGGCGCTCAAGTGCATCATTCCGGGCGGCGTGTCCACCAAGATTCTGAACGCCAGCGAGATCGAAGGCGTGACGCTCGATCACAACTCGGCGGTCGCCGCCGGTTCGCAGCTGGGCTCGGGCGGCATGATCGCGGTGGCCGAGGGCACCTGCATGGTGCGTCTGGCGCAGGTGATACAGCGCTTCTATCACCATGAGTCGTGCGGTCAGTGTACACCGTGCCGTGAGGGCATGGGATGGATGGAGCGCATTCTGAATCGCATCGTCGCCGGTGGCGGACGCCCCGAGGATATCGATCGCCTGTATCAGATCTCGCAAGCCAACGACGGCACCACCATCTGCAGTCTCGGCGACTCGGCGGGCTACGCCTGTTCGGCGATCATGGATCACTACCGTGAAGAATTCGAGTACTACATCACGAACGGACGCTCGATGTACGACGGCAACCTGACCGTGGAAGACCCGTTCGCGAGTGCCTTGGTCGGAGTGGCGTCGTGAGTGAAGCGGCGGTGGCATCGGGGACGGCGAAGAAGATGCTCGACTTCGCGATCGATGGCGTGGCGATGCAAGCGGAAGACGGTCAGACCGTTATTCAGGCCGCGCGCGCCAACGGCGTGAATATCCCGCACTTCTGCTGGCATCCGCAGTTGTCGGTGCCCGGCAACTGCCGCATCTGCATGGTGGAGATCGAACAGGAGTCGGGCGATCCGTGGTTCGACATCGCCTGCAACATGCCGGTCACCGCTGGCATGCATGTTCTCACCAATACGGAGATGATCAAGACGCTCCGGCAGGACACGATGCAGTTCATCACGCTCAACCACCCGGTCGACTGCGGGATCTGCAACAAGTCGGGCGAGTGCATGCTGCAGGACTACCACTACGAGTTGAACGGCGCAGCGTCGCGGTCGCGCGACCCGAAAACGCACGCTACCAAGTTCTTCCCGCTGTCCGACCGTATCATGCTGGACAACGAGCGTTGCATCATGTGCACGCTCTGTGTCCGCTTCACGAATGAAGTGTCGGGCTCGAAAGCGCTGGGGGCCGTGAATCGCGGTGACCATGCACTCATTCGCCCCGCCGAAGACGCTGATTTCAATCTCGACGTCTACTCCGACAACGTGATCGATCTCTGCCCGGTGGGTGCGCTGCTCTCCACTGAGCTGCTGGATCACGCGCGCGTGTGGTACCTCGAGTCTACCAGGTCGGTGTGCCCGGGGTGTGAGCGTGGCTGCAGCATCGATGTGTGGCATCGCAAGCACGAATGGAAGTTGAACGCGCTCGACCCGCGGATGAATACGCGCATCGATCGCGTCACGCCACACGAGAATCCCGAGGTGAACGGCTTGTGGGTGTGCAACAAGGCCCGCGACCTTGCCCATCTGTTCGAGCGGCCGCGCGCGGAGCAGGCCATGCAGCGCGGTGTCGCGGTAGAGCTCGCGGCAGCCATGACCGCGGCAGCGCAGCTTATTGGCACCGCACGAAAACCGGTGGCGATCGTGTCGAGCTGGGGCTCCAACGAAGAGTTGTCGGCGTTCCACGCCGCCTTCGGCGACAGGGTGCCGGGCTTCGTGAAGGCCGACCACCTGCCGATCGCCGGTGAGATCATCGAGGATCACCTGCTCATCAAGCCGGACAAGAATCCCAATCGCAAGGCGGCCCTGGCGTTGTATCCGGCGCTCCCTGATCGCATGAGTGATTCATGGAGTGATGCGCTGCCGGCGAGCACGGATCTGGTCCTGGTGTGGGGCGAAGGCTTTGACAGCGCGCTGATCCCGCTTGGCGCGAAGGTGATTCGCCTCAGCTCGTACGCGCACACTGACAACGCGGGCGCCGACGTGTTCATCCCGATCAGCGTGCAGACCGAACGCAGCGGGCACTATACGAACTTTGCGGGCGTCGTCACGGCCTTCAACGCCTGCTTCCCCGTGAAGCCGAGCATTGCGCACGCGGAAGAATTGTTCGCTGCGCTCTCAGCCGATACTGCCGCCGGGTCGAGCGCATGAACGTATTCATGCCCGATCTGGTCGTCTCGCTGGTGTTCATCACCTATGCCATCGTGATGCTGCTCAGCTTCGGCGGGTTGCTCACGTGGGTGGAGCGCAAACAGGCCGCTGTGATGTCTGATCGGATCGGCGCCAATCGCGCGTATATCAAGATTCCGTTCACGAACATCAAGCTCGTGTGGCTGGGGCTCTTTCACGGCATCGCCGACGGCCTCAAGATGCTCTTCAAGGAGAACTTCAAGCCGAACACGCACGACGCCTTGGGCTACTTCCTGGCACCGTTCATCGTGTTCGCGCCGGTACTGCTGGTGTTCGCCGTGATCCCGTTCGGTGGCACACTCGATCCGGCGCAGCTGTTTCCGTCGCTGGCGTCGTGGTTCGGTGGACGCACGTATCCGCTGCAGATCGCGCAGCTCGACGCCGGCATCCTGATCGTGTTCGCGTTCGGTGGTCTCACCATCATCGGCACGATGCTCGCCGGCTGGAGCTCGGGGAACAAGTTCTCGCTCCTTGGTGGACTGCGGGCCGGCTCGCAGATGATCTCGTACGAACTGGTCATGGCCCTCACCATCATGGGGCTGATACTGGTGTACGGTACGGTCGATCTGGGCGCGATCGTGCGGCAGCAATCGGGGGTGTTGCTGGGGGTGTTGCCCAAGTGGGGTGTGTTCATGCAGCCCTTCGCGGCGTTGCTGTTTCTCACGGCGGCGATCGCCGAGAACAAGCGCATTCCCTTCGATTTGCCCGAGGCGGAGGCGGAGCTGATCACGGGATACTACACCGAGTACAGTGGCATGAAGATGGGCCTCTTCATGTTCGCCGAGTTCATTCAGATCGCCGTTATCGGTGCGCTGTTCACTACGCTGTTTCTGGGTGGCTACAACTTGCCCTTCATGAGCGACGTCGGCTTCCTGTTTCCGGGCGGCCATGCGGTAGCGCTGAGTCACCGGCTGGTGGTGCCGCTCCAGATGGTCGGATTTCTGGCCAAGGTATTCCTGATGTGCGTGGTCCAGATCCAGATTCGCTGGTCACTGCCCCGTTTCCGGTATGACCAGATGTTGGCGTTCGCATGGAAGATGCTGCTGCCGCTGTCGCTGGCGAATCTGGTGGTGACCGCGGTCATTATGTGGATCATGGAGGGGGCCAAGTGACGACGCCTCTCAAGCCGGACGTCAAAGCGCCGGTAAAGCCGCCAGTGCGCACCGTGAAGTACGAGCGGAAGCAGTACTGGAACGAGCCCACCATGACATGGTGGGAGAAGGCGTACCTCCCTGAGATCCTGCGCGGGCTGGCCATTACCACCGGCATCTTCCTGCGCAACATGGGCAAGTGGATCACCGGCAGGCGTGGCGCCATCACCACGTACTATCCCGAGGAGAAGCGTGCCGACTACGCGCCGGCCAACCGCGGCAAGCATATCCTCACGCAGCGCCCCGACGGATCACCACAGTGTATCGCGTGCAACATGTGCGCGACCGTGTGCCCGGCGAAGGTGATCGAAATCGAGGCCGTGTTCGACATCAATGATCCGGCGCACCCCAAGTCGCCGATCCGCTTCGAGATCGACTATTCGCGCTGCGTCTTCTGCGGCCTCTGCATCGAAGCCTGTCCCGAAGATGCGATCCGCATGGAGCCGGACATGCCCGATCTCGTGTCGGGCGATCGGTACAACATGTGGCTCACAATGGAAGAGATGCTGACCTGGAATCCGAAGCAGGATGTGGCCAAGCCGTATCCACCGAAGCCGGTCGCGATCAAGGTCAGCGACAGCATCCTGCGAGGACGCGAGTCATCGACACACTGATTCTGGGGCTGATGGGCGTCATCGCGCTCATCTCGGCCGCGCTGATGCTGGTGATCCGCGAGCCCATGCGCGTCGCGCTCGCGCTGATCACGACGATGGTGATGCTGGGCGGCATTTATGGATTGTTGGGGGTGCACTTCATCGCCGCCTTCCAGGTGCTGATCTATGTGGGCGCGGTGATGGTGTTCATGGTGTACGTCATCATGCTGCTCGAGGTACGTGAGGCTCCGGGTAACACGCGGTACTCCCGCTTTCTCGTGCCCGGTGTCACGGCCTTCGCTGCGCTGGTCGGTGTGCTGGGCATCAGCGTGTTTCGTAGCACCGCCGATGTCCTCTCGGCGCCCGGCGCCCCCGCGTTCAGTCTCACGCAGTTCTCTTCAGCCTTCCTGTCACAGTACTGGCTGGAATTCGAGCTCACGTCGGTGTTTCTGGTAGCGGCGATCGTGGCCGCCCTCGCCGTGATCAAGGTGAGCCGGAGAGCCCATGGATAGAGTCACGCTGCTGCTCTGGCTTTCCGGCGCGCTCTTTTCGCTTGGCCTGTTGGGCGTGATCGTACGCCGCAATGCCTTGGTCATGCTGATGTGCATGGAGCTCATGCTGAACGGCGTGAACCTCAGTCTCGTCACCTTCTCGCAGCAGCGCGGCGATGCTGCGGGCGCGGTGCTGGTGTTCCTGGTGTTCGTGGTCGCCACGGCGGAAATCGCGCTGGCCATTCCGATCGTCCTGCTGCTCGTGCGCTTCAAGCGCTCGATGGACATCGATCGTTACTCTGATCTCAAGGGTTGAGCCGCATGCCACATACGCTGGCGCTCATCGCTCTGCTGCCCCTGGTCGGCTTTCTGCTCAATGGATTCTTCGCCACGGCGCTCGGTGGTCATCGCGCCAATGAACGTGTGGCCGCTATCGTAGGTTGTGCCTTTCCGATCGCGGCCTTCGCCGTCACCATCAAGGCCTTCCTTGATCTGCAGGCGGGCGGCTTCGTACCGATCGTCGAGCCACTCTATCGTTGGGCGCTGATCGGTTCGAGTGTGTTCGAGATCGCGTTCTACTTCGATCGCCTCAGCGCAATCATGACGCTGGTGGTCACGGGTGTCGGATCGGTGATCCACATCTACTCCACCGGCTACATGCACGCCGACAAGAGCTTCGGACGCTTCTTCGCGTACCTGAATCTCTTTCTGTTCTTCATGCTGCTGCTGGTGCTCGGTCGTTCATTGCTGGTGCTGTTCGTGGGCTGGGAAGGGGTGGGGCTCGCCTCGTACCTGCTGATCGGTTTCTGGTTCGACGATCTCACCAACGCCAAGGCCGGTCGCAAGGCGTTCATCACCAACCGTATCGGTGACGCCGGCTTCCTGCTGGGCATGTTTCTGTTGTACCGCGCGTTCGGCACGCTCGATATGGACACCATCAACGGTGCCTTCCTTACGGGCAGCGAGGCGGCCATGATCGTGCCGGCCAGCCTGGTGGGGTTGCTGCTGTTTGTCGGGGCCACCGGCAAGTCGGCGCAGATCCCGCTGTACGTGTGGCTCCCCGATGCCATGGCCGGCCCCACGCCGGTGTCGGCGCTGATCCACGCCGCCACGATGGTCACGGCGGGTGTGTATCTCACGGCGCGCATGTCGGGCATCTACATGATGGCGCCCGAGGCCTCGCAGGTGATGGCGGTGGTCGGCGTGCTCACCGCGTTCTTCGCCGCCACGGTGGCGCTGGTGCAGACGGACATCAAGAAGGTGCTCGCCTACTCCACCGTGTCGCAGCTGGGCTTCATGTTCCTGGCGCTCGGCGTCGGTGCCTATGGCGTGGCGATCTTTCACGTGGTCACGCATGCCTTTTTCAAGGCCTGCCTGTTCCTCGGCGCTGGCAGCGTGATCCACGCGCTAGGCGGCGAGCAGGACATCCGGAAAATGGGCGGGTTGCGCACGAGGATCCCCGTCACCTTCTGGACCTTTGCTATCGCGACGGCGGCCATTGCGGGCATTCCGGGGCTCGCCGGCTTCTTCTCGAAAGACGAAATCCTCTGGTACGCTTTCGCCAGTGCGAAAGGCGGCGCGCCGTGGCTGTGGGGCATGGCTGCGCTCACCGCCCTGATGACCGCCTTCTACATGTTCCGTCTGCTGTGGCTCACGTTCATGGGCGCCTCGCGCATGAGTCACGAGGTGGAGCACCACGTGCACGAGTCGCCGATCTCGATGACGGGCGTACTGATGTTGCTGGCGCTGTTGTCGGCGGGCGGTGGCTACATCGCCATTCCGCATTTTCTGGAAGCGCAGATTCCGCTGCCGCCCATCGTGGAAAACCTCGAGCATTATGAGCACACACTGCTGATCGTGTCGATCGTGCTGGCCTTCGCCGGACTCGGGCTCGCCGTGTTCATGTACGGCGGACCGCCGTCACGCGCGGAAGCGATCAAGCAAGGCTCGCTGCCGGTACATCGCCTGCTGAGTGGCAAGTACTTCGTGGACGAGCTGTACGATCGCGCCATCGTGAAGCCCCTGGTGTGGTTCTCCGATGTGGTGCTGCTGCGCGGTAGTGACAAGCTGCTGGACAGCTCGCTGAACGGACTGGCCTCGCTGGCGCAGCGTTCGGCCGGAATGTTGGGTCGAATGCAAACCGGCAGCCTGCATTTGTACGCGTTGCTGGTGATGCTCGGTATCGTGGGCGCGCTGCTCTGGAGCTGGCGTCATGTCTGAGTTCACGATGGGACCGACGCTGCTGAATCTCGTGTTGTGGTTGCCGATGGTGGGCGTAGCGCTGGTGTTGCTCGCGGCTCGCGCGAATGACGGCTTGGCGCGCGCGATCAGTGTTGCGACAATGGGTGTCCAGTTCGCGGTCGCCGCCATGCTGTACCTGCAGTTCGACGCCACGGCACCGGGGCTGCAGTTCGCCACGCAGCTCCCATGGATCGCGCAGTGGGGCGTGTCGTACCTCATCGGGCTCGACGGCTTCAACATTCTGCTCGTGCTGCTCACGGCGTTCCTGGGGCCGATCGTGGTGCTGGGCGCGTGGACGTCGATCAAGAAAGACGTGCCGCTCTTTCACGGCATGGTGCTGCTGCTGCAGTTCGCCATGATGGGCGCCTTCGTGGCTCAGGATCTCTTCCTGTTCTATCTGTTCTGGGAAGCGATGCTGATACCGATGTTTCTGATCATCGGTATGTGGGGCGGCGCGCGGCGCGTGTATGCCACGCTCAAGTTCGTGCTGTACACGGCCTTCGGCAGCATTCTGATGTTGGCCGCGGTGATCTACCTCGTGCACACGATGCAGCAGAGCAGCGGCGTGCTGTCGTTCGCCTTCGACGACCTGTACCGCGCGCAGTTGCCGCTGTCGGTGCAGACGATTCTGCTGGGTGCCTTCGCGTTGAGTTTCGCGATCAAGGTACCGATGGTGCCGCTGCACACCTGGCTTCCCGACGCGCATGTGGAAGCACCCACGGCGGGCTCGGTGATTCTGGCCGGTGTGTTGCTGAAGATGGGTACGTACGGCTTCATGAAGCTCGGCTTTCCGCTCTTCCCCGATGCGGCGCGGGCGTTCACGCCGATTCTCATGACGCTGGCCGTGATCAGCATTGTATACGGGGCATGCCTCGCGCTGGTGCAGACCGACATCAAGAAGATCATCGCGTACTCCTCAATCAGTCATCTGGGCTACGTCATGCTGGGGCTGCTCAGTCTCGAGCTGGTGGGCATTCAGGGCGCGATCATTCAGATGGTGAGCCACGGACTCGTGGCCGCCGGTCTGTTCCTGCTGGTGGGCATGATCTACGATCGCTGCCACACGCGCGAGCTCGCGGCCTACGGCGGCCTTGCCCGCCTGCTGCCGGTGTATTCGGTGTTCTTCATGATCTTCACGCTGGCGTCGGTGGGACTGCCCACCACCAGCGGCTTTACCGGTGAATTCCTTGCCCTCATGGGCGCCTTCACGGCCGCTTGGCCGGCACATCTCGACGGCAGCAACTATCCGTTGGTGCTGGCCGTGGTCGCGGTCACGGGTGTGGTGCTGGGCGCGATGTACATGCTGCGCTTCGCGCTCACGTTCCTGTTCGGCGAAGTGAAGGCGCCGCACCACTCGCCTGAACATCCGTTGCTCGACCTGTCGTGGCGTGAGAAGAGCATCCTTGGTTTGCTCGCGGTCGCGGTGTTCGCTCTTGGACTCTTCCCCAACGGCGCGTTGCAGAAGACCGAGCTCGCGGCCAAGACGTATCAGTCGCTGGTGACCACGTCGCGTGTACCGGTTGGTTCGCCCGTTTCGCAGGCGGGGGTGACGCCGTGAATACTGCGTTGAACACGCGAGACGCGTTGATGGCGATGCTCCCCGAGCATCTGCTGCTCGGTGGCATCGTATTGCTCATCGTGATGGCCGTGCTTGGACGTGGCGCACGTTCGGCGCTGTGGGTAGCGCTCGGCGCCGTCGTGGCGTCGTGTACGGCGGCGTTCTGGCTCTCCAACGCACAGTTCGCAGCCGAACCGTTTGCGGGGCAGTTCTCCGTGACGCCGGCCGTCTTGATGGCCAAGGGTGCACTGTTGGCGCTGGCCGTGCCCGTGCTGCTCATGTCGCGCACCGAATTCAGCGACGGCGAGTTCTCGATCTTGCTGCTGTCGTCGTTGTACGGACTGTGCCTGCTGCCGTCGTCCGACAGTTTTCTGGTCATGTTTTTAGGGCTCGAGATGTTGGCCATGCCGGTGTACGCGCTGGTGCTGCTGGCGTTCCGCCGGCCGCAAAGCGCCGAGTCGGCGTTCAAGTACCTGGTGCTGAGTGGTGCCGCGTCGGCGACGTTCCTGATGGGCGTGTCTCTGCTGTACGGTGCCACCGGCTCCATGAGTGTGAGCGCGTTCGGGCCGGCACTGGCAGCGGGCGACATCATGACGCGCACCGCAGTGGTGCTGGTGTTGCTGGCGTTGTTCCTCAAGGCGGCGGTGGTGCCCTTCCACGCCTGGGCGCCGGACACGTACGAAGGGGCGAGCATCCCCGTTACGGCCTACATGGCCACGCTCACCAAGGGTGCCGTATTGCTGGCGGCCGTGCGCCTGTTCAGCGGCGTCAATGCGTCGCGGCCGGTGGTCGACCTACTGATGGTGCTGCCGCTGCTCTCCATCGTGTGGGGCAACCTGGCTGCGATCAAGCAGCAGAGTTTCCGTCGCATGATTGCGTACTCGTCGATCGCGCATGCGGGCTACTTGTTCTACGCGTTTTTGGGCGATTCTGCAGGTCGGATGCAGTCGGTGCTGTTTTACGTGATCGCGTATTCGGTCACGAACCTGCTCGCGTTTGCGGTGATGCCGCAGAACGACACCGACGATCAGCGCGATTCTCTCGACGCGCTCAAGGGGCTGTATCATCGCAATCCCTTCGCGGCGGCGATGATCGCGATCGCGATGCTGTCGCTGGCGGGGCTGCCGCCGTTCCCGGGCTTCGCGGCGAAGTTCTTGATCTTCAAGAACGTGGTGGCGGCGGGGTATACCACGTACGCCGTGCTGGGCCTCGTGGGGAGTTACCTCGGCATTTACTTCTATCTGCGCGTGATTCAGTTGCTGTTCATGACGGCTTCGGAAACGACGCCAGGTGAGAAGGAAGCAGGTGGCGCGGCGCGGGTGGCGGGGGTGTTGTGTTTGGTGGGGACGTTGGTGCTGGCGGTGCTGCCGGGGTGGGTGTTGGGGGGGATGTAGGCGGTGTGCGTTTGGCTGTAATTGTTGTGAGGGCTGGGTTGGGTGAACAGCTGGAACACGGATGGAACGAATTAACGGAAAGGCACGGATAAGCAAACGATTTGAGCCATACTCGGCGATCACCCCAAACCCTGCCACGTACCGTCCATGTCCCTCGATCTACTCTGGTTCTGTCAGCTGGCCTCCGACGGCGAGTTCATCGGCGGCGGCGCGCTCCGCAAGCCAACTCCGGCGTATCTCGCGAGTCTCGTCGAGACGGCGTCGGAGATGGGATTCAGCAGTCTGCTTACGGCCACCAACTTCCACGCCGAGCATGATGCGTGGACGGCGTCGATCGCGACGTTGGCGCGCACGCAGGGCGCGGGGCTGCTGGTGGCGGTGCGGCCGGGGATGTTCAACGCCGCCGTGTTCGCCAAGATGGCGGCCACGGCGCATGAGCTCTTTCCGGGGCGACTCCGCCTGAATATCGTGACGGGCTCGAACCCCGTCGAGAATGCAATGTACGGCGATCACGACGACCACGATGCGCGCTACCGTCGCACGCGCGAATTCATCGAGGTCATGCGCCAGCTGTGGTCGGAACCCGTGGTCGACTACAACGGTGACTTCTTCCAAACCCGCGGTGCGTTGCTCGCGCCGAAACCGTCGTCGCCGATTCCGATTTATCTCGGCGGGCACAGTGCACCGGCACAGCAGCTCGCCGCCGAGCTCGCCGACGTGTATCTGCTCTGGGCCGACACCGTAGAGGGCGTGCGCGCGCGACTGGCCACGATGCGTGCGTGCGAAGACGCCGCCGCGCGTCGCGTTCGCTACGGACTGCGCTGCCATGTAATCGTGCGTGAAACCGAGGCTGAAGCGTGGGCCGCCGCCGACCGACTCATCAGCCGCGTCGATCCGGCCACACGCGACGCGTTCATCTCGGCCGCCTCGAAAACCGACTCCGAAGGACAGCGCCGGCAGCTCGCGCTGTCGTCGGGTCCGTCGCTGGTGGTGGAGGAGAACCTGTGGGCCGGCGTCGGACTCGCGCGCACCGGTGTAGGTCTTGCGATCGTCGGCGACCCGGCGCAGGTCGAGGCCAAGCTGCGCGCCTACCAGGCGCTCGGCATCTCCACGTTCATTCTGTCCGGCTATCCGCACCTCGAGGAGTGCCGCCGATTCGGTGAGCTGGTCATGCCACGATTGCGCGCGCACGACAGCGTAGCGCGTCCCGTTTCGGCCACCGGCGTGGCGCCCGTGACGTGACGAACCCCACGGCGGCGTCACCAAACCCGGCAGCGCCTACGCTGATTCGCGCCGTCGACCGATGGAGTCTGTTGGCTCTCGTGATCAACGGGATCGTCGGCGCGGGCATTTTTGGATTGCCGGCCAAAGTGCATGCACTGATCGGGGTGTGGGGCGTGCTGGCGATCGTGGCGTGCGCACTTCTTATGGCGGCCGTCGTGTTCTGCTTTGCCGAAGTGAGCTCGCGCTTCGATGCGACCGGTGGTCCGTATCTCTACACGGCCGAAGCCTTCGGACCGTTTCCGGCATTTCTGGTGGGTTGGCTACTCTGGCTGGCGCGCATTGCCGGCATCTGCGCCATTGCCGGCATTCTCGCGGAGTATCTCGCGCTGCTGGTGCCGGGGATCGATCGCGGTGCGCCGCGCGCAATCCTGGTCACGACGATCATCGGCGGATTCACGGCGCTGCACGTGTCCGGCGTGGCGCGCAGCGTGCGCGTGGGGAACCTCATCACGGTGGCAAAGCTGGTGCCGTTAGTGGCCTTGGTCGTGTACGGACTTACTGAGATGAACGGCTCCGCATTCGCACCGGCTGCGTGGCGCGAGGCGGAGGTGCCGTCACGCGCGAATTTCTCGTCGGCTGTACTGCTGCTTACGTTCGCTTTCGTAGGGTGGGAAACGGCACTCGTGGCGGCCGGCGAAACGCGCGACCCACGGCGTGATATGCCGTTCGCGCTGCTGGTGGGGCTCGCGGTCGTCGTAGCGCTCTACGTGGGGCTGCAGGCGGTATGTATCGGCTTGCTGCCGGAGCTCGCCACGTCGACCCGTCCACTGGCCGATGCGGCAACGGCACTCGTGGGACCGATCGGTGGCACCATCATCGTGATCGGCGCGGCGGTGTCGATGCTGGGCACGATCAACGGTGGCATGCTCACGATCTCGCGTATTCCATTGGCGATGGCGCACGCGGGGCAGCTCCCGGCGGTGCTCGGGAAACTCAACGCGGCGTCGCGCGCGCCGGTGCACAGCATTGTGCTATCGGCCGTCGTGGTGTGGCTGCTCGCACTCACCAGCACGCACGTGTACGTGCTCACCATCAGTACGATCGCGCGACTGCTCGTATTCGCGGTCACCTGCGCTGCGCTACCGGTATTGCGCCGAAAAGCCGAAGTGCCACCAGCGCGGTTCCTGTTGTCCGGTGGCCTCGTGGCACCGATCGCTAGCTTGGTGCTCATCGCGTGGTTGCTGAGCGGCACATCGGGCAAGGAAACGCGCGACGTGCTGATCGCGGCCGTTGGCGGGAGCGCGTTGTACGTGGTCGTGCGGGCGGCGGCGAAGCACACGCCGCGATAACCACGTGTCCGTCACATCGAGTCAGGTCCGGATGCCGGGTGAGCAGGATCGGAGCGTAGCCATGAGCAGAGCCGAGAATCGGGGAGTTCTGCGATGCTGCTGGACGAACCCGCGAGAGCGGGCTTAATTTACCGCTCGGAGAATCGGGCAGTTGGCCCGGGGCATTGCTGGAAGCCACCATGTCCAGCGACGTCACGTCCCTCGTGATCGGAGAGCAGTGTTTATGCGCCGCATGTTCCTTCCAGCCAGCATAGCTGGACTCCTCCTCGTAACGGCCTGTAAAGACGCGTCCTCGCCCACCCAGCCGGCGGTGGCCGCGCCCGCCTTTACCCAGAGCGCCGCGCAGGATCGGCCGGTCTACATCGTGACCTTCAAGGACGCCGCTCGCGATATTCCCGGGCTTGCCCGACAGCTGGCGGCGGGCGACGGCTCCACGCCGCGTTTCGTGTATGAACATGCCCTTCGCGGTTTTGCCGCGCCGTTCTCCCCGCAAGCGGCGCAGGCGCTGTTGCGAAATCCGAATGTGGCATCGGTGGAGCAGGATCAGGTGATCACTGCCGATGCCACGCAGTCCCCTGCCACCTGGGGGCTCGACCGGATCGACCAGAACAACCTGCCGCTGAACAGCGGTTACAGCTACACGACAACGGGCGCGGGCGTCACGGCGTACATCATCGACACCGGCATCCTGCCATCCCATAACGAGTTCGGTGGCCGCGTCAGCAGCATTGGCTTTACGGCCATAATCGACGGTCGTGGCACGACCGACTGCAACGGTCACGGCACGCATGTGGCCGGCACGGTGGGTGGCACAACATACGGTGTGGCCAAAAGCGTAGCGCTGGTGGCCGTGCGCGTGCTCGGCTGTACGGGGTCCGGCAGCACGTCGGGCGTAATCGCTGGCGTTGACTGGGTAACCAGCAACCCTGCCCGCCCGGCCGTGGCCAACATGTCGCTGGGCGGCAGCGCCAGCAGCACCCTGGATAATGCCGTTGCAAATGCGGTCATCGCCGGTGTGACGTTCGTGGTGGCTGCCGGTAACAGCAGCGTCGACGCCTGCAATTCATCGCCCGCCCGCGCCGCCGCGGCGCTCACGGTGGGCGCCACCACGTCGTCGGACGCGCGGGCGACGTACTCGAACTTCGGCACGTGTCTGGACATCTTCGCGCCGGGCAGCAGCATCACCTCGGCCTGGTCCACTAGCAATACGGCCACGAACACCATCTCGGGCACTTCGATGGCCTCGCCGCACGTGGCCGGTGTGGCCGCGCTGTACCTGCAGGGCAACACCACCGCATCACCGGCGACCGTGGCGGCCGCACTGGTCACCAATGCCACGGCCAACGTGGTGACCACCCCCGGTACCGGGTCGCCCAACCGGCTGCTGTACTCCGGGTTCATCGGTGGAGGTGTCACGCCGCCGCCTGCGACCAGCATCGTGCTCGCGGTCCGCACCAGCGTGAAAGGCAAGAACACCATTGCATCGCTTTCGTGGACAGGATCGGTGGGCACCGCAACCATCTATCGAGGCTCGACGGCGGTTGGCACCTCGACCAGCGGCTCGTACTCCGACAATCCCGGTCGTAGTCCGGGCACCGCGACGTACCAGGTCTGCGTCGGCACGCTGTGCTCCAACGCGGTGACCGTCAGCTACTGACCACCGTGCGGTACGTGCAAGGGCCGGCCACTGCGCAACGTGGCCGGCCCTTGTGCGTCGCTGGCTCGCAGCCTCAGGGCATCGGCGTGATCGCCTTCTTCTTCGCCCCCTTGAAGTCGCCCGCTCGGATAATCCCCGTCTGCTTCGGATCGATGTACTTCCGGATCGCGGCGTTCACCTCGGCCACTGCGAGCTTCCGCACCCGAGCCTCGAGCGCCAGATCGTAGCTGGTAAAGGTGCGATTCCAGCGCCGACGAGCCACCATCGTATTCACGAGTTCATTGTCGTTCGCATACTGCTGCTGCCGCCCCTGCAACCAGCCGGCGCGAACCGCCTCGAGCTCTTCGGCCGTGATCCCGCCCGTCACCAGCTTGTCCAGCTCTTCGCGGAAGCTTGCCTGCAGGCGGTCGAGGTTTTCCGACGCGTAGATGGCGTAGGTGAAGAGCCGGCCAAGCGAGTCGCCGGCGGTGATGTTCACCTGCGTGCCCACACCGTAGCTCAATCCGTCGCGCTGACGCAGTCGGTCGGCCATACGGCTCTTGAGGAACCCACCACCCATGATCTCGGCCGCGAGCACGACGGCAGCGTAATGCTGTCGCTGATCGGATCGCGCACGTCGCGTGCCCTGCGGTGGTTGCTGGGCTGGTTCGGCATTCGCGGCATCGGCAGCCTGTACTTCCTGCGCTACGCGCTCAATCACGGGGTGCCGAGCAGTGATGTGGCGCCGTTGGTGGCGGTGGTGGCCTGCAACCTCGTGATCCATGGCATCACCGTGACACCGGTGCTGCCATGGTCTGAACGGTCGCTGGCCAGGCGTCATTGAGCGGGATCAGCGCGCAGCACCCGGGAGGCCGACGACCACGCATCCGTCGTGATCACGGAGCTCCTCGGGAACGTCGAGAATGTTGTACGGCCTGATGAACTCGAGATACTACACGCCTGCTTTCGCCCGGCCTCCTGCATGTGAACGGGATTCATCAGAGGTTCTTGCAGCGCCGTGCTTGGTACGTCAAGCGGCGGCAGCGCCGTCAGGATTCCCAGCTCGATCTCTCCTTCAGTTTCGGCTTCTTTCGCCGCAGATCACACGAATACCCTGTCATCGAATGGCCTTTGTCCCACACGAAGAATACCCACGAGTAGTCTGAACTTGAACTTGACCCGTTTTCGCAGCGTCGGTGGGGTTGGGTTTTCAAGCCGCTTTGGATGGTACGGCATGGAGGCGCTCGACGGCCAGAGGCGACCGCTGGCCGAACGCGGAGTGGCAGCGGCGCGGCTTGTACCAGCCTTCGATGTAGCGAAAGAGACCGAGGCGCGTCGAGCACTCGACCCATTGAGTCTACCGACGCCTTGCGCAGGCTCTCAGTGGATCGGCGGGGCTCCTTCACTTCGCGCTCCAGCGCCTTCACCCACACCTGGTCGTGGTTGGTCAAGCCGGGGTGATTCAGCGTAGACGAGAGGTGTGTGACCGGAAGGATCACCGAGTCGCTGCACTCAACGGCGGCGAAGGAATGCGGCCAACCTCTCGTTGAATGTTTCCTCCACTCAAAACAGCTTCGTTCGTTGGCGTTCACGCCCGCTTGGCTCGGGCGTCCATTTGTGGTGTCATTTGTGATACTGCATGAAACCGCATGGCGTCCTCGACACGAATGTCTTGATCGCAGGCCTTCGCTCGCGACGTGACGCGCCCGTGGCTCGCGCACGGCCTTTCAGCGCGTGCTCAAGAAAGTGAAAGATCACGCACCGATCGCGGGCGACAAACGGGAGAGGGGGCATCGGTATGCGTTCCGCCGTGCGCGCTCTTGCTGCGTCCGCCGCCGGCGCGGCTCACCGGGAGGGCGGCACACGCTCCGTCGCTGCGGCCGGACGGTTGCCCAGCCGCTCCAGCAACTGACCCAGTGTCTTGATCTCGGTGCCGTACTTACCCCAGTCTCCCTCACGCTGCGCCTCGATCGCGCTTTGGTAATGACGACGGGCTTCGTCGATCAGCGGCTGCAGGCTCGCGTCTATAACCACGGGCACGCCGGTGCTCGAGTCGCCGGCCGCGACCACGGACGGTGCGGCCCGCGCACCGGTGGCACTCCCGAACAGTGTGGCCAAGGCACCATCCAGCGTGGATTCCATCACCACCTGGTTCTGGTAGGCCACCACCACTCGCTTGAGCTCGGGAATGCGCCCACCTTCGGCCTGCAGGTATAGGGGCTGCACATACAGCAGCGATTCTTCGATCGGAATCACCAGCAGGTCGCCCCGCAGCACGGTGGACCCGCGCTGGTCCCAGAGCGTCACCTGGCGCGAGATCTCGGTGTTCTGGTTGATGCGGTTCTCGATCTGCCGCGGTCCGAACACGAGGCTTTGGCGAGACAGCTTGTATACGCGCAGCTTCCCGTACGCGGCGCCATCGTTGCGGGCCACCATCCACGCCGCGAGGTTGTCCTTGCCGCGCGGGGAGAACGGCACCATGTAAATGAATTCGGCACCCTGTTCGTCGGGCAGTCGCATTACCATGTGCCGCATGAAGGCCACGGCGCCTTCCTTCTGGTCGGTGGACGGAATCTGCCACTGGTCTTCACGGTGGTAGAAGTCGTCCGGAGAGTCCATGTGATACGTGGTGTACAACGCGGACTGGGCGCGGAAGAGCTCATCGGGGTAGCGCATATGCGCCCGCAGATCGACGGGCATGCTGTCGAGCGGCAGGAAGATGTTCGGCGTGATGCGACGCCAGGTGGCGATGATGGGATCGTTCGGCGCACTCACGTACGAGCGGATGGACCCATCGTACGCGTCGATCACCACCTTCACGCTGTTGCGCATGTACGTGGTGCCGTCGGCCAGCCGCTGCGAGTACGGATACCGCGTGGTGGAGGTATACGCATCCATCATCCACACCAGCGTCCCGTCCGTGCGGATCACCATGTACGGGTCGCGGTCGAAGGCGAGCATCGGCAGCGCCTTCCGGGCGCGCGTGACGATGTTGCGATTGTATACCATGCGGCTCGTGTCGCTGATGTCCTGCGAGAACAGCAGGTTCGATGATGCGAAGACCGAGGCGAACACCATGCGTTTGAGGAAGCCACCGGCACGCACACCCGCCGTGCCGCCGTAGCTCCTGTACACGTTCTGTTCGCCGGAGGGCTGGTCGAATTCCCGCTGGTTCGTGCCCGTCACCACCCAGTCGTTACTGAGCTCTCCGAAGTAGATCTGCGGTCGTGTCACGGTAAGCGACACGTTCGAGGCCGGGGGTAGGTCCTTGACGAACAAGACCGGCAGTCCTTCCACGGTGACCTGGTTCACCGGGCTGAGCGTGAGGCCCATGCCGTGCGTGAAGGTGAGGTGGTCGTTGATGAAGGTGCGTGTGGGCAGCGAGGCCACGTTCAATTCACGCGGCGAGAGCAACACCTGGCGGTATTTTCCGTCGATCCAGTAGCGGTCGTCATCCACCGACACGAAATCGTAGTACGTGCGGATCTCCTGCAGTTGGCCGAAGGTCTGCAGCAGCGGACTGCGGTCCCACAGCCGCACGTTGTCGATAGTGGGCGCGTTGCGCTTCAGATCATCGAGCGTGAGCGTGGCCTCGCCGTTGAGCTCACGGGTGTCCACGCTGTCGAGCCCCCACGCTTGGCGCGTGGCGGCAATGTGATGCGCGAGGTACGGTCGTTCGCGCGTGAGCTCGGTGGGTGCCACAATGAACTTTTGAACGAGCTGCGGAAGCACGCCACGCGCGACCAGCGACACGCCCAGGTAGCCGACGATGGCGATGCCCCCGAACCGCGGCAGGCGCTCGCGCAGTCCGCCCACGACCACCAACGCGGCAGCGCCCAGCGCCAGCACGACCGAGAGGTAGATGGCGGGGCGTGTGGCATGGAGATCGGTGTAACTCGCGCCGACGAGCGGGCCGGTATTGGAAAACAGCAGTTCGGGAATGTCCACCGCGTAGAGTCGGACAGCCGTGAGCACGAGCATGACGGCAACGAGCGCCGCCACGTGCATACCCGCCTGCCGCTTCACGACCACGCCGGATGGGCCCACACTGATGTCACCGCGCGGGATGTACACCGCCGCGGCGAGCACGAGGGAGACGGTCGTCAGCGCGGAGAGCATCGCCAGCAGCACGGAGATTCCAGGGAGCGTGAACACGTAGAACCCGATGTCACGCGACAGCACGGGGTCGCTGAGACCGAACGGCCCGCCGTACCACCATTGCAGCGCCGTCTCCCAGGATGCGCTGGCGATCAGCCCGGCGAAGAGACTCAGCCCCAGCGCAATCGGGATACCGAGGCGCGCGATCACCGCTGAGAGTTCGATGCGGGCCGTCGTATCGCCCGATCGCACCAGCAGCGGACCACGCGGGTGGCCGCGCTGGGCGATGCGCAGCGTGAGCATCACGACGCCGAGCGCGAGCAGCGCGGCACCCGCGAAAAGGGCCACCTGCGCGGACAGCTGGCGGCTGAATACCACTTCGTAGCCCACTTCCTGAAACCACCACCAATCGGCGAGCAGCGCGCTGAAGGTGGG
>NZ_JBDNFF010000175.1:0-5759 GCF_041689975.1 Gemmatimonas sp.
ACCGGCCGACCTCGCACTGACCCACGGCCTACCGGTCGGCGGAGCGTCGGCCGAACTCGACGCCCTACTGACCCGGATCGTCCAGGCATGCGACGAGCACGGGGTGATCCCCGGAATTCACACCGCGTCCGGCGCCGACTGCCGGCGGGCGCAGTCGCTGGGCTATCGACTCACTTCGGTCGGGACCGACGCGGTGTGGCTGCGCGCGGGCTTCGCACAGCAGGTCGCGGCGGCCCGTTCCATGGACGAAGCGATCAGCGGCGCGCTGTACTAGCGGTAATCAACTCGGTGAACCAACTCGAAGGGAGATGTGCGTGAGCACGCTACGACTAACCACAGACCAGGCCATCGTCAAGTGGCTGATTGCCCAGCGCACACTGATCGACGGAGTCGACCAGCCGGTCTTCGCCGGTGTGTTCGCCATCTTCGGGCACGGCAACGTGACCACCTTGGGCGAGGCGCTCGAACCGGTCCAAGACCAGTTGCCGACCTGGCGCGGCCAAAACGAGCAGACGATGGCGCTCGCCGCCGTCGCCTACAGCAAGGCCAAGCTGCGCAAGCAGATCATGATCGCGTCCACGTCGGTAGGGCCCGGCTGCAGCAACCTGCTCACTGCCGCCGCCGTCGCCTCCGTCAACCGGATCCCGCTGCTCATGTTCAGCGGCGACTACTTCGTGCATCGCGCGGTCGACCCGGTGCTCCAGCAGATCGAGACGTTCTCCGATCCCACTGTCTCGGTGTGCGATGCATTCAAGACCGTGGTCCGGTATTGGGACCGGATCAGCCGTCCCGAGCAAATCATCCGTTCGCTCCCGCAGGCACTGGCCACCATGATGGATCCGGGCGACTGCGGTCCGGCGTTCTTCGCGCTCCCCCAGGACGTCCAGGCAGAGGCATTCAATTTTCCGGTCGAGTTCTTCCAGACGCGATACCACTACTTCCGGCGGCCAGCACCGGACCGGCGCGATGTCGAGAAGGCCGTAACACTGCTGTCCGAAGCCAAGAAGCCGTTGATCCTCTCGGGTGGCGGCGTGCGCTACTCCGAGGCCAACGACCTCGTTGCGAGCTTCGCCGAGCGCCGCGGCATCCCGATCGCTGAGACCGCCGCTGGCAAGGCCACCGTCCTTGGATCGCATCCGAACAACGTCGGGACCCTCGGAACCATCGGCTCGAGTTCGGCGAACGCCGTGGCCGAGGAAGCCGACGTCATCCTCGCCATCGGCACTCGACTTCAGGACTTCTCGACCGGATCATGGTCGGTATTCAAGAATCCCAATGCGCGCTTCATCCTTGTCAACACGAATCGGTGGGACGCAATGAAACGCACCGACTGCGCCGTCATCGGAGATGCGCTCGAGAGCCTGACGATGATCGACGAGGAAATGGGTACCTACGCCGCGGCCCAGTCGTGGCTCGGGCGCGCGACAGACCTGGTCAACGAGTGGAACGCATACCTGGACGGCTGGACCCAGCGCACGGACCTCGATCCACCCTCGTACGGGCAGATCATTAAAGCGTGCAACGCACTGGCAACCGCCGACGACTACGTCGTGTGCGCCGCAGGCGGCATCCTCGGCGAGTTGACGATGGCGTGGAGTGCGCTGGCGCCCAACTCCTTTGATTCCGAGTGGGGTTTCTCGACCATGGGCTACGAGGTAGCCGGTGCGTGGGGCGCAAGCATGGCCCGAGTCGATGAGCGCGCCCGCACCGGTGGCGAGGTGCTCACCTTCATGGGCGACGGCTCCTACCTGATGGCAAACTCGGATGTGTTCTCGACCGTGCTCACCGGCCACAAGGCCATCTTCATCGTGTGCGACAACGGCGGATACGCGGTGATCAACCGACTGCAGGTCAATACGGGCGGGGCCGAGTTCAACAACCTGTATGCCTCGAGTCGTCGCGTTACCGACACCACCGTCGACCTGCTGCAGCACATCACCTCGATGGGCGCGCAGGGCGAGCGGGTCGAATCACTCGACCTGCTGCCCGCCGCATTTGCTCGAGCGCGGGCGGCGACGGCCAGCTACGCCCTCGTCCTGCCGGTGCAGGCCTACACCTGGCTCGAGGGCGGGGCCTGGTGGGAGGTCGGAGTGCCCGAGGTGAGCGAGCGCGCCGAGGTGCGGCTGGCCCGGGGCGAGCACGAGGCCGACAAGAAGCATCAGCGGATCGTCTGATGGCCAACCCGGCAGCTGATCGCAGCGTCGTCGCGCAGTCCGACGACCTAACCGGCAAGGTCGCCATCGTCACGGGAGCAGGGTCGCTCATTGCGTGCGCGACAATCGAGGGTCTCGTCGCACGCGGCGCGCGAGTGCTCGCCACCGACCTTCCCGAGAGCGCTCATCATATCGCGGAACTCGGCCTGGCTGACCAGGTGAGTTTCGCCGGCGGCGAACTGGCTGACGACGCCCACCTGCGGGAACTCGTCACCCGGATTAGGTCCGAGTTCGGCGGTGTCGACTACCTGGTCAACGCGGCCGCCGTGTTCGCCGACCCGAGGCTGGCGGCAACCCACGAAGACTGGCATCGGAGTATGGACGTCAACGTCATCTCCGCCGCACGCTTGATCTCACTCTGCCAAGAATCGATGGCCGCGCGCGGCGGCGGCGCGATCGTCAATGTAGCGTCGATCAGCGGCCTGCGTGCCCAGCCTGATCGCCTTCTCTATCCGGTGACCAAGGCGGCCCTGCTCGGACTGACGCGCAACTGCGCCACACTCCTCGCGGCAGAAGGCACCCGCGTCAATGCCGTGCTCCCCGGCTGGACTTGGAGTCGGAACCTCGAGAAACGCTATGGCGCCCGCGCGCGCGCCGACGAGGTCGCCGCCGAGTTTCAGGTGATGGGACGCCTAGGCAACCCGGCGGAGATCGCCGACGCGATCATCTTCCTACTCTCGCCCCGAGCGTCGTTCATCACCGGTGCCGAACTGGCAGTCGACGGTGGCTATTCGGCCATGTCACCCGAAGCAACTGGTCAGGCCTTCATCAAGGTCCCGACGGTCAACGGCACTTCCGCGACCTGACGCAAGAGAAAGCTTGGACGCCAACTGACGTCGCTTGCCTCAAGGGTCATGTTCGGGAACTTTTCGAGGAGTGCGCCGACACCTATTCGGGCCTGCAACCTCGCCAGTGGCGCACCGATGCAGAAGTGCGTCCCAAAGCCGAAGGCGACGTGGGGATTCGGCTTGCGTCCAATGTCGAATGTGTGAGGGCGCTCGAAGACGTTCGGATCGCGATTTGCGAGGGACAATATCGGCGCGAGTACATCCCCGCGCGCGATCGGATGGCCGTCGACGACAAGGTCGGTTTGCGCTTGCCGAAGTCCGAACTTCAACGCAGTCTCGTAGCGAAGCGTCTCCTCGATGGCCGAGTCGAGCAACGAGGGATCCGCCAGGAGGCGCGCGCGCTGTTCGGGGTGCAGCATGAGCAGGGTGATCATGCTCGAGATCAGACTCGTCGTCGTCTCGAATCCCCCTTGAACCATCCCTACCAGCATCCCGACCAGGTCGTCGTCGGTTCTGTCCATGTCGCGCTGTGATGAGACCAGGCGTGGAATGAGTGTGGTCTCGCGATGTTGAGTTGTTGGCGATCGGCGCTCGTGCTGGATGAGTTCTTGGACGTAGTCGCCCATGGCGACGTAGGCGCGCTTGCACTCCAGTGCCATCTCCGCGTCGGTCTGATCGCTTCCGAGGAACCGGAAGACGCACTCGACCCATTCGACGAACTCGTCGCGGTCCTCGAGCCGGACCCCGACGATGCGCGACATCGTCGAGGTCGTCAGCGGCAGGGCGAAGTCCACCTTGCCATCGAAGGAACCCCGTGCCTGGATATTGGCAAGCAGGTCATCGACGATGGCCTGGACATCTGGTCCCAGCGTTCGGGTGAGCTTCGCGTCGATGACGGACGTCGCGGCAGCACGCTGCTTGGTGTGATCGGGGGGATCCAGCGACGACAGCGCCCGTGGCATGTGCTCGGAGATCGGTGCCAGCGCCTTCGCCTCGTGCGGGGCCAGGTTGCGAAGCTGGGATCCGGTTCGATCGCCTTGTCCGACGTCCTTGTGCTTGCTCACCTCGCGGACAGCGGCAAGATCGATGACCGTCCAACCGTTGAGGTAGTCGCTCCACTGAACAGAGCCGCTCCGTCTGATCTCGTCGAAGTACTGATACGGATCCTGCAAGCGGCTGGGATTGAAAAGGTATTCGTCAATGCTTGCCATCGGCCGCCTTGAGAGTGCTGGTCGACACAAAGTTACTCGCGCCTAACTCCTTGAGGTAGTTGAGACTTATGGCGCAGTCCTCAACCGGCCCGGTTCCGGGTGGTGGGATCTCCGACAGCGAGCAGTCCTGCTCGATCGTGTACCAGCCCGCGTATCCAGCCGCCTCAAGAGTCGAGATCACGGCCGGGAGGTCGACGTCGCCCTTGCCCAGCGGCTGGAACAGTCCGTCGAGGCAGGCCGTGCGAAACGGAGTCTCACCCGAGAGCACCATGTTCGCTAGGCGTACCTGGATGTCCTTGAGGTGCACGTGAGCCACCCGGTCCGCGGCCTGCGTAACGACAGCGACCGGGTCGATGCCAGTCGACATCATGTGGCCGGTGTCCACGCACAGGCTCACATCGGAGTTGTCCAGCACACGTTGCAGGTCGGACATGTCCTCGACAACGGTGCCGACGTGCTGGTGCAGAGCCGTGCGCAGTCCGAAGCTCGATGCCACCTCGCCGACCACCGACAGGTTCGCGAAGAACGTCGCCCACTCACCCGCGTCAAGGACCCCGCGCTTCTCGTACCCCAACAGGTCCCACACCGGCCCGAGGATGAGGACATCGGCTCCGGCCATTTGGAACTGCCGGCACGCACGGTGGAGGTAGTCCACGTCGGCGTCGAAGAGGTCCTGAAAGGCCATCGCCATCGGCACCCAACCACCGATCACCCGCAGGCCGTTCTCGCTGAGGTATTCGTTGAGTTCCTCTGGATCTGATGGCAGGAAGCCGTCCGGGCCGAGTTCCATGGCCGATAAGCCCAGCGACTTCATTTCCTCCACCACCCGATCGCGCGGGAGGATCAGGCCCCAGCCCGGAGAGCCATCCACGCCCCACGTGACGGGTGCTGCAGCGATACGATCAACGAAAGCCGACATGATCAAAGTCCTCCATAGTAGAGTGCGAATCGAGCTAGTCTATTGCCAACTGTTGACAAATATAGCAGCAAACAATCGAGTTGAAAGGGGAATATTCGGATGAATGAGATCGTGGCCGTCACCTCAGTATTGGTGAGCGACGGTGTCATCGTCGAGGGTGCGGGGTTGGTTCCGCTCACCGGCGGGGTCTCGTCCGACGTGTGGCGGATCGCGCCCGAGGACCAGACCGAGCGCTACCAGACCGTCAGCCCTTTCGGGCTGGTCGTCAAGGCTCCGCTGGCCCAACTGCGGGTGCCGACGACCTGGGAGGCGGATGTCTCGCGCGGCCGCGCCGAAGCGCAGGCCCTCCAACTCTTCGGAGGCATCACTCCGGGCAGGGTCCCCCAGCTGCTCTGGCAGGACGACGAGCTGCCGGCAATCGCCATGGAGGCAGCCCCGCTCGACTGGGAGGAATGGCGCACGCAGCTCAGCACCCGCCTGCCGAGTAGCCCATATGTGTCGAGAACGCGGATCGAGAACGTCTGCTCGAGCTTGGGCCAAACACTCGCGCAGTGGCATGTCCGAACCCAGGACATCGGCGCGCTCCCGGCCGTGCTCTCCACCGGAAATCGACTCCGAGACCTACGCA
>NZ_JBDNFF010000176.1:0-8668 GCF_041689975.1 Gemmatimonas sp.
AGGCACGGCCGTCACGCGTGATGCCACGAGCAACGTGCTCACCGGCCGCACGATCACATGGGGTAGTTCGAACACCGCCGTCGCGACGGTCAACAGCAGCGCTTTAATTACGACGCTCACGGCGGGCTCGGCGACGATCACCGCCACCAGTGAAGGGCAAAGCGGAAACGCCGTCTTGACCGTGACCGCGGTGCCGGTGGCAACTGTGACGGTGTCGGTCGCACCCACGTCGATCGCCGTCGGCGCCACGTCTCAGGGCACAGCGGTCACGCGCGACGCGTCGAACAACGTGCTCACCGGTCGCACGATCACGTGGAGCAGTTCGAACCCCGCCGTGGCGACCGTGAATATCAACAGTGGTCTCGTGACGGCCGTGACCGTCGGCACGACCACAATCATCGCGACCTCGGAAACCAAGATCGGTTCTGCCGTCGTTACGGTCACACCATGACCGCGCTGCAGCGCATGCGCACCGCGTCGGGACGACTGATTGCAACGGTGCTGCTGTCCGTACTGGCGTGTGGGGAGCCGACTGTCAGTGACCGCACGATTGACGCGGTCGAGGTCACGCCGGCGTCGCCAACCGTGCGCTCCGGTACGACGGTCGCGCTTTCAGCGCGTGCGCGCGACGCCGGAGGCAGCACGGTCCCCGTGTCGCCATTCGCCTGGTCCAGCAGCAATGCATCCGTGGCCACCGTGTCGGCCACGGGTCTGGTCACGGCCGCGGCACCGGGTACCGCGCGAATCGCGGTCAGTGCGCGCGGCATCAGTGCCACCACCACAGTGACGGTCACCGAACGCCTTGTGGCATCGATCGCGATGACGCCGGCGATTTCCGCCGTCCGTGTCGGCGGAACCGTGCTGATTCGCGCGCAGCCACTCGATGCCGACAACGTGGCTCTCGTCGGTCGCGCCATAGCGTGGTCGAGCAGTGATCCGACCGTCGCTCGCGTCGACGCCAATGGAACGGTCACTGGTGTGGCGCCGGGCGCGGTCACGATCGTCGCGACCTCTCAGGGGCGATTCGCCCAAGCCGCGGTCACCGTCACTTTGCCACCCATTCAGACGGTCACGTTGAGTCCGGGTCAGGATACGTTGGCCGTTGGAACCGACCGGCAATTCTCCGCGACGCTTCGCGACGCCAACGGTGTCGTGCTCCTCGGACGATCGGTGAGCTGGAGTTCGAGCAATGTGACCGTCGCCATCGTGACCGCGACCGGGAATGTGCTCGCGCTTCAGCCGGGTACCGCAACGATCTCCGCAGCGAGTGAAGGTCGCGTCGGGACGGCGAGGGTCGTTGTGCCCGCACGACTCGCCGGCACCGTTGCCCTTTCGCCGAGTGTCTCGACGCTGACCGCTGGATCGACGCTGACACTGCAGGCACAGATCACCGACAACGACGGCAACGTCCTCACCAACCGCCCGCTCACCTTCGCCAGTGACGCGCCGACCGTGGCCTCCGTGAGCACCGCCGGCGTGGTAACCGCCCTCGCGCCGGGCAATGCACGCATCACCGCGACCAGCGAAGGCAAGACTGGCGTGGCCAGCGTGCAGGTGGTGCCGGTGCCCGTTGCTTCACTGGATGTCACGCCATCCGCCACGAACCTGTTCGTGGGCGACGCGCGCCAATTCACCGTCATGGCACGCGCCGCGAACGGGGCCGTCCTGACTGGGCGGAGCATGCTATGGCGCAGCGGCGCATCGGGCGTGATCAGCGTAAGCGCCGAGGGGGTCGTTGCCGCTATCGCGCCCGGGATCGCGCTGGTCGTCGTGGAGAGCGAAGGGATCTCGGCCACGAGTGCGGTCACGGTGAGTGTGCCCACGGTGGCCTCGATCGTCGTCTCGCCGCCGAATCCAGCGCTTCGCGTAAATGAATCGGTGCAACTCGCCGCGATCGTACGGGATGCTGCGGGCGTCCCGTTGTCGGACCGTGCGCTGAGCTGGCGTAGCAGCGCTGAGAACGTGGTATTCGTTTCGAGCACAGGGCTCGTGGTCGGCGTCGGCATCGGTTCCGCGATCATCACGGTCACTTCCGAGGGCATCAGTGCATCAGTCACGATCACGGTTCGCTGATCACAGCACCCGAACACGCATCGCATCGCGCATTGTATCACGCCTCGCTGCTGCTGCGCTGCTTGCTGTCGTGCTGCTCGCGTGCCCGTTGCGCGCTCAGAGCGGCGCCCCAAGCCTGGTGCCCAAGCGTACACTGACCGTTGGGGCCGCGCCGGGGTGCGATCTTCCCGCCGTGGGCCAGGCGCCGGCGGCGCGACGCGATAACGCGGAGGCTCGGCGACTTGCTGCGGCGGGGCAGGAGGCGGCGCTGATCGGCGATCAGGCGGCGGCGCGCGATGCGTTTGCCCGCGCGGCCCTCCTCAATCCTGGCGATGAACGGATTGCCTACGACCTCGGTCGCGCGCACGAGGAACTCGCTGACTCCGCCAAGGCCGTCGTCGAGTTCTGTCGCTACCTGTCGTTGTCGCCGGCTGGACGTGAAGCCACTGACGTTCGTGATCGATTGCGCCGTATCGTGCCCGCGGTGGCGCAGCGTCAAGCGGCCGATGTACAGGTGGCGTTCCGCTTGGGGATCGCGCTCTACGATGACGGTCGGTACGAGGCGGCCATCCGGGCCTTCGACGACGTGGTTCGCGATGCGCCCTCGGCCTCTGAGGGGTATTTCAATCGCGGACTGGCGCGTGCGGCGAACGGGGCTCGACGCGCGGCATTGCAAGATCTCGAGCAGTACCGTGCCAAAGCGCCGACGGTCGACGATCGTGTCGATGTCGGACGCGCCATTGAAGTGCTGCGCCGGCCCGTGTATCGGCCCGGTGTCGCGTTCTCGCGCAGCCTGCTCCCGGGTTTTGGACAGTTCTACACGGGACATCCGGTGCGCGGTGTCCTTGTGCTTGCGGCCGCTGGCGCTGCGGCCGGACTTGCGCTCACGCAGCAAACCACGACCGCCACCATCGCCTACGTGGATCCGAACGGCATACCTGCTCCATACACGCGCACGACACAGGAGCGTTCGTATTTTACCGCTGGCATCGGTGCCGCCGCGGCGGTCACGATCGTCGGCATGATCGACGCCATGGTGTCAGCCAGTCGCTCACAGCGGGGCGCTACGATTCAGGCGCGCATCGCACGCAGCGTCAGTCGTGGCCGCGCCGCATCCACCGTGGCATTGGCTCCGTGGCTCAGCGCACGCGGACCGGCCGGCGTGACTGTAGCCGTGCGCTTCTAGCCCGGCCAGCGCGCAACGTCAACGAGTCTTGAACGCGCCGATCGCGTTCCGCGTGAACTCGGACAACACCAACGCGCCGCTCATGGCCGCGCGTTCGGCAAGCATCGTATCCCACTGCTCCGTGCCGGCCCAGAACACGCGCTTGAGCATCGCCATCGCTTCCGGATTGGACGCCGCCAGTGTCGTGGCGAGTGTGCCGACCGCGTCATCCATCGCCGCAACATCGTCGAACAGTTTCGCGTAGAGGCCGTGCCGTTCACCCCACGCGGCATCACGCCAGTCGGCATCGACCGACATCGCGCCGAAGGCGGCCAGTCCGATCTTCTTCTCGATCACCGGGCCGACCACGAACGGACCAATGCCGATCGCGAGTTCACTGAGCTTGGCCGACGCTCTGGTGACCGCCATGCTGAAGTCGGAGGCGGCGATGAGGCCAACGGCACCGCCGGCCGCTTTGCCGTGCACACGGCTGATCACGAACTTCGGTGCACGGATCATGGCGAGGATCACACGCGCGAACCCGCTGAAGAACTCCTGGCCCTGTTCGGGGCTCGTGATCGCCGCGAGTTCATCGAACGACGCACCGGCACAGAATGGACCGGTACCGCCGCTCTGCAGTACGATCACCCGCGCCGCCGGATCGGCGCCCAGCGCCGTTATCGCTGAAGCGAGATCGCGCAGAATCGCCCGTGGCAACGCATTGCTCTTGGGGTGATAGAACTCGATGCGGCCGATGCCGTCGGCAATCCCGGTACGGACGTAGCCGTCCAGACTGGTAGCGGGGAGGGGAGTCTCTGTCGTCATACGCTGAAAATAGCGCGCTGATCCAATTGTCGAACCCCGTTTACCGCCAGTAGATTACCCGTATGGACCAGAAACTGACCGTCCCCACCGAGGATCCGGCCCTTTTGGCTGCCTTCGACGCCCGCATTGCCGCTGGCGAGAGCATCGAGCCGAAGGACTGGATGCCGGAGCGCTATCGGAAGCAGCTCACGCGGATGATGTCGCAACACGCGCACTCCGAGATCGTCGGCATGCTGCCCGAAGGCAACTGGATCACGCGGGCCCCGTCGCTGCGTCGCAAGATGTCGCTCATCGCCAAGGTGCAGGACGAAGCCGGGCATGGGCTGTACATCTACTGCGGTACGGAGACCCTCGGCGTCGACCGTCACGAGCTCGTCCAACAGTTGCTCGACGGTCGCGCGAAATACTCGAGCATCTTCAATTATCCCACGCTCTCGTGGGCGGATATGGGCGTGATCGGATGGCTCGTGGATGGCGCGGCCATCGTGAATCAGACCGTGCTCGCGAAGGCCTCGTATGGCCCCTATGCGCGCGCGATGGTGCGCATCTGCAAGGAAGAAAACTTCCACAAGCGTCAAGGCTACGAGATCTGTTCGGTGCTGGCCAACGGCACGCCGGAGCAGAAGGCGATGGTGCAGGACGCATTCAATCGCTTCTGGTGGCCCTCCCTGATGATGTTCGGTCCGAGCGACACGAATTCGCCGAACAGCGCGGAGTTGCTCAAGTGGCGCGTGAAGCGAAAGACGAATGACGAACTGCGTCAACGTTTCGTGAATCTCACAGTGCCGCAGGCGATCGCGATCGGCATCAGCGTTCCCGACCCTGATCTGCATCTCGACGCAGATACCGGCAACTGGGAGTTCGGCGAGATCGACTGGAGCGAGTTCTTCGAAGTGTTGAAGGGCAACGGTCCCTGTAATCGCGAACGGCTCGATGCCCGTCGCAAAGCGCACGAAGACGGCGCATGGGTGCGGGCGGCGGCATCGGCGTACGCCGAAAAGCAGCAGGCGCGTTCCTCCACGGCTGCGGCCTGACTACCGGATTCCGACCATGTCAGACAGTCAGTGGCCCCTGTGGGAAGTCTTCACGCAGCCCAACAAGGGTGAACCATTCGAACACGCCGGCAGTGTGCACGCGCCCGACGGCGAGCTCGCCTTGCAGAACGCCCGCGACGTATACGCGCGTCGTGGCGAAGCGGTGAATCTGTGGGTGGTGCCGACCGCGGCGATCGTGGCCTCGGCGCCATCGGATGCGGGGCCGTTCTTCGAATCGGGCAACGACAAGCCGTATCGTCATCCGCAGTTCTATATCGCGCCGCGCGGCGTGCGCGTCTTCTGAATCGCTGATGACCGAACCGTCTTTTCAGGTTGCCGCACCGCGCAGTACGCCGGTCGCCAATCCGCTCTTCGAGTACGTGCTGCGCATGGGCGACGATCGCCTCGTGCTTGGGCATCGGCTGTCGGAGTGGTGCGGTCACGGGCCAATCCTCGAAGAGGACATCGCGCTCTCGAACATCGCACTCGATCTGATCGGGCATGCGAGTTCGTTGCTGGCGCTCGCCGGAGAGATCGAAGCGCAGGGACGCGACGCCGACCAACTCGCGTACTTCCGCGACGCGGTGGCCTACCGCAACGCGTTGCTGGTGGAGATCCCGAATGGTGATTTCGCCGTCACTATGGTGCGCCAGTTCCTGTTTGATGCGTACAGTGTACTGCTGTGGGACGCTTTGTCGCGTTGCGAGCACGAAGGCCTCGCCGCCATTGCCACGAAGTCGCTCAAGGAAGACAAGTATCACCTGCGCCATAGCAGCGAGTGGGTGGTGCGACTGGGCGACGGCACGGCGGAAAGCCACGAGCGTGCGCAACATGCGCTCGACGCCGTGTGGCGCTACACCGGTGAGCTGTTCGATCATGACGCGGTCGACGATGCCGTCGCGGCCGACGCCTTCATCGCGATCGACCACGACGCGCTGCATTCGCTCTGGCTCGCGATGGTGACGGATGTGGTGCAGCGTGCCACACTGAAGCTCCCCACCGACCCGGCCATGCGCCGTGGCGGACGACGCGGCTTTCACACCGAATCGCTGGGACACATGCTGGCGACCATGCAGATCGTGGCGCGCTCGCATCCTGGCGCATCCTGGTAGGCGGCACCCGATGCTGAGTTCAGACGAGGTGTACGGGGTCCTGAGTACCGTGATGGACCCCGAGGTCCCGGTCATCAGCGTGGTCGAACTCGGCATCGTGCGTGACGTCGAGATCCAGAATGAGGCGGTCACGATCACGATCACCCCGACGTACTCGGGCTGCCCGGCCATGCGTGAGATCGAGGCCGATATCCGCACGGCGCTGCTCGAACGCGGCGTGCGCGACGTGAACGTGAAGCTGGTACTCTCGCCGGCATGGACGACCGACTGGATCGGCCTCGACGCGCGCGAAAAGCTGCGCGCGTATGGCATCGCCCCGCCAGGTCGCGCCGAACCTCAGGGGCTCATCACGCTCACGCGTGCTCGCGTTCCCGTGCCCTGTCCCTTCTGCGGCTCCAGCAATACGCGGCTGCAAAGTGAATTCGGCAGCACGGCGTGCAAAGCGATACACGTGTGTAATTCTTGTCGGCAGCCGTTTGATGAGTTCAAGGCGTTTTGACAGGGCTGCGCGCTACACGGGCTAAAACTCCCTAGGAAGCAGGGGGGAGGGTTTCAGGGGGCAGGGAGCAGGTGAACCGCGCGTGGTTCCTGCCTCCTGCCCCCTGAAACCCTCCCCCTCTTTCCTAGGGAGTTTTCTTTTTCAGTCCCCCTACTTCAACTCCCCAAACGCCACGCGGCCGGCGCGCTCTTCCGCCGAACGGCAGGCGGTCGGGGCACTCTTGCCCTCGAGCAGCTGCCAGATTTCCACGCGACGGTTCGGGCTCTGTGCTTCCTTGTTGGCCTTCGACACGCGAGGACGCGGCGGGGCGGGATCGGCGTCGCCATTCGGCGCGATGATGCACTGCTCGCCGAAGCTCGACGAGACGATGCGATCCTTGATCGACGCGGCGTCGCGACCGGCCATCTTGAGCAGCGTCGCCATCACCGCAGACGCGCGGCTCTTGGCGAGCTTGTTGTTGTACGACTCGTCGCCGTACCAGTCGGTGTGTCCTTCCACCGAGATACGGAGCGTCGGCATGCGCTTCATGGCATCGAGCACAACCTTGAGCGTGTCCATACCTGACTTCAGCACGAGCGCCTTGTCGAAGTCGAACAACGTGGCGTCGAGCGCCACGCGCGCGGCGGCGAGCGCCTTGCATTCGACCGTCGCCGACTTGGTCTGCGTGGCGCCGTACGCCGTCTTGGTGACCGTGATCGTAGTCGTGCCCGGCGCGTTGCACGTGACCGTGCCGTTGCTGACCGACGCGATCGCGCTGCTGGCCGAGCTCCACGTGACCGCGCCGAGGTCGACGTTGTCCGCGTCCGTGGCCTTCGCCGCGAACGCGAGCGTCTTGCCCAGGTCGGTTGAACCGCTGGCCGGCGTTAGCGTCACGTTCCACGACGGAGCGGGGACCGTGACCGTCGACGAGGCCGTGCGCTCGATCTTCTTCACGAGGCCCTTGCACGTGATCGTCGCGGTCCCGTTCTTCACGGCCGTGACCTTCGCGTTGTTGTCCACCGTCGCCACCGACGCGTCGCTCGAAGAGCACGTCAGGTTCATGACCTTGCGTAGCTCGATCGGCCGCGACTTCGTGTCGGCCGCCGAAAGCGCGAACTGACGGTCACTGCCGCGATTGATCGTAGCCGTGGCCGGATCGATCTTGAGCGCCCAGTCGAACTGTTCGACGGTTGCGCAGCCACCGCGGAGCGCGTACGTCACACCTGCACGGAGGCCGAGGTTGCGCGATGTACCTTCGATGCTCTGCTCGTTCGGCGACGGATTGTTGTCCATGATGCCGTCGATGCGAGCGCCCCACCGGCCGCTGCCGCACAACTTCAGTCCCGCAAGCGCCGAGAAGCCGTCCTCGTATTCGTTTGCCGTGTTCCGACCGGCGTACACTGAGTTCACCCAGCCGGCGCCAAGCACCAAGGCCGCCTTCTTGGACGGAACGAACGGGACGGTCAGCGTAGCCAGACCGCGAAACGGACGATACGTGATGTCTTCGTTCGGCGCGCGGTTTGCTTTCGTGCTGCCCACCTGGATGTCGCCTTCGACACCGAGCCACTTGTACACGGAGAAACCCGCACGCGCGCCGACGCCGACCACGTTATCGATACGAAGCTTGTCGTCGAGCTTGGTGTACTGCCCGAACGCACCCACTTCGATGCGTTCGCCGAGGCTTTGAGCCTGGGCCGTGGGGACCGCCGCCATCGCCGTCAGCAGCGAGAGACCGACCAGTCGTTTTGTCATAGAATCCTGTTAATAGGTGCCAAAGAACGGGCACAGCCGTGCCCGGACGCCCGCCCGGAGTTTGTCGTAGCAGGGCCACTGAATCGTAAGGCATTTCGGCGCTGTGCGATACGTCACGGTTGACCTTGGTGCTCATTGGGACCAAGGCCTGATTGTCTTTCCGTGGTCGTCAGGCAACCCCAGCCTTTGCTACACGACCACACCTCGGCCGACCTGTGTCGCGGACGATCAAGCATCCTGAGATTTTGGG
>NZ_JBDNFF010000177.1:0-4163 GCF_041689975.1 Gemmatimonas sp.
CTTTTAAAAGTGTCGACCGTCCCGGCGTTGCCGTCTGACAATTCCGTGTCGCGAATACGGCGAAGAAGAGTTTGACGAGCAGCGACTCCCGCCATGGTACGGGCGGGGCGGGGATCGCGAGCAACGTGTCTGGCGCAGACAGGACAAAGGCGTCGACGTAGCGCGTCACTTTGTAGTCACGCATGGGTTGGATCGACAGCAAACCCTGGATAACGTGGCGAAGACATGACTAGCGGTACTTTCGCATTTCCTGGCCATGAACTGTTGCCTTTCCCCTTTGGAAATACCCCCTTCGGCGCCTAAGGGAGAACACAGCGGTCCGTGTGTTGTTGCTCACATTCCGGAGGGTTCAAGCGAGAGGTCGACATGTTGCGGCACTCGACGGTGGGCTGCGCACATCGGTCGAGGACTTGTCGAAGCTCTTCTCTGTTCCGGCGCACGAAGTTCAATGGGCTTCGTCGTGGGCACGGTGGGAATGATCCCGGCGTCGAGGTGGAGATGCTCAACGGAGAATCGCAGCGTAAGAATCCACAAACGGCGTTCCAGTTGACCGTGCCCTGGTTCGAGGAAGAGCCCTTCTTCTGTAATGGCGTTGCCATCGCTGCCGGCGTTCATGGGCCTCTAGACCTAGGCGCGCCGCGCACCACACCGCATCTTTAGCAACGCGTCGCGACTCCTGGCTCCCGGTTACTGCGGCTCCCTTTCACGAAGCGATAGGACGACACATGAAACACGACCTGAATCAAGCAGCTCGGCTTAGTGCCATGGGTGCGGTCTGCGCTTTGGCCCTCGCCGTACCAGCGGCGCTTCACGCGCAGGACGCGCCAGCGATGGCGAAGCCCACGGGCAAATGGACAGCCACCATCGCGCAGCTCAACACCCTGCGCGGTGCAGCCGATCTCTCCGTTTCGGCCAAGGGTGAGAAGGAGTCGCGCGCCAAGCTGAGCTTGCGGTTGGTGCCCATCAATCGGCAGGTGGCATGGGACATTGTGGCGGGACGCTGCGGTGACGAAGGACGTCCGGTGGCGGCGGCGGCGGCGTTCCGGCAGATTCTGTCCCGTAACGATGGCAGCGGCGAGGCCATGGCGACCATTCCCGCGCTCGAAGCGGGCAATCCATACTATGTGCGCGTGTTCTCGCCTGGCGAAGTGCCGTCGGACCGCACCGGTTTCGGCTGCGCGAATATGAGCGAAGTGCCGTAAACGCGAATCGGGCGCCATGAGCAGTTGCTCATGGCGCCCGATCTTCGTGATTCAGCGTTTACGGCGCGCTGCCCGCGCCGCCGCCACCGATCGTGTAATACGGGAAGCCAAGGAGTTCGAGCTCCCGACCATGCACCGGGAAGTGAAGCGGTGTGCCGGAGATCAGCTTGCCCCACCCGCGGGCGTCGGCGAACGCAATCAAGGCCTCGGTGGGAAAGAGATCGATACGCTTCTCGTACTGCAACGCATCGAACAGATCTCCACAGGTTCCATTGTCACGCTTGGGCACGCAGGCCCTGTCGTTCGGCGGGCCGGTCACGGTGACCGGCGCCAATCCTGCCGCCACGCGTGTGGGATTGATGAGCGCGACCGCTTCGGCCTGTCGGTTGAGACGAATGAGTGCCTCTGCGCGCAGGTACTTCATTTCGTCCACCGACATCGTGGTGATGAGACCGGTCGAGTGGTAGTTGTTGAGGGGCGGCACCAGAAAGCGCACACTCCGATACCGGCTGTGCATGTACGTGCCGTTGGCTGTGTTCATCGACTGCGTGGGCAGGGAGGCGAACCGCGTGCCCGCCACCGTGGGACCGGTCGCGGCGTGAATGCGCCGATCGGGCGTGACCACTGTGATCTGCGCCCGCTCGCCCAGCGGACGCGCCAGCCAGCGCTGGTACTCGCCCGACGTATCGGCCGGACCCACCAGCCGCGTGTTCGTACGGGCGTTGGTCTGCAGGTACGAATTCTGATAGTATGACGACGCGGTGGCCGCAATAGTGAGATCGGCCTGCTGCGCGAAGTTGCGCGTTACGATCCCCGAGTCCAGCTGCGCCAGGACCTGGCCCCAGTTCACGGCCGCGCGCTCTGCCGGAGTGCGCGCATTGTACACGCGTGCTCGGATGATGTACGATTGCATCACGCGTATGAACTCGTCGCGCGTGTATGTCTGCGCGTTGATCAAGTTGGCGGGCAAGGTGAAGTCGCGTGCCGCGCGGGCCTCGGCGATGGCTTCACGAAGGATGCGAATACCGTTGTCCGTGACCTGCTGATACGGCTTGAGCTCGTACACCACCGTGGCCGGGTTGGTTTTTTCGTCCGTCAGATAGGCCTGATCGAAGAGCATACCGAGATAAATCGTGTTCACACCGATCATGAACCTGGCGAACACGCGTGAACGCTGCGTGTCGGTGCCCTCTGGGATCGCAGCCGTGACCAGACCGACCTTGAGCCCTTGATCGGCCATGGCCTGATAGGCCTCACGCGCCGAAGCCATCGACTCGTAGAGATCGTACCATGGCTTGCGGTTGGTCCAGCCGCCCTGATTGCGGTTATCGATCGCGAAGCGCGGTTCGGCGGTGACAGCCACGAGCGCGTCGGTCACGTCCGCACTGGTCATCTCGTTGCCGAGAATGGACAGCTGTTTCACCGGATAGGTGCCGTTGGTGCGAGCGCCCTGGGCGACGCCCCAGAAGGCGCGCCACGATCCCAGCAGCGCAGCCTCGAGATTCTGGCCGCTGCCGAACACGGCGCCGACATCCGGCGTGTTCGGGTTGGTCACTTCAAGGGAGTGACACGATGCGGCCAGCGTGGCGCCGCCGACCAGGGCCACGAGCGAGCGGGCAAATCGTGTGCGTCGTGCAATGTGGGTCGTCATAGGCGCAGCAGCGTCGGAGGAGGAACGAATCGTCATGAGGAGAGTCCTCCGATCAGAAGGTGATGGTGGTGGCGAGCGAGAACGTGCGCAGCAACGGATACACCGTGTTGTCGACGCGCGTGTTCGGGCTGCCCGATTCCGGGTTCAGGCCGGAGTAGTTCGTGAGGGTGAACAGGTTGCGTCCCACGACGTCGAACTGCATGCGGTCGGCCCCCATTGCGCGCAGGAATCGGTACTTCTTGGCGTCGAGATTGTAGCCGACCGTGAACTCCGACAACCGCGCGTAGGTGCCATCTTCCACGAAGGGCGCGACGAAGTTGGCGTTGCCGTCGGCAATGGCGGTGGCGTAGTACGCCGTGGGCTTCCGCAGTTCGTCGGCCTTCGCGCGCTGATCGACGTCGGGATGGTCATTGGTCGCGTACAGCGCTTGCCTCACCCCATTGTAGATATTACCGCCAAACTGCCCGTTCAGGAGACCGTACAGGCGGAACCCCTTAAAGCGGAATGTGTTACCGAAGCCGAACTGCATGGCCGGCTGGCCGTCACCGATCTGTCCGAACCAGCGCTGACCGGTGGTCGGATCGATTTCGAAAATTGGACGTCCCCACGCATAGTTGCGGCCATCCACGTTCACCGTGGTGCCCCACAGATTCTTGGCCTTGCCGTCGAGCGACGTATTGCCGGTGCCCACGGCCACCACGTAGCCGTCGTCGTTCACGTCGAATGCCGCCTGTGAGTTGGCGTGCTCGGGGCGCAGCTGCCCCTTGTCGCGCACATGACGGTTGCCCCACATGGTGCCCAGCTGCGTGTCGTCGCAACGCCAGAGAATGCCGTCACCGAAGCACGTGCGACCGAAGTTCGTGATGTTGTTGCGGCGCCGGTCAGCGGTGACCAGCACGTCCCACTGCACGCCCTTCGGATTGTTCAGGATCTGCGCCTGCAGCGTGCCTTCGATCGTCCGACCGGCGATGCTGCCGATGTTGGCTTCGATGGTGTTGAATCCCGTGAGCGCAGGGGTCGGCAGGGCGATCAGGTTCCCGTTGGCTCTGGAGAAGACCTGCACCACGGACAACTGCACGCGGTTCTTCACGATCATGTCGACGCCGAACTCCTGCTCCGTCGCCAGCTCCGGACGCAGGTTGGGGTTGCCCAGGCCGCCGCGCGTCACGGCACCCGTGGCATCGATACCCAAGGCGGAATACTGGTCGGAGAAGCCGGGGCGCGTGCCGGCCGTTCCTACGTTGTAGCGCAGCTTGAACAAGTTGAGCACGGGGATGTTCCACCACCCTTCTTCGCTGATCAGCCACGCC
>NZ_JBDNFF010000178.1:0-29734 GCF_041689975.1 Gemmatimonas sp.
AGCTTGCTGGTGGCGGTCTGGACGCTTCGTGCGATCGGCTCGCTCATGCCGGTGGAGGCGTCGGCCACGATCAATCTCACCTTGCAGCCGCCGATGGTGATCTTCGCGGCGGTCACCGCGATCACTACCGGGCTGATCTTCGGTCTCTTTCCCGCGCTGCACAGCACGCGCTCGGATCTCATCACCGTGATTCGTGCCGGCGCCGGGCAGATAGCCGGCGGCCGCTCGGCCTCGCGATTCCGCACGGTGCTTGTGACTGCGCAGATCGCGCTGTCGATGGCGCTCCTTATCTCGGCCGGTCTGTTTCTCAAGAGTCTGGTGAATGTGAGCCGGGCGGACCTCGGACTCAGCGTCGACAATGTCGCGACGTTCTCGATCACGCCGATGCGCAGTGGCTACGACAGTACGCGAGCGGCGGTGTTGTACGAGCGGGTGGAGCAGGAGCTGGCGGCGATCCCCGGAGCCACCGGGGTGACGTCGTCGATGGTTCCACTTCTGTCGGGCGACAACTGGGGCGAAAATGTGCGTGTGCAGGAATTTACGCACGGTCCCGATAATCGATGCGAATGCTCGTTTCAACTCGATCGGAGCCTCTTACCTCAAGACGCTTGGCATGCAGCTGCTGGCCGGGCGCGAGTTCTCCCAAAGCGATCGACTCGGCAGCGGCAAAGAGTGCTCGTCAACCAAGCGTTCGTGAAGAAGTTCAATCTCGGCATGAATCCTATCGGCAAGTTCATGTCGGAAGGCAGCGACTCGCTCGATATGCAGATCGTCGGCCTCGTGAAGGACGCCAAATACGCCCAGGTGAAGGACGACGTGCCACCGGTGTTCGATACGCCTTGGCGCCTACGCGGGTCGGTGAGTGGACTCTACTTCTACGTGAACAGCTCGATCCCACCGGAGCAATTGTTGAAGAGTATCAGCGCGATCATGAAGCGCATCGATCCTACCGTGCCGGTGGAGGATCTGAAGACGATGCCGCAGCAGATTCGCGAGAACGTGTTCCTGGACCGCCTCATCAGCATCATGACCTCGTCCTTTGCCGTGCTGGCCACGTTGCTGGCGGCCGTGGGTTTGTACGGAGTCCTGGCCTATTCCGTGGCGCAGCGCACGCGCGAGATCGGGGTGCGCATCGCCCTCGGCGCCGACGCGGGCCACGTACGCGGCCTCGTGTTGCGCCAAGTGAGCGCGATGACGCTGGTCGGTTCGGTGATCGGCATCGCCGCCGCGTTCGCGCGTGGCCGCGCCGCGCAGTCCCAGCTTTAGAAACTCGAAGGGCATGACCCCGTTGTATTCGCCGCTTCGGTGCTCCTGCTCACGCTCGTCGCTCTCACGGCAGGCTACTTGCCGGCGCGCCGCGCCGCGATGGTCGATCCGATGCACGCGCCGCGCTCCGACTGAGGTCGATCTTTATGGACATCGTTCGCACATCCAGGAAGTCATACAAAAGACACATCACCATCGGTGTGGCGATGGCCAGTGTCGTGCTGCTCACCGTCGCGCTCACCCGACTTGGTCCGGCGGTGCCCACCGTGCAGAGTGCCGCCGTTGTCATCGATACCGTGAAGCAGGGCGACGTGGTCCGCGAGGTGCGCGGCCCCGGCACGCTCGTGCCGGAACACATTCGCTGGATCACGGCGCAGGCCTCGGCGCGCGTGGAGCGCGTGAATGCCGCTTCCGGCAGCGCAGTGGAGGTTGGCGAGATGCTGCTCGAGCTGTCGAATCCCGATCTGCAGATTCAAACAATGCAGGCCGAGCAACAGGTGCAGCGCGCGCAGATCGATCTGCTCAAACTGCGCACCAACCTGCGGAGTGAAATTCTCACGCAGGAAGGCGCGGTGGCGTCTACGCGCACGCAATACGTGAGCAGCACGCAGGAGGCCCGGGCTGCCGATTCGCTAATGCGCATGGGGCTGGTGCCCGCCTTCGAGGCCACGAATCGCAAGGCGTCGGCCGAGGAGTTCACCACGCGGGTGCGGGTGGAGCAGGAGCGTCTATCGCTCATGCGGCAGGCCATCGATTCACAGCTTGCGGTGCAAGCGTCACGCGTGGTGCAGTTGCACGCGATCGCCGACAATCAGCAGGCGCGACTCCGTTCGTTACAGATGCGCGCGCCGGACGCCGGTGTGCTGCAGGAGCTCACACTGCAGCTCGGGCAGTGGGTCCCCGAGGGCACCACCCTCGCGAAAGTGGTACAGCCCGGTCAGCTGAAAGCGGTGTTGCGCATCCCCGAGTCGCAGGCAAAGGACGTGCAGCTTGGGCAGCGCGCTACGGTCGACACGCGCAACGGGCTCGTGAGCGGCCGCGTGATACGCAAAGACCCGTCCGCGCAGGGCGGCTCGGTGACGATCGATGTCGCACTCGAAGGGGCACTACCATCGGGTGCCGTGCCTGATCTCAGTGTCGACGGCACGATTGTGATCGACCGCATGGTGAACGTGCGCTTCTGAGGTCGCCCGGCGTCGAGCGCCAGCTCGGGTACCACATCGGTGTTCCGCCTCGAGGCCGCTGGCGGAACGGCCGTACGGGTCCCGGTCCGCTCGGTCGCAACAGCGTGAATACCATCGAGATTCTTCGCGGCCTCTCGGTCGGCGATCGCATCATCCTGTCGGACATGAGCAGCTACGCGAACGTCGATCGCGTGCTCATCAAGTAGCAGACCCGTAGCCAGCACGCATTCTCTCTCCTCACCACCACGATCGGAGCCACCGATGTCGGAACCACTGATTCACATGAAAGGCATTCGGAAGGTGTTCTACACCGCCGAGCTCGAGACCCACGCATTGGCCGATGTGCACTTCGAGATCGCCAAGGGTGAGTACGTGGCCATCGCGGGCCCGTCCGGTTGCGGAAAGACTACGTTGCTGGCGATTCTCGGCCTGCTCGACACGCCATCGTCGGGTGACTCCCGAATTTCGGGCACGCCGGTAGGGCAGCTCGTGCCCGCCGAGCGGGCGCGAGTCCGCAACCGCGCAATCGGGTTCATCTTCCAGGCCTTCAATCTGATTGGCGATCTCACCGTGTGGGAGAATGTGGAACTGCCACTTACCTACCGCGACATGGTAGCCGCCGAACGAAAAGAACGGGTGCAGAAGGCGCTGGAGCGCGTGGGGATGACGCACCGCGCCAAGCACTATCCGCCGCAGCTGTCGGGCGGTCAGCAGCAACGCGTGGCGGTGGCCCGCGCCGTGGCCGGTGATCCCGCGATCCTGCTGGCTGACGAGCCCAACGGCAACCTCGATTCGAAGAACGGCGAGGCGGTGATGGATCTGCTGCGCGAACTGCACGGCAACGGGTCGACTATCTGCATGGTCACGCACGACGTGCGCTACGCGCTGCACGCTGATCGCACCGTACAGCTCTTCGACCGGCGGATACTCGAGGCCGGCGCGCTCGAGGTGATGTCGGCTGCGGTTCCGGTATTGGCGTGACGCACGGGCAGCCTCCGTGACAAATTCCGGGACCAGCTGGCGAGCGGGGGTGTAGTTGAGATTGGTGGACACGAACAGGCGCATTATTGTCCTGCCACACAACCTGATGAACAGCGAAGCCCCCCGCACCGACGTCGCCAACGCCGATATCCTGCTCTGGCAGACCGGATATCGGCTCGTACTCGCGCTTGTCGCCGGCATTATGGCGGTCGGCCTGCGCAACGCCGGCATTCTTACGCTGTCGTCGGTGGCCTACGTCACGGTCGGACCCGACTCGGCCGATCGCGTTTTGGGCCTCGTGGCCGCGACGTACGTGGTGCTCGTGACCAGCATCCGGGCCCTTGTGCAGCGTACGCGCGCAGCCGGCCGGACGCTCTCTACGCTCATGGTTGTGGCCGACCTGATGGTCGTATTTCTGCTGGTATTTCTGCTGGCCGAGCCCAACGACTACCATCGCGGATTGCTGCTGGCGCTTTTTTCACTGCAGCTCACGCATGTGTACTTCGGACGCGCGCCCGCGCTCCTGCTGCTGGCCGCCATCGCGGCGGCGTTCCTGCTCATCAACGACATCGCCCAGGACTACAGCAACGCTGTCTCGTGGCCGGAGGCGCTCACGACGCTTGGCTTCTTCGGTCTTGGTTCACTGCTGGTGATCCGTGTGCAGAGCAAGCTGCACGAGCGGCTCGGCACCTTGGTCGCGATCTTCGAACGCGCAGAAGAGGGCGACTTCACCAACTCGTACGACGTGGCGGCTGACAAGAGCCCCGACGCGATCACGACGGTGGGGCGTGCCTACAATCGCATGCGTACGCAGCTGGCCAGCATCGTGCAAACCGACCCGCTGTCGGGCTGCTACAACCGTCGGGGATTCGAGCAGCAGTATCGTCGTGAACTGGCGCGCGCAGCGCGCACGCAAACCGACGTCGCGCTGATCGCGATCGACCTCGACTTCTTCAAGCAGGTGAACGACACGCACGGCCACCTGGTGGGCGATCAGGTCATCGCCGAAACCGGCGAGCTTCTCCGTGCCAGTGCGCGAACCGACGACATCGTCGCTCGTACGGGTGGGGAGGAGTTCATGATCCTCGCGCCCAACACTTCGGCCGCAGGCGCGCAGCACCTCGCGCTGCGCGTCGTCGAAGCGTTCCGTCGTCGCACCTTCGCCGAGCCCAAGGCGAAGGTCGCGGTCACGGTGAGCGTGGGCGTGGTGTCCGACACGGTGCCCGACGAATCCATTGCCGAAGCGCTGCGGGCCCGCGTCGACGAGGCGCTTTATGCCGCTAAGCGTAGTGGCCGCAATCGCGTGGTGCTCTGGTCGCACGGCCTCGACGCGTTGCGACGGGGACAAACCAGCGGGGAATTCCCGCCGGTCAAGGTGTAAGGAAGAGCGCGAGCGCCCTACCGCACCGCCATCGTCCCTTCACTCACCAGCACCGTCGCGCCGCCCACACGCACCGCGTCGATCACGCTGCCGCTCTTGTGTGCCTCGATGTGCAATCGGCTGGGACGACCCATCTCCACGCCCTGCGCGACCTCCCATTTCAGCAGCCCGTCGCGCGGTGTGCGCTTGGCGAGATATCCCGCCAGGCAGGCGTTGGCTGATCCCGTGGCCGGGTCTTCGGGCACCGTGGAGCCCGGCACGAACACGCGCGCACGAATATCACATCCGCGCACGTGCGCTGGCATCAGCTCGTCGCGATCGGCGCCGCTCTCGCGTGACATCGCGAACACCATCGGCCACGACGCCCACGTGTCCTTGAGCACCGCGTCCCAGGCGTCGGTGTTCAGCCGCGCCCGCTTCACCGCCTCGACGCTGTTCAGCGCAATCACCTGAAAGGCCACGCCACAACTCACGCCGGTGGGCGCATGTGCGCCGCCCACCAGATCCGAAGCCGACAACGACAGCACGTTGGCCAACGCGTCGAGATCGGTGACTTCCACGCGCTCCTCCGGCAACTGCGCCGTGGTGAGCTGCGCATGCACGGGCACACCGTTCTCGAGGGTAACGCGCACCGGTACCGGGCCCACATTCTCGCCCAGCACCAGCGTCATCTCGTTGCCTACCGCCGGCACTTCGCCACTGGCCACCAGCACATGCGCCGTGCCGATGGTGGGATGGCCGGCGAACGGCAGTTCGAGTTCGGGGGTGAAAATGCGCACCCGCCGCGTATGCGACGGATTTTCCGGCGCGAACACGAACGTAGTCTCCGCGAAGTTGAACTCGCGCGTGATCGCCTGCAGCGTTGCCGTAGGCAGCCCCTCGGCGCCGAACACGACCGCGAGCTGGTTGCCCGTGAACCGCTCAGTGGTGAAGACGTCGCAGGTGATGAAGCGAATGGTGCGCATGATCCCTAAAGAACTGATGAGTCGTGAGTGGTGAGTTCAAGTATCGAGTCGTGAGTCAAGCAGGAGCGGTTCACCCACTCACCACTCCAAACTTGAACTCAAAACTCCAAACCCACGTGAGTCCGTCCGAACGCCCCCAACCCGTTCTCTTACCCAAGAAAAGGATACCGCCAATCCAACGGACTCGAAAACGTTTCCTTGATGTTCCGCGCGCTCACCCAGCGCATCAGGTTCAGCTTCGACCCCGCCTTGTCGTTCGTGCCCGAACCGCGCGCACCGCCGAAGGGCTGCTGCCCCACCACGGCTCCCGTGGGCTTGTCGTTGATGTACAAATTGCCCGCGCTCTGCCGTAGCACGCTCATCGCTTCGCGCACCGCGCCGCGGTCGCGTGAGAAGATCGCGCCCGTGAGCGCGTACGGCGACGTCGTGTCGACCAGCGTGAGCGTTGCGCGCCATGCGTTGTCGTCGTACGGATGGATCGTGATCACCGGGCCGAACAGCTCTTCGCACAGCATGCGATGCTTCGGGTCATCCGTCTCCACGATCGTCGGTTCGATGAACCAGCCCTTCGAATCATCGTAGCCGCCGCCGGCCACGATCGTCGCCGACATTTTCGCGTCGTCGAGGTAACCCTTGAGGCGATTGAACGCCTTCTTGTCGATTACGGCAGCCACGAAGTTCGAGAAGTCACGCACGTCGCCCTGCTTCATCTCCGCCATCATCTTGATGCAGCGTTCCTTCACGTCGGGCCACATCGACTTCGGCACGTAGGCGCGGCTGGCCGCCGAGCACTTCTGCCCTTGGTATTCAAAAGCGCCCCGCACGATGCCCACGGCCACCGCCTGCGGATCGGCGCTCGGGTGTACCACGATGAAGTCCTTGCCGCCCGTCTCGCCCACGATGCGCGGATACGACCTGTACGTGCCCATATTCGAGCCTATCGTCTTCCACATGCTGTTGAACACGCTCGTGGACCCAGTAAAGTGTACGCCGGCCAGGTCACAGTGCGCCAGCGCGATGTCGGAGATCATTGCCGCGTCGCCCGGGATGAAGTTGATCACGCCCGGCGGAAGCCCCGCCTCTTCCAGCAGCTGCATCGTGTACCACGACGACAGGATTGCCGTGGCCGATGGCTTCCAGAGCACCACGTTGCCCATCATCGCCGGCGCACTGGGCAAGTTGCCGCCGATCGCCGTGAAGTTGAACGGCGTGACCGCGTACACGAAGCCTTCCAGCGGACGGTAATCCAGCTGGTTCCACATGCTATGGTCGGACAGCGGCTGTTCCGCATACAGATCCTGCGCGAACTGCACGTTGAAACGCCAGAAGTCGATCATCTCGCAGGCGGCATCGATCTCGGCCTGGTGCACCGTCTTGGCCTGACCCAGCATCGTCGAGGCGTTGATCGTGTCGCGCCACGTCGTCGTGAGCAGTTCGGCCGCGCGCAGAAACACGGCGGCGCGATCTTCCCAGCGCCAGCTCGACCACTCGGCGTACGCCGCCGCACTCGCCGCGATCGCCTCGTGTACCAGCTCCGGCGTGGCCTTGTGGTAGGTGGCCAGCACATGCTGGTGATCGCACGGCATGGTGACCGTGCCGAGATTGCCCGTGTGAATCCGGCGACCGCCGATCACGATGGGAATCTCCACCTGCTCGGCCGCCATGCGGTCGAGACGGAGCTTCAGGTTCTTCGTTTCGGCGGACGACGGCGCGTAGCTGCGCACGGGCTCGTTCGCGGCGACGGGCACGCGACGCGTGCCATCGAAGGCGGCAAAAGACATCAGACGTTCTCCGAGAAGGCAGGATAAGGAACGGGAAAGCTAGCGTCGTGCGGATCTTGCAGTACCCTTCCCGCATGGCTCTGCCTCCTGTCCGTCCGTCCGCCCCGTTCCGGATCCCGTTCCGGATCCCGTTCCGGATCCCGTTCCGTTGGTCCGGGAACCGCCGCCGCCAGCTGACGGCCCCCCTCGCCCTCGCGCTGCTCGTTACGGCCTGCGAGAAGCCGGCCGTGAGCTGGGTCGATGCCGAAGCCGCGGCGACTAATTTCCCGTCGCCACTCGTCTATCCGCCGTACGTCGCCACCGATTCCACGCTGGAGGCTTCGTCGCTCTATGCTGACTTCCTGCTGACGCAGGATCTGTGGCGTGAGGCAGGTGGCACCAGCCTGCTCGAGCCGACGATCGTCGCGATGCCTGAGGCGAAGGATTCCGTGGAGAATCACGCCACGCTGCCACCGGTGCAAACGGCGCCCGCGACTCTGACCTCGCTCGGCAACGGCAACGCGCCGGCCGACTCGATGCGCTGCGCTCGCTCTATCCGCATCGTCTCGGCCGGCGCGCGCGGGCAGGTGGCAGTGTGGTGGAGCCGCGGCGCTGGCGGGCGTGTGCGCCTCGCCGCGGCGTGGCGGGATAGCATGGTGACCGCTTCGTCCGATGCGACCGCTGGTGCGACCGCTGGGGCGGTCGTGGGCGACCCGGTGGCCGCGTTGAGCGGCGCCTGGCGCGGACCGATCCTCGTCGACTCGCTCGATCAGGGCCCCGGTGACGCGCAGGCCGCCGATCGCGGCGCCTACGGCTGCGCCCGGCCTGCCCCCAGTGTCGTCGTCGACAATAAGTATGGGTACGTCCACGTGGCCTACGCGCTTACCGGCCCCGAAGGCCCGGGCGTGTTCTACGCGCATCAAATGGATCCGCGGTCGCAGTTCGAGCCGCCCATCGCGATCATCTACGGCGAGCGCATGGGCGACGCGCGCGTGGCCGTGGACGGTGACGTGGTAGCGGTGGTGTACGAAGATCCCAACAGTGGCCTTGGTCGCCGGAAGATCGGTCTCGCTGTGTCGCGGACGTCGGGCCATCTCTTCGAAGACCGGCTCACGGCCAGCGGAGGGATTTCGAACGCCCGCGATCCGCACGTCATCGTGCGTGGCCGCGCAGTGGTGGTCGGATGGAGCGAAACCGCCGCCGCCTCCGATGCGATCTTCCGTTTGCGTCGCGCCCGTGTGGAACGCTGAACTATGTCACTTCTTCTTGGTGCCCACTGCATCGACACCGGTGGCATACCCATGGCCACCCGCCGTGCCGGCAAGGCGGGCATGCAGGCATTACAGATCTTCAGTGCGATCCCGAAGTTCTACAATGACAAAGTCGGGGTGAAGCCCGATCGACTCGCCCGCTATCAGGAAGCGCTGGCCGAGGCTGGTATTCGCCCGGAGCATGTCATTGTGCACGCGGCGTACGTGATCAACTGCGCGACGCCCGACGACGAAAAGTGGAATCGCGCCGCAGCGGCCCTCGCCAAGGAGTTCGAGCGCTCCACGACGCTCGGTGTGGCCGGTGTCTGCTTCCACCCAGGTGCAGCCACCGATGGTAACCGCGAGGCGGCGATCGCGCGCGTGTCGGAGGCGATGCGTCGCGCCCTGGCGGCGGTTCCGGCCAGTCACACCCGGTTGCTTATCGAGAACACCGCCGGTGCCGGCACCACCGTGGGACGCACCCCTGAAGAAGTAGGCGCCATGCTGGGTGGCATCCCGGCGGCCGATCGTGCGCGCACCGGCTACGGACTCGACACCTGCCATCTGTTCGCGTCGGGGTATCCGATCGCGACGTCGCGCGCCGATCTCACTCGGGTGCTCGACGAGTTCGAAGCGGCCACCGGCGAACCGTCGGCGTTCTTTCATCTCAACGACAGCGAAGGCGCGCTCGGCTCGAATCGCGATCGTCATGCGTTGATCGGCGAAGGGCTGATCGGCGTCGATGCCTTCAGTTGGCTGCTGCACGACCGCCGCGCACAGGGTGTCCCACTGATCCTCGAGACCCCGCAGGAGCACGCGGACCTCGCGGACGACGACGATACGCCCGATCCGTGGGACGTGCGCTCCATCGCGCTGCTGCGCACCATGGCGATGGAGCCACCGCGCGGTTGATCGGCATCTCCTGATGGTCGGCAACTGATGGGCGTCAAATGATGGGAAAGTCCCAGTGGGCTGCACTCGTGGTGTTCGGCGCGGTCGTTCTGGCCTGCGAAGGCTGCACCGCGCCTTCGAGCGCCGCGCGAGACCTTCGCACTGACCATCGCGAGGTCCGTGTCGAAGTCGATAGCGCCGTGACACTCGCCGGCGATTTCGCATGGCCAACGGCACCCGCGTCGGTACCGGTGCCGGCGGTCTTGCTGCTCAGCGGATCCGGTGCGCAGGACCGCGACGGAGCACGTACCGAGTTGCCGGGCTATCGCCCGTTCGCCGACATCGCCGACACGTTGGTCGCTGCCGGCTTCGCCGTGTTGCGTCTGGACGACCGCGGGATGGGTGCCTCCACCGGTCGCTTCGACGGGGCGACCACCGAGGATTTTGCGCGCGATGCGACGGCGGCAGTTACCTGGCTGCGTGGTCAGTCGCGGGTGCAGCCGGAGCGGATCGCCCTCGTGGGACACAGCGAGGGCGCGCTCGTGGCACTGCTGGTGGCGCGCGACGATCCCCGCGTGTGGGCGCTGGGATTGCTGGGGGCGGCGTCACGTCCAGGGCGTGAAATCGCACGCTGGCAACGCGCCACCCTCGTGGCGAGCGATCTCACCACGTGGGCGCCGGCGCAACGCGCGGCGGTGCTGGCGCGCGCGGAATCCGATGCCGATGCGATCGCCGCGACGGATCGCTGGCTGCGCACCTGGTTCTCCCTCGACCCGCGCACGATCGCGCGCGACGTGCGCCAACCCGCCGTATTGTTGCACGGTGAGAACGACCGGCAGGTCCCCGTGGAACAGGCCGACGAGCTCGCGGCGGTACTGCACGAGGCGCGCGCCGTGCGGTTACCGCACACCAATCACCTCCTGCTCGACGACTTCGACGGCGATCCGCGCGGCTACGTGCGCCTCGATTCGCGTCGTGTCGAAGGGGAAATCCTGCGCGTGCTCGTCACCTTCCTCGAGCAGCAGAATCGCAAAAATCGATTCTCCGAGGGGAATACAATGAAAAAAATCCGCTGATTTCGCGGCGAAGTGCGGTTTTCATAGGGAAAAACATGAAATGCACTATTGCGCGATGCATGCGTGATTGTACTTTTGGCCGTCCGCTGAGACGTAACCGCGTCTTCGCGAGATCTGTCGAGAGCTGTATTGCTCGACGCGACCCGACCGGTCCCACCCCAGGAGACGACATGGCCGCTGCGAAGAAGTCTGCGAAGAAAGCTGCAAAGAAGGCTGCCCCGAAAAAGGCCGCCGCCAAGAAGGCGCCCGCGAAGAAGGCCGCTCCGGCCAAGAAGGCGGCTGTGAAGAAGGCCGCTCCGGCCACGACGGCGGCCGTGAAGAAGGCGCCGGCGAAGAAGGCCGCCAAGCGCACGCCGAACGCGGCGTTCATGAAAGCCCTCACGCCGAGCAGCGACCTCGCCGCCGTGGTCGGTGACAAGCCGCTTCCGCGCACGGAAGTCGTGAAGAAGCTGTGGATTTACATCAAGAAGCACGGCTTGCAGGATGCCAAGAACAAGCGCAACATCAACGCCGACGACAAGCTGAAGGCCGTGTTCGGTGGCAAGAAGACCGTCAGCATGTTCGAGATGACGTCGCTGGTTTCCAAGCACCTGTCGTAACTCCCGACGGTTTGCCGCGTATGTTGAAGGGGCGCGTCCTTGATGGGCGCGCCCCTTTGATCTAGTCCGCCCTCGACTTCCCAACCGCACCGCCCGTGGCCTCGAACAGCAGTTCGTCGAAAAGCAGCACCGACCGTAAAAGTGTGGCAAACCTCCGCGCCGGCAAAAAGTCCGGCGGTGGCAGTGGCTCTACTCTCTGGGAAAACGTCAAGGCGATTCTCGTCACGCTGGCGATCTTTCTCGCCATCCGGACGTTTCTGATCGAGGCTTATCGCATCCCCTCCGGGAGCATGATTCCGACGCTGCTGGTGGGAGACTGGCTGTTCGTGAACAAGCTGGCCTACGGTCCGCACGTCCCGTTCACCGACATCAACCTGCCGGGCTACGCGGACCCGGAACGCGGCGATGTGGTCGTGTTCGTCTCGCCCGATCAGGTCGATCAGCCCGAGGATCCGAATCCGATTCTCGTGAAGCGCCTCGTCGCGATAGCCGGTGATACCGTCTGGATGCGCGGTGGCGTCTTCCACGTGAACGGGATGGCGCAGCGTCAGGGCTTCGCCGCCTCCGAGAATCCGAAGGGTGACGGTGGGTTCTCGCACCCGCTGTTCAGCTGGCAGAAGCAGTTCGAAGTGCGCGGCACCAGCGCCGGCGAGCCACCGGCGTCGCCCACGCTCGACGACTGGGGTCCGCTCGTCGTACCCAAAGACTTCCTGTTCATGCTCGGTGACAATCGCTACGACTCCAAGGACGGCCGTTACTGGGGCTTCGTGCCGCGCGAGAACGTGCGGGGCCGTCCGGTGTTCGTGTACTACACGTACAACGCCGACGAAAGCGTACGCCCCTTGCCGTTCATCACGGATATCCGATGGGGTCGCATCGGGACGATCATCAAGTAATGCGATGCGCCGAACGGCATGCCACGAGGTCCCCGATGCGCCTGGTGGCAGCGTGGTTGCTGCTCGCCGTCGGCAACGCATCGTTGTCGTCCGCGCAATCGGCCACCGTCACGGGAACCGTGCGTACCGACACCCTCTGGTCGCAATCGCTCGGTGCGTACAAGGCGTTGGTGGTCTACCTCCCACCCTCCTACAGCGCGGCTACCCGCACCCGCTATCCGCTGCTGGTCTACCTGCACGGGCGCACCGGAAACGAACGCAATTGGGTGGACGCGGGCCGGTTGGATCGCACCATGGACTCGCTGGTACGCACCGGCGCCCCCGAAGCCATCATCGCCATGCCCGACGGCGACAACGGGTGGTATGCCACTTGGAATCAGCTGGGCGACGCGAACGCCTGCCGCGCCGACAGCGTGCGCCGCGAACCCGCTGCGACCTACTGTGTGCCGTGGACGCGCTACGATGACTACATCGCGCGCGACATCGTGTCGCACATGGACACGCGCTATCGCACGATCGCCCGTCGGGAAAGCCGCGGTATCGCCGGACTCAGCATGGGCGGCTTCGGCGCGCTCACCGTGGCGTTGCAGTATCCCGATGTCTTCGCGGCGGCGGCGAGTCACTCGGGTGTCGTGTCGCCCCGCTACCTCGGTCCCAAGCCGTTTGCGCCGCCCCCGCGCTACGCCAACACGACCGCCGAACTGCAGTCGGCCTCGCGGAATCTCTGGTCGGATCTGCGGTGGGTGATGGGCAAGGATACCATCGGCTGGAACGCACGTGATCCTGGACACATGGTGCAGCGGCTGCAATCTCGGACCGCAACCGGTGGGCCGCGCATCCCGCTATTGATGTTCGACGTAGGCGTCGACGACGCGTACGTGGATCAGAATCGGGATCTGCACGCCACCCTCACCAGTCTCGGGGTCACGCACCGATACGCCGAATGGCCCGGCGCGCACACCTGGAGCTACTGGCAGGCGCACGCCGCCGAAAGCCTGCTGTTCCTGCTGGGAAACGTCACGGGCCGCTAGAAAGGCTGGCGTCCGTCCCGACCTGACGTACCTTGCCAGCATGAGCCGGTTCTTTCCGAAAGACGTGATCCACTGGGGCGAAGAGCGCCTGCACCCGCTGCGCGCGTTCGCCATACGCACGGTGGAGCCGGCAGGTATCACCGGCGTCCTGCTGCGCCTGTGGCGCGCGGCGTTGCTGAGCAGCACGAACTGGATGCTGTTCGTGGGTGGGCTGGTGGCGGGCGTGCTGTTCCTCTGCGGCATGCTTACCTGGCACCTGGGCAACTTCCCGGTGAAGCGGTGGCCGCCTCGCGTGGCGCTGTTTCTCGTGATCGAAGCCTTCGCCGAGATGGGCACCAGCTCCCTGCTCATCGCCTTCGCACGTGAGCGAGTCGGGTCACGTATGGCCACTTGGCCCGACTGGTGGCCGATGGCCGGTCAGACGTTCGTCGAGCGCACCATCGTGCTCGTGGTGTTCGCGCTCGTGTTGGGCGGCAGCGTGCAACTCGTTCGTCGCGCCATGGAACGGCGCGAGGCCCCCGCGCGCAGCGCGTAGTCACACTCCGTCATTCACTTATCACCGATCTCAATTCCGTGCGCATTCTCCCCATCCTGTTGCTCGCTTCGGCGTCCGCTTCTACGCTCGCCGCACAGCCGGTCGTCACGCCGGCCACACCCGGCGCCCGGACGTCCGGATCGATCGCGGCCGACACGCTCCGCCCCTTCGGCACGCTGCGCGAGCAGGCGTTCAAGCAGCAGCAGTGGCTGGAGCTGCGCATGGAGCGCACGCTGCCGGCGCTGATGCGTCGCGAAGGGATCGATATGTGGGTAGTCCCCATGCGCGAATACAACGAAGACCCCGTGTTCACGGCGATCACCTCGCCGACCACCTTCGCTGCTCGTCGCAGAACGATCTATGTGTTCTTCGATCGCGGTGCGGCGGGTGTGGAACGTATTGCGCTGGGCGGCACCTCGCAGGGCAACGTGTTCAAGGCCGTGCGCAGTATGAAGGCGGTGTCGGCGCCCGCGGCCGGCAGCCGCTCGAACGATCGGCAGGCGGAGCTGTGGGGCGACGAGCAGTGGAATATCCTCAAGCAGGTCATCGAAGAGCGGAAGCCCAGAAAGATCGCTGTCAACACGTCGCGCACTTTCGCCTTCGCCGATGGACTCGCGAGCGGTGAACGCGATGGCATGCTGCAGGCGCTCGGACCGGAGTGGGCCGCCAAGGTCGTGCCGGCCGAGGCGCTCGCCGTGGACCTCATCGCCGCTCGTCAGCCGGAAGAAGAAGCGATGTTCCGCGAACTCAATCGCGTGGCCTGGGAGATCATCCAGGAGGCCTTTTCGAACAAGGTCATTACGCCCGGCGTCACGAAGGCCGACGACGTGCTCTGGTGGATGCGTCAGCGCGTGAGCGATCTGGGGCTGTCCACCTGGTTTCAGCCGAGTGTGGAAGTGCAACGGCAGTTCGGCAGCCCGGAGTTGGTGGGCGTGAACCCCACCATCCTCAAGGGGGATCTGCTGCACTGCGACTTCGGGATCACCGCCCTCGGCCTCAACACCGACACCCAGCACAACGGCTATGTGTTGCGCGATGGCGAGACCGACGTGCCGGCCGGCATCAAGCGCGCGCTGATGGCGTCGAATCGTCTACAGGACATCACGGTCAGCGAGCTCAAGCCGGGACGCACCGGTAACGAAGTACTGGCGGCGTCGCTCAAGCGCATGCGCGAGGAGAAGATCGACGGCACGTTGTACTCGCATCCCATCGGACTGCACGGCCACGGCGCCGGCGCGCTGATCGGGCTGTGGGACTATCAGGACGGCGTTCCGGGTCGCGGTGATCACAAGGTCATCCCGGGTATGTGGTACTCCATCGAACTGCAGGCGACCACGCCCGTGCCGGAGTGGAACAACCAGCGGGTCCGCTCGGCTCAGGAAGAAGACGTCATCATCGATGGGAACGGGAAGGTGCGCTGGGCGTTCGGTCGTCAGAGCACATTCCACCTGGTGAAGTGATGACACTTCTTCGCGCGCGCTTCGTAGAGTCGGTTCTTCTTTAACGTACCGGAGCGGCTTCCATGGCCTTGGGTGATTTTCTTCGCAAGCAGTTCATCGACGTCATTTACTGACCAGGCCGCTGATTGGTGCGTAGTGCCGTCGTGCGGTGTACAACACGTGCGCCTCGTGGAACAGGTTCTGAATGATCTGCGGTCGCTTCTGGCGGCGGAAGAGATGTCGGCGCACGGGAGCCCTCATCTCGGCCACAGCATCACGCGAACGTCCTCCTTGTTCTCCGCCACGAACAGTTTCGCGAGACGCGAAGAACAGCAAAAATGATCGATACGGGCATCACGCCGGCGGACCTGGGCGCGTCGAACCACCACTCCTGTGGGTGCTGTTCTTCGCGGGCCTTCGCGATCTTCGCGGACTTCGCGCGAACCGCAGTGCGTGCGGCTGTCTCGGCGCTGTCGGAGAGTCGGCTGGTTCACGCGAAGCTCGCGGAACACGCGAAGAGACGCGAAGAACAGCACAACTGATCGATACGGGCATCGCGGCGGCGGACCCGGGCGTGTCGAACCACAACTCCTGTGGCTACGGTGCTTCTGTGCGTGTCGGTCGCGCGCGCCTCCGCGCAAACGACCGACAGGCAGCGCCTCGCCGGTCCAGTCGAGACCAGACGAAACGACCCCATTCTCAAAGCACATCGATAACGGACGCCGTTCGAATGCCAAAACGTTGGGATGTTACTGCAGACAATCCAGAACTATTTGCTGCACTGATCAGTAGTGGACCGAATTCGGTCCCGGCGTCCTCATGTAACGCTTCCCCATGCAGGACATGGAGATCCAGAGCGGCAGCAAGTTGACCGTTCGGGAATCGCAGCTCGCGATCTTCGTGAACGAAGGCCGTGCCGCTCAGCTCCGGCGCCTTCGCACTGATCGGCGTCGTGATGTTCGTCCTCGCGTTCATCGTCATCGACCTGCTCACGCCCGGAAATACCGAGAAGCGCAACACGGCGGCCGCCATCCTCATGGGCTCTGCGCGTGATGCTCGGCAGTATCTGCAGCAGCGCGCATGGAGCTCGTGGCGTGATGAGATCCTGGCCGATCTAGGTCGGGCGCACGGCGACATCGCAGCGTGCGTGGCGCGCATCGACATCATGCGCTGGGGACATGCCATGACGCAGCCCACGCCCGGAGTGCTCGGTCGGGTGGCGGCGCTGAACGCGTGGCAACCCGCGCCGCGCCTGTTCGTGGCACACGCTGATCTCAGCGGCCTGAGCCTCTTCGAAGAATCCCAATGGCATGGCGTGCACGCCGCGTTATCGGCTTTTTCGGTTGTTGCGGGGTGAAGGTCGTGGTACGCAGCTGGTGGATCGCGTGGTCACGGCGCGGGCTCGTGAGGTCGAGCCTTCGCGGCTTTTCTGCTGCGCGGATCGCCGTGCGCTGCGCGCCGGCACTTGCTTGCAGAGAGCCGCTCGGTCGCCTCACGACCCGAGCCGCGAGGCCGCGGTAGGCGCGGGTGCCACGCACTTCTGTTCGCACACCGAAGGGGTGGCAAGCCCGCGCCGTCATGGACCGGGCGGGTCTGACAAGCGCCCCTTACGCGCCCCTCAGCGCTTTGCGCTTGTACTAGCGACGGGGCGGTTGGAATCCCGACCGCGCCACCGTCGGCCGCCCGGTGTCCCCACCACCCCAGCCCGGCGCGCCCCGGCTCCCCCACAGCGGCTCTCTGCAAGCGAGTGCCGGCGCGCCAGCGCCCGGCGATCGGCGCAGCAGAAAAGCCGCGAAGGGGGATGCCGGGAGCGCGCCGGGCGGCTCCGCCAGCACACCAAGCCCAAAGCCCAAAGCGACAGATTAGATTTCAATAAGAACCCTAAGCGTGTAAAGGAATAGATGAATCGCAAGCACAAGCGTCTGATCGTCGTCGGTGACCGCGTCCTCGTCAAAGCCGAAGACGGCGACCAGCGATCGAAAGTCGGGCTGTATCTGCCGCCTACGGCCATCGACAACCAAGCCGTGCAAGGCGGAGAGATCGTCTCCACCGGCCCGGGCCTCGCACTGCCGGAACTCACCGACCAAGGCGAAGAGCCGTGGCGGATCTCCGGTGGATCCGGTCGGGAAGCGCGATTCGTACCCATGCAGGCGCAGGTCGGCGACTACGCGCTCTTCTTCCGAAAAGCCGCCGTCGAAATCACGTTCGAGAACGAGCAGTATCTCGTGGTGCCGCAGGCGGCGATTCTCGCCCTCGTGCGTGAACCACGTGAAGACATTCCCGAGTACTAGGAGATCGATTCTATGTATCCAGAGTACATGCTCCAGCCCATGCGCGAAGAACTCACGCGCCTTGGCGTGCAGGAACTGCGCACCGCTGACGCCGTCGACGCGCTCCTGCAGGAACACAAAGGCACTGCGCTCGTGGTGGTGAATTCCGTGTGTGGCTGTGCCGCCCGGAACGCCCGTCCGGCCATCGCTATGGCAATGGCCAACGCCGTGAAACCGGAAGTCGCCACGACCGTATTCGCCGGCCAGGATCGTGAAGCCACCGACCGCGCGCGGTCGTACTTCACGGGCTACTCGCCGAGCTCCCCGTCGATCGCGCTGTTCAAAGACGGCGACGTGGTGTTCATGCTGGAGCGATATCAGATCGAAGGCCGCACCGCGCAGGAAATCGCGCAGGACCTTACGGGCGCGTTTGACCAGTATTGCGCTGCGTGAGCGCGGTTATCCGTCGAGACGGATCCAGCGGATGATTTCGCGGATGGACGGGCGCTTGCCGTACATCAGCAACGCGGTACGATAGAGTCGGCCGGCGGCAACCATAGCGCCGGCCGCCAGCAGTGACAGCAGGCCGAGTGAGACCGCGAGTTCCGACGTCGGCACGGCCACCAGTCCGAGTCGCAACGGCATGATGATCGGCGAGGAAAAAGGCACGAGCGACAGCGTGCGGGCGATCGGACCGTCGGGGTCGGCAAGGGCCGGCTGCAACAGCGCGACACTCCCCACCAGCAACATCAGCACCGGCGTCTGTGCCTGCTGTGCTTCCTGTTCGGAGCTGACAATGCTGCCCACGGCCGCGAAGAGCGCGGCGTACAGCACGTATCCCAGCAAAAAGTACGCGAGCAGGGGAATCAGGTCGGTCCACGACACCGACGGCAGAGTCATGCTGGATGACGCCACGCCGAGGGCGGACAGGATGCGCCCGCGGTTAGTCATGAGCGTCACCATCGACGCGGTCCAGAACCCGAGTTGCACCAATGCCACGCCACCGATGCCGAGCACCTTGCCCGAGAGCAGGATGCGCGGTGAAACGCTGGCCAACACCAGTTCCGAAACGCGCGACTGTTTCTCTTCGGTCACGCTGCGCAACACGATCTGTCCGTACAACACGATCACGATGTACAGCAGCACCGCCACGCCGGCGCCGAAGATCAGATTGACCTGCGCCGATCCCGTGCGGCCGTCCCGCATCACGCGCTCCACCTTGAGCGCCACCCGCACCTGCGCCAGTTTCAGCGCCGACTCGGCATCGAGACCGGCCGCCGCGACCCGCTGCCGCAGTAGCTCACGTTCGATCGCTTTTTGCAGACGCTCCGAGGTCGCGATCGGTGCGCTGCTCGAAAGCAGCATCGACACGGCGCCCGACTCGATCGAGGTGGCGCTCAGATAGGCCACGCCAGGCAAGCGGTCGGCGGCAACGTCGATGCGCAGCGAGTCGAGCGTGTGCGCGGCACTGGCCGCGCTCGTGGTGATCACCTTGGGCGCGCGCGCGGTGCCCATGAGCCCACCGGTGAGCTCTGTTGCGACGCCGGCGCCAGCCTGTTGTCCGGTGGCGTCCACGATGACGACAGCGGAAATATCGACCGACCGCGCTGATCGGAACGCGAGCCAAGGCGGTCCCAGCGTGAAGGCCGCGAACAGGAACGGACCGAACAGCGTGGTGAGCAGGAACCAGCGTGAACGCACGCGCTCACCGAATTCGCGTCCAATGACTGCGTAAAGCTTACCCATTGCCGCTGAGCCCCGCTTCGACGCCCGTCGCGGCCACGCGTTCAAGGAAGATCCGATGCAGCGACGCTTCGGAACGATCGAATTTCACGATCTCGACGTCGTGGGTTACCAACTGGCTGAGCAACTGCTGCGAGGTCGCGCCGACGGCGAGGTCGACTTCGACCCGTTGTCCGTGATCGTCGAAGCCGGACACCAGCGCGGTGTTCTCCAGCACCGCGCGGGCGCGATCGCGTCCGTTGCCGGCGAACTCGATGCTGACCCGTCCCGGACCGCCGTACTGTTTTTTCAAGGCATTCAGCGCGCCGTCGGCTACGACTTCCCCTCGCGCGATAATGGCCACCGCGTCGCACATGCGTTCCGCGTTGTCCATGAGATGCGTACTGAAAATCACGGTACGTCCTTCGCGACGCAGATCGAGCACCGTGTCCTTGAGGACCTGAGCGTTGACCGGGTCGAGCCCGCTGAAGGGCTCATCGAGAATGACCACCTCGGGCTCGTGCAGCATGGTGCCGATGAACTGCACCTTCTGTTGCATGCCGCGGGACAGGTCTTCGACTTTGGCGTTGCCCCAGTCCTGCGTGGCCGTACGAAGTCCCATGCGATCGAGCCAGAGGTCGATGCGCTTGTCGGCCTCCTTGGTCTGCAGCCCCTTCAAGCGTCCCAGAAAGCGCAGCACACGACGAACCTCCATCTTGCGGTAGAGGCCGCGCTCTTCGGGCAGGTATCCTACGCGATCGGAGACGGCGGGGTCACCGGCGGGCCGCCCCAGCACCTCGATGTGTCCCGTATCGGGCACCATGAGGTTGAGAATCATCCGGATCGTCGTCGTTTTCCCGGCGCCGTTGGGGCCGAGCAGCCCGTACACCGTGCCCTTCGGCACCAACAGCGAGACGTCACGTACGGCGAGGTGATTGGCGTAGGCCTTGCGAACGTGCTCCACGCGAATGGCAACAGCTGGAGAAGACACCAGGACAGATCGAAGGGAAAGGAAGGCGTTGGGCCAGAGCCTCGGGTTACACCAGACGGTTCGGTGGCGGGATTGGAAACAAACGGCACCACCGAAGTCTACCTTTCAATTCAATCGCGCAGACCATGCGAGGCTCCAGGCCCGCCTCGACCTCAACGCCACGCCAAACGCATTGTCCCATCCCCTCCGCTTCACCCGCGCCGAGTTCTCCGGTGCCTTCGGCGATCTCGGCACCGACCTCCCGTTGCTTGTCGGCATCGTGGTGGCGACCGGCATGGACGCCACCACGGCGTTCGTCGTCTTTGGCGCCCTCCAGATCGCATCGGGGCTCGCCTACCGGCTCCCCATGCCGGTCCAACCGCTCAAAGCCATGGCGGCCGTTGCCATTGCGGGCAAGCTCGCCCCACCGCTCCTGGCCGCCGGTGGGTTGATCGTTGGTGTCGTGATGCTCGTCCTCGCCCGCTCCGGCGCCCTCGCGTGGATCGCGCGAACCGTCCCCAAGCCCGTTGTGCGCGGCATTCAGGTCGGACTCGGCATTCAGCTCGCCATGCTCGCTCTCACCCGCTTCATCCCCGCCAATGGATCCCGCGGATGGCTGCTGGCGGCGGTCTCGCTCCTACTCGTACTTTGGCTGCGGGAAAGTCATCGCGTACCCGCCGCGCTGGTGGTGCTCGCGCTTGGGTTGGTCGTCGCGGCGCTCACGTGGCCCACCGGTGCGCCGCTGCCGCTTGGCTTCCGGCTCCCCGCACTCCCGGCACGGTGGCCCACACCAACTGAATTCGCCCAAGCCTCGCTGCTGCTGGCGCTCCCGCAACTTGCCCTCTCGCTCGGCAATTCCGTGCTCGCCACCAAACAAGTGGTGGCCGATCTCTTTCCCGATCGTGAACCGCTCACGGTACGTCGCATCGGCACCACCTACGCCCTCATGAACCTCGTCGCGGCGCCGCTTGGCGGGATTCCGGTGTGTCATGGCTCCGGTGGAATCGCCGGACACTACGCCTTCGGCGCCCGTACCGGCGCCAGTGGCGTGATTTATGGCATGTTCCTCGTGCTCTCCGGACTTTTCCTCGTGGGCGAACCGGCCGCCTTTCAACGGCTCTTCCCCGGCCCCATCCTCGGCACGTTGCTGCTGGTCGAAGCGATCACGGTGCTGTTGCTGGTACGCGACCTTCGTGGCACGCCGGGCTGGTTCGTATTCGCCGTAGGATGTGGACTGGCCGCCGCGTTCCTGCCGTACGGATACGCGGTCGCACTCGCCGGCGGTACCTTGCTCAGCATTGCCCTCGAGCGCTGGTCGGGCCGCGTCGTTTCAAACTGACTGCACCGGATGCCTTCGCGCTGGTTGCTCCCTGAACCGCTGTCGGCGTCCAACGTCATCCGTTGATCTTCGCCGGCGTGATCGTGCGCGACACGCTGTCGAATGCGCGGCAGGGCTACGCTACCCTCACGGCCGTCGCGTATCTCGCCGTGAGTCTGTCGGAACTCCTCATCGCCGAGTGGCTGCTGCGTCGGTTCACCTCGTCGCCAATCCGCTTCGCGCGGCTGCGTGATGTCGCCGTGTTGTGCTGGTCTGATCGCTCTTGGCGTTCCGCGGTGACGCGTTGTTCGCGGCCCTGCTGGCGCATCCCTGCATGCTGTCCCTGCTCGTGCTCTGGGCAACACTGCGCTTCGGTCAGCTCGGGGCACTCCGGAGTCTCGTCGGCATTGCCAGTGCCGGCGTGACTCTCTTGCTTACCGGAAACTCGCTTTCGCTTGGCGGCAAGAGTGGCAGCGATGCGCTGGTGATTCTGCAGGTCTACATCGGCGTGCAAGCGCTTGTCGGCTTGGTGCTCGCGACGGCACTGCGCGGGCAGCGCGAGACGGCCGAAGCGAACGCGCACATGCTGGAAGCGCTGTCGTCGAGTGAGCAGCGTTCGCGTCAGAGTCAGAAGATGGAGGCGATCGGACAGCTGGCCGGTGGCGATGCGCGCGACTTCAACAACGCACATGCCGCGCATCTTCGAACCATTCTTCACGACGAAGCCGCTGATTCGGGTGAACACGCCGTCGCCGCCACCGTGCTGGTCGTCGAAGACGAGCCCACGGTGAGCCGGCTAATGCAGCGCGTGCTGGAACGCGACGGCTATCAGGTGCGCGTGGCGGTCAGTGGTCGTGAGGTGCTCGATCACTGGAATCTGTACGAGCTGTCGGTAGACCTGGTGATCACCGACCTCGTCATGCCCGGTGGCGTGAGCGGCACGCAGCTCGCCGCCGAGTTACGACGGCGCAAGCCGACGCTGCCAATCGTCTTTACCAGCGGTTATGACCCGGATTTCGACCCGTCCAACAAAACCATGGTGCCGGGCGAAAATTTTTATTCCGAAGCCGTCTACTGCCGAACAGATCCTCGCCGTGGTGCGCCGCCAGCTTGCCACGCGCGTGTCGTTGAGCTGATCTCGCCGAGGCTAGAAGAACCAGCGCTTTAATCCCGTGCGCCCCTGACGGTTTGCGCCAGCCAGGCGCCAGTACAGCATGAAGCCGCTCACCGTGAGGGCAAACAGGGCGGTTCCCCAGAGCATCGACGCCACCAGCCCGCCGTCGCCGAACACTTCGCCACTGTGCACGCGGTTGATGAACGCCTTGTCGGCGTAGCCGTCGCTGCGCATGAATTTCCCGGTCCGTGCATCGAACACCAGCCGACGGTCCTCGCCGCCCGTGTTGGTGCCAAGGTATATCGTGATGACGGGTGCCTGGCCTTTCAATTCGATGGCGATTTTGTCGATGGGCGCACCCCGCGCTTCCTTCGCCGCGCTGGCCATGGCGGCGTTGATCGCCCCCATCCAGGAGTCAGGCGGGGAGTCGGTATGCACAGCGCTCACCAGCGTGCGATTCGCCTCACGCACAGCTTCATCTTCGCCAAAAAACTCGGTACCGGCCACGATGACGCCGGTCACCGAGGCGAAAGCCAGGAAAAGCGCCGCTGGCGCGCCGATCCAACGGTGAGAGCGGCGCCAGAAGGCAGGAGTGGGCATGCAAACTGTGGGGTATGAGGCAGGGGCGGGGCGTGGGCGTGCAAATTGGCGCATGACACCCCCGCTCGCAAACCGCCGTATTGGTGATACCTTTTACGGCATGGACCCCGGTCGATCTCGTTGAGCGTCCTCTCCCACCTTTTAGATCTCTCATCATGACCAAGATCCGTATGGCCGTCGTCTCGGCCGCACTCGCGTTGTCTGTGACGGCCGTGGCCGCGCAACGCATGTTCGCCGACTTCGGTGGCAAGTGGAACGTCGCCATCGACGCGCAGGGACAGTCGATGCAGTCGCTGATGACCGTCACACAGAAGGGTGACTCGGTGTCCGGCACCACCGAATCGCAGCTCGGCACCGCCAACTTCGACGGCGTCGTGAAGGGCGACTCGATCTTCTTCGGTTTCGCGTACGACATGGGCGGACAGCAGATCAAGATCCGCGGCACTGGCGTGATGAGCGAGAAGGACAAGATGACCGGCACGATGGAAGCCGAAGGACTCGGCGCCTTCCCGTTCGCTGCTGCGCGTCAACCGAACTGACCGGACATGCCGTCCACCGCGCTCGGCGAGTTTGTCGGAACGCTCGTGCTCATTTTACTCGGCAATGGTGTGGTGGCCGGTGTCCTGCTGGAAAAGTCGAAGGCCCACGGTGCGGGGTGGATCGCGATCACCGCCGGCTGGGCATTTGCAGTGCTCTGCGGCGTGCTCGTTGCCATCGCGCTGGGTGCACCAGGTGAAATCAATCCGGCCGGTACACTCGCCAATGTGCTGATGGGCACGCGCACTGTGCCCGACGCTCTCGCACATGTCGCCGCGCAGATGGCGGGAGCAATCGTGGGTGCCACCCTCGTGTGGTTGCACTACCTCCCACACTGGCGAATAACCCGCGATCAGGGCGCCATTCTCGCCTGCTTCTGCACGGCACCGGCAATTCGTAGCCCGGTGCCGAATCTGATCAGCGAGATCATCGGCACGATGGTGCTGGTGCTCGTCGCCAGCGCGATCGGCAGCACCGGTGTGGCCGGCGCTACACCCGCGACCAATCTCGGTCCGGCGCTCGTCGGCGCGCTGGTGTGGGGCATCGGCCTGTCGCTGGGCGGCCCCACCGGCTACGCCATCAATCCGGCACGCGACCTCGGTCCGCGCATCGCACACGCCATCCTGCCGATCGCCGGCAAAGGGGGCAATGACTGGGGCTACGCCTGGATCCCCGTGGTCGGACCGTTGGCCGGTGGTGCCCTCGCGGCACTGCTCTGGTCCGCCCTCTCAGCCGCCAAGGAAGTTCCGCAGTGAGCATGACCACGGGACGGTTGGTGACGGCGGCGCTCTGTGCCGCCGTTGGCATTGGTACCACCTACGTCGGCGTGGTAGGAGCGGGTCCGCTGCCGCCACTGGGCGGCTTGCTCTCGCCGGTAGTGGGCCTGTGGGCCAATGCGGCGAACGAGCTGCCGACCACCGCCACGAGCCGCATTCCTTCGCTCGACGGCGCGGTCGACGTGCGATACGACGCGCGCAGCGTACCGCACATCTTCGCGACCACCGATGCCGACGCGATGCGCGCGCTTGGCTACGTCACCGCGCGTGACCGGTTGTTTCAGCTCGAGATTCAGTCGCGCGCGGGCGAAGGCACGCTCACCGAGTTGGTCGGTGAGGTGGCGTTGCCGGCCGACCAGGAAACGCGACGGCTCGGTATGCCGCGCTCGGCGGAACGGAAGTGGCGCGACATCGGTGAGGGCACGACGAGTGGCAAGTTGTTGCTGGCGTATGCGGAAGGCGTGAACGCGTACCGGGCGTCGCTCTCACCGGCGCAGTGGCCGATGGAGTACAAGCTGCTCGATCGTGCGCCGCGTGAATGGCTGCCGCTGCACTCGGTGCACGTGCTCAATCGCATGGGCTACACCCTCGCGCGCGAACCGGGTGAACTCGGACTGCTCGAAGCGCGCGCCCTGGTCGGCGACGCTGCTGCGAATGCGCTGATGGAAGCTGATTCGCCGGTGCAGGAGCCGATTCAGCCTGTGAATCGCAACCCTGTGCGGATGGCGCTCTCGGCGATTCCCGCTCCGGGCGCGCCCGACACCATGGCTGCGCGCATGGTGGCATCGTTGCGTGCGAACACGACCTCGGCCGGCATGTCACCGCTGTCCTGGCTCAAGGCCATCGATCCCACCGTCGAACAGGCCCGCGCCTTCGCGAGCAACAACTGGGCAGTCGCGCCATCGCGTTCGGCCAACGGACACGCGTTGCTGGCCGGTGATCCGCATCTCGAGCTCACGCTGCCGAGCATTTGGTATGAGGTGCACATCGTGGTTCCGGGCAGTTTCGAAATCGGTGGCGTCTCGATTCCCGGCTTGCCCGGCGTGCCGATCGGGTATTCGCGCGCTGTGGCGTGGAGTGCGACGAACACCGGCGCCGACGTGATGGACTTCTGGCGCGAGAAGGTCGACAACGACGCGGCACCGGCGGCATATGAACTCGATGGCGTGATGACGAAGTTCACCGACACGCGCATCGAGACGTATCACGACAAGGTCGGAAAAGTGATCGACGTCGACACGATTCATTACACGCACCGCGGCCCGATGCAGCGTCAGGGACGCGAATGGCTTTCGATGCGATGGACGGTGCTGGAATCGGGGAAGGAGCTGCAGGGGTACTTCGCGGCCTTTCACGCGACGACCGCGCCGGCGTTTCTTGATTCGATGGCGGCGTACTATCAAGCGCCAGCGCAGAACTTCATCACCGCCGACACGTCGGGCACGATCATGATTCGCTCCACGGGACGCTATCCCGTGCGCGCCGACAGTGGACGTGGCACCGAAGTGCGTGACGGCTGGTTGCGTGCGAACGACTGGATCGGTGACTGGCCGGTGTCGCGCTATCCGCAGGGTAGGAATCCGGCGCAGGGCTATCTGGCGTCGGCCAATCAGCAGCCGATCGATCCGCAGCAGGACGCGCTCTACTTGGGCCCCGACCCGAATTTCGAGATCTGGCGTGCGCTGCAGATCAATCGGTTGCTCCGTGCCGACAGTTCGGTCACGCCCGATGACATGCGCAGCTTCCATACCAATCCCGGCAGCGTGCGCGCCGATCTGCTGGCCCCGGCTCTCGTGTCGGCGGCGCAGGCCCGTATGGCGGCCGGTGACACCTCGGCCTCCCTCAAGGCCGCCACCACGCTGCTGGCCTCGTGGAATCGGCAATACACGCGGGACAACACCGGCGCGCGTTTGTTCGAGACTGCGGTCGCGCAAACCACCGCGCTGCTGTACGACGAATTCCTCGCGCCCGAGTCGAACGTGCGCTCGGTCACGCCGACTGAGTCGCGACTGCTGCAGCTGTTGGCCGATTCGGCCAACGGATGGTGGGACGACCGTCGGACGAGTGACGTGCGCGAGGATCGCAACGTGATTCTCGCGAAGGCACTGCGTGCGGCGTACGACACGTTGGTCACCGAGTACGGTGATCCGGTGAAGACCCCGTGGACATGGGGACGTGTGGCGCCGGCGCGGCCGAATCATCTGCTACGGCTCGCGGGATTTGCGGCGCCGGAAATGCCGATCGACGGCGGACGCGGCACGCTCAATCCGTCGGTGGGCTCGAAGCGCGCGAATTTCGGCGCCAGCTGGCGTATGGTGGTCGAGATGGACAAGGAGCCGCGCATTCGCGCCGTGTATCCGGGCGGGCAGAGTGGTAATCCTGCCAGCACACGCTACCTCGATCGCTATGCCATGTGGGCCAACGGACAGCTCGACAGCGTGCGCACCCCGCGCAGCGCGAAGGATCTGGCGGCGTCGGATACGCGCGCCGTGCTCACGCTTCAACGCTGACCGGGCCGCTCACTATGTGGAGGAATTTCATCAGCGCGGTGTTGCTGCAGTTCGTCGCGCAGCGCTTCCTGGGCGTGTGGGGCGCGGCCGTGGCCGGCGTGCTGACCGGCGTGCTGTTTCGGCAGGGCGGCGCGATTCGCGCCGGTGCACTTTCGGCAGCAATGGCGGCGGCGGTGTTGCTGGTAGTGGCGGCCGAGCGCGGCGCGGCGCTCATGGAGTTCGCGGCGATGATCGGACGCAATTTCTCGCTGCCCGGATGGGCGGTGCTGGTGGCCACGCTCGTGTTGCCGGCACTGCAGGCCGGTGGGTTTGCCGGCCTGGTCAGTCGCGTGCTGCGAACGGATCGCGTCGCGATCAGCTAAACGACGCGCGCCATCGTTACCTCGATATACGTCGCTTTACTTCGAAGCCCCATCGAGTTCCGTCCACAAGCGACGGATAGCGATGGGGCTTTGCTGTTCCGCCAGGAACCACTTCGCGTACGGGCCCCAGTTTGCCTGCGCGATCGCCTGATCCACGGTGAGTCCCGCTGCCTTGAGCCGCTTCACTTCGTCGATCACCGCCACGAGCGCTTCGCGAAACGTGATCAGTTCTTCACGCGACGCCTTCGCATCTTCGATGAAGCCGTGTCCCGGAATGAACCGGTCCACGTTCTCGAGCGCGAGGGCACGGTCAATCGTACGCACCCACTCAGCGCCGTAGGCCGAACGCATGGCAGGGAAGACACGGTTGAGGTACGCCTCGCTCATGAACAGCACTTTCTCCGATGGCACTTCTACCATGAGGTCGCCCCCGGTGTGCGCGCGTCCGAGAAAGCGCACGCGCACGCTGATGCCACCAAGATCGATGGTCTCGTTGTCGCTCTTCATGGCCGCCGGCGGCACGATCACCGCCGGGCGATTGCCGGCCACCGCGGCAGCCGAATCTTTCTCGAGCTGCACGAGAGAGTTGGCGTGTACCACGAACCGAATGTCCTTCGGCAGCACACTGTTGCCCGCCGTATGATCGCCGTGATCGGAGCCCACCACGTACCACTTCACCGGCAGTGGCGAGATCGTCTTGATTTTGTCGAGCATGGTCTGCGTGGCTTGCATGCTACCCTGTCCATCGGCCACGAGCACGCCATTGCGTCCGATCACAACGAGACTGACCGTCGTAAAGCCGGGCTGACGGATCTCTTCATAGCCGTAGACCTTGTCGCTCAGCTTCACGAAGCGCGGGAACTCGCTGAGGGGGACGCCGCGCACCGCAGGGTCGGCGGTACGAACGGGAGCCTGCGCTCTGAGGGAGGGCGCGGCGGCGAGGCAGAGACAGAAGAGGAGACGCATGGGGGTCTTGAACGGCTCGGGGCGCTAGGAATAGACGGCGCTAGGAATAAGGGGCGCTAGGAATAAAGGGCGCCAGGAGTGAACGGCGCTAGGAGTAAACTGCGGAACGGATGAACAACGTGGGACAGCGCTGTTTCGCTCTCACGCTGTTTATTCCTGGCGCGGTTCACTCCTGGCGCCCCTCATTCCTGGCGCCCGTCATTCCTAGCGCCGTTCGCTGTTGATGAGCCGCCTGAGCATGCCGACGAACTCCGCCCTGTATCCTCCTTCGTCTTCTCCACGTGCCCCGCGTGCCATCTCCAGTGCCGACCGCAGCGTCGCCGTGCCTTTGTGTTCTGAGTTGCGCAGCACCATCCCGAACGCGGCCACTGACGCCGCGAAGCGGAAGTCGCTCGAAACGCTGCCACGACCTGTGTCGATCACGGCCTGTGTGAGCTGCTTGCTCGCGCTTTCCCCCGGCGTCTTGTACCGCATACGGACGAACATCAGCTCGTTCTTCGTCGCGGTCGTACGCGGTGCGTCGTTACTCGGCACCTGGTATCGCAGCGAGTCCTGGCCACGCAGCGTGATCGTGCCGGTCACACCCGTGGGCACCACTTCATACAGCGCTGTCACTGCATGTCCGGCTCCCATGTCACCCGCGTCCTTCTTGTCGTCCGTGAAAACTTCGATGGCGAGCAGACGGTCTTCGTAGCCGATCAGGCGATAGGCGCGTACCGCGGCCGGATTGAACTCCACCTGCAGCTTTACGTCGTTGGCTACGGTCACCAGCGTCGCGCCCATCTCCTTCACCAATACCTTACGTGCTTCGGCGATGTCGTCCACGTACGCGTAGTTGCCGTTACCGCGCTTGGCGAGCTTCTCCATCTTCGCGTCCTGGTAATTGCCCTCACCGAAGCCGAGTACGGTGAGGTACGTACCCTCGGCACGTTTGCTCTCGATGAGGCGCTCCATGTCGCCGTCGCTGCTGGCACCCACGTTGAAATCGCCGTCGGTGGCCAGGACCACGCGGTTGTTGCCGTTGGGCTTGAAATGCTCGCGCGCCGTACGGTAGGCGAGCTCGATGCCCGCGCCTCCGGCGGTGGAGCCACCGGCTTCGAGCCGATCAATTGCAGTGGCGATGGTCGCCTTCTCTTCACCGCTGGTGCTGGGCAGCACGAGTCCCGCCGCGCCGGCGTACACCACGAGCGCGACGTGATCCTGCGGGCGGAGCTGATCGACCAATAGTCGCAGCGATGACTTTACCAATGGCAGCTTGTTCCACTGGTTCATCGACCCGGACACATCAATCAGGAACACCAGGTTGCTCGGCGGCAGCGCGGCCGTCTCGATCCG